>CAZDWH010000143.1:0-7814 GCA_964509025.1 uncultured Rhodanobacteraceae bacterium
TGGGGCGTGTTCTCTTTGGTGACTTTCTCTTGCACGAGCAAGAGAAAGTTACCCGTTCGCCCGGAGGGCGAGCGGAAGCCTTTGCTCCAAAGTGATCTTGGGCCGCGGAGCGGCTTGGAAGCATTTGCCTGAAAGTGACTTGCTCGCCCGGGAGTGAGCCAAGCAAAAAGTCAAAGGTCGCCGGCGATCGCCTGCAGGGCAGCGATCGCCGCGAGCCCCGCTGTCTCCGTGCGCAGAATGCGCGGTCCGAGGCGCAGTCCACGAAAACCCGCCTGCGTCAGAAGCGCAACGTCGTTGTCGGAAAAGCCGCCCTCGGGCCCGACGCAGAGCAATGCGCTCGGGTGCGCCGCATTCATTTCCACTTGCAGAAAATGCCGCAATGTAAAATCGCCCTCGGGCAGCAGGGCGAGGCGCAGCGCGGCATCGTCGCCGAGCGCGCCGAGCCAGCGGTCGAGGCGCAGCGGTGCGTCGATTTCGGGCAGGCGCGTGCGCCCGCATTGTTCGCACGCGCTCGCAACCACGCTGCGCCAGTGCGCGACACGACGTTCGGCACGCTCCTCGTCGAGCTTGACCTCGGTGCGCTCGGTCACGACCGGCACGATGCGCGCGACGCCGAGCTCGGTCGCCTTCTGCAGGATCCAGTCCATCTTCTCGCCGCGTGCGATGCCTTGCGCCAGCGTGAGCTCGAGCGGCGATTCGCGATCGATTTCGCGCTGCGCAGCGATTTCCGCGGTGACCGCGCGCTTGGCCAGCGCCGCGAGCGTCGCGTCGTACTCGTGTCCGTCGCCGTTGAACAGGATCAGCGGATGGCCGCGCTCGAGCCGTAACACGCGTGCGACGTGCTCGCCGGCCTGCTCGGGCAGCAGCACTTCGGCACCGGGGCGCAGCGGTTGGTCGGTATAGATTCTGGGAACACGCATGGCGGCAGTATCTTCAATCGGTGCAGGCAAGCTCGATGCCTTCCGCCGCGACTTCGACCATCAGATCGATCTCCTCGGGCGTCACGACATACGGCGGCATGAAGTAGATCACATCACCAAGCGGGCGCAGCAGCACGCCGCGCTGCAGGGCGTGGCGGTAGACATGCAGGCCGCGGCGTTCGGCGGACGCAAACGGCGCGCGCGTGGATTTGTCGCGAACAAGTTCGATCGCGGCGATCATGCCGGTCTGGCGTACTTCGGCGACATGTGCGTGCGCGGCAAGCGGTGCGAGCCTCGAAGCGAGATGCGCAGCGAGCGTGCGGTTGCGTTCGAGCACAGGTTCGTAGCGGAAAATCGCGAGCGTCTCCAGCGCCGCGCGGCAGGCGAGCGGATTGCCGGTGTAGCTGTGCGAATGCAGGAAGGCCTTTCCGCTTGCGTACTCGGCGTAGAACGCGTCGTAGACGCGCTGTGTCGTCAGCACGGCCGATAGCGGCAGGAAGCCGCCGGTCAGACCCTTCGACAGGCACAGGAAATCCGGCACGATGCTCGCCTGCTCGCAAGCGAACAGCGTGCCGGTGCGGCCGAAGCCGACCGCAATTTCGTCGGCGATCAGGTGCACGGCGAATTCGTCGCAGAGCTGGCGCAGACCTGTGAGATAAACCGGGTGATACATGCGCATGCCACCTGCGCACTGCACGAGCGGCTCGACGATCACCGCGCAGACTTCCTCCGCGTGGCGTTCGAGCGTGGCGCGCATCGCGTCGAGCTTGCGCCGCGAATGCGCTTCCCAGCTTTCGCCCGGGTCGCGCGCATAGCAATCGGGCGAATCGACGAAGATCGGCTGGCCGAGCAACGGCGCGTAAGTCGCGCGATACAGCGGCACGTCGGTGATCGACAGCGCGCCGAGCGTCTCGCCGTGATAGCCGCCGCTCAGCGCAATGAAACGCTGCTTGTGCACCTGCCCAAGATTGCGCCAGTAGTGGAAGCTCATTTTCAGCGCGATCTCGATCGCGCTCGAACCGTTGTCGCCGTAGAACACGCGCGCCAGTCCGCGATCTTCGGTCGGCGCACGCGGGGCGATGTGCAGCAGTTCCTCGGCGAGTCGAATCCCTGGTTCGTGGCTGAAGCCGGCGAAGATGACATGCTCGAGCTGGTCGAGTTGATCCTTGAGCGCGGCGCCGATGCGCGGATTGGCATGGCCGAACAAGTTGGTCCACCACGAGCTGATCGCGTCGAGATAGCGGCGACCGTCGTGATCGACCAGCCACGCGCCCTCGCCGCGCGCGATCGGCGTCAGCGGCAATGCGGCGCCATCGGGCGCGTGGTCGCGCATCTGCGTGCACGGATGCCACAGCACGGCCAGATCGCGCGCGCTCCAGGCGGCAGTGGATTGAGAGTTGGAGGAGGACGGCGCGGTCATTTTGCTATGATCGACGCCATCACGGATTCGCACAAGACAAGACTATGCGGCAGCCCTCAGCCCTCAGCCCCCAGCCCTTGAATCGTGCGCCCCGCCGCGGCCGTCGCGACTCCGCATCGATCGTCGGTCCGCCCGCGCCGCGCGGCTTCACCTTGATCGAAATCCTCGTCGTCGTCGTGATTCTCGGAATCCTCGCTGCACTTGTAGTGCCGAAGATTATGGAACGCCCCGGTGAAGCGCGTCAGACGCGCGCCAAGCAGGACATCCAGGCGATCGTCACCGCGCTCAATATGTATCGCCTCGACAACTTCAGCTATCCGAGCACCGAGCAGGGGCTGGAGGCACTCGTGGCCAAGCCGAGCGGCGCGCCGGATGCGCCGAACTGGCGCAAGGGCGGCTATCTCGACAAGACGCCGAAGGATCCGTGGGGCAAGCCGTATCTCTATCTGCGTCCCGGCTCGCATGGCGACATCGATGTGTTCAGCTACGGCGCCGATGGCAAGCCGGGCGGCGAGGGCGAAGACGCCGACGTCGGCAATTGGGATCAGTGACGTCGGCATCTGCCGCGATCGCAATGCGCAGTACTGGCCGTCCGTTACTTAGCCCGCCGACGATGGTGAATTCGCGCGGCCCGCGCGGATTCACACTAATCGAGATCCCGCGCGCCCCGCGCGGATTCACATTGCTAGAGATACTCGTCGTGCTGGTGATCCTCGCTGTGCTCTATGGCGCGGTGAGCCTCGCGCTCGCGGGCGCGGGCGGTGAACGTGTGTTCGCGCGCGAGGCCGAGCGCGCCAATGCGCTGCTCGCCTACGCCTGCGAGCAGGCCGAACTCGGCGGGCGCACGATCGGCATTTCGCTGAGCAAATCCGGCTATCGTTTCAGCCGCACCGAGCAGGAGGTCTGGCTGCCATACAAAGGTGGCGAACTGCGCGCGCGGCACTGGCCGGCGCCGATGACGGGGGCGCTGCAACGCGACGGCGTGCCAGTGCAACTCGGCGACGATTTCCCCGAGCAACCGCAGGCCCTGTGTTATCCCTCGGGCGAATTGACGCCGTTCCGGCTCGAACTCGCCTGGACCGATATCGAGCGCCGCTACCGGCTCGATGCGCGCGCCGATGGCGCGGTCGATTTCGTCGTGGTCGACGATCGCCATGCGCACTAGACCCGCCTCTGCATCGACTTCGGCGGCGCGTTCCCGCGGTTTCACTTTGCTCGAAGTGCTGATCGCCCTGCTCGTGCTCGCGCTTGCGCTGGTCGCGCTTGCGCGTACCGCGGCGCTGCAGGTCGGGAATTTCACCGAGCTGCGCGAGCGCACGCTGGCCGACTGGCTGGCGCAGCAGGTGTTGACCGAGACGCGCCTCGCCAATCCACTGCCGAATCCCGCGCGCAGTTCTGGCCAGCGCCGCTATGGCGGGCGCGACTGGCACTGGGAACTCGAAATCCAGGCGACCCAGATGCCGACAATCCGCCGCCTCGACGTCCACGTCGCGACTGCGGCCGCGCCGGCGGAAACGGTGGCGTCGCTGACCGGATTTACCGGTATCGACCTGGTGCGCTGAGCATGCTGCGCACGCATCGCAATCGGAACAAAGGCGCAAAGTATACTTATGCGTGGCTGTTGCCAGGTTCGCGCGTCCTGCGCTCACCAAGCAACCCCGCCGTTCGCTCCTGCTCGCGGCGTTCGCCCTCGTGCGCGATGCGCTTCAACGCATTGCGCAAGCGCTCGGGCTTCACCCTAGTCGAACTGCTGGTCGCCCTCGCCGTGTTCGCGGCGATGGCCGCGATGGCCTGGGGCGGGCTCGATTCGATCGCGCGCACGCGCACGGCGCTCGCCGCCGAGCAGGAGGATCTGCGCAGCCTGACGCGTGCGCTCGGCCTGCTCGATCGCGATTTGCGCGTGGCGGTCGCGCGGCCGGTGCGCGGCAACTACGGCGAAACCGTGCCGGCGTTGATCGGTGGCAGCGACAGACTCGAATTCACGCGCCTCGGCTACGCCAATCCGCAGACCGAATCACGTTCGAACCTGCAGCGTGTCGTGTATGCGCTCGATGGAGGCACGCTCGTACGCGGCAGCTATGCCGTGCTCGATCGCGCGCCGAACACGCGCGCGACGATGAGCATGCTGCGCGAGCGCGTAACGACACTGCGCCTGCGTTATCTCGATGAGCGCCAACGCTGGCTCACGACCTGGCCGGCGCCCGCGACCGACGGACCACCGCCACCAGCGCTGCCGCGCGCGATCGAGATCCGCATCGAAGTACCGAGCTATGGCGAGATCACGCGCACGGTCGAGCTGGTCAGCGACTTTCCGGCCGCGTTCGGAGTGGCCGCGCCATGAGGCGGAATCAGCGTGGCGTGGCCCTGATCGTCGCCTTGCTCGTGGTCGCGCTGGCGACCGTGCTGATCGCTGGCCTGCTCGACCGCGGCGAACTCGCGCTCGCGCGCGTGCGCAACGACGCGCGCGAGGCGCAGGCCTTCGCCTATGCGCAGGGCATGGAAGCCTACGCCGCGCGCGTGCTCGCGCAGGCCACGGCGAGCGGCGAGAACACCGACTCCGCCACCAGCTCCTGGGCGGTGCCGCTGCCGCCGTTGCCGGTGCGCGGCGGCATGCTCACGGCGACGATGCGCGATCGCAACGGCTGCTTCAATCTCAACAACCTCGTCGACGAGCGCGGACAGGCGAATGCGGTCTGGCTGCAGAAGTTCCAGCGCCTGCTGCGCGCGCTCAAGCTCGACGAAAACCTCGGCGCCGCGGTGGTCGACTGGATGCGACCGACCGCCACTCCCGATGAGCGCTACTACCTGCAGCAGGAACCGCCGTATCGCCCCGCGCAGCGCGGTTTCGTGCACGTGTCCGAACTGCGACTCGTGCGCGGCATCGGCGCGGATGTGTACGCGCGTCTCGCGCCCGAAGTCTGCGCCTTGCCGCGCGGCACCCCGATCAACCTCAATACGGCGAGCGTGTCCGTGCTGATGACGCTGTCGCCGGCGATGACCGAGCAGATCGCCAAGACGATCGCGCAGGACGGTCACGCCAATTTCACTTCGCCCGAGGACGTGCGCAAGCTCGTGCCCGGCATGGACTGCGGTGCCGCGGCGCTTCCGATAACCAATTGCTACGATGTGAAGAGCACGCATTTTGTCGCGCGCGGCGACGTGCAGATCGATGGCCTGCCGTTCACGTTCTACAGTCTGATCGAGCGCAACTACCAAGGCGGCGCGGGCTCGGGCATACGCGTGATCGAGCGCAGTCGCGGGGCTGCGTGGTGAGGACCGGAGCCCGTTCGCGCTGAGGTATCGAAGCGCGGCGTGCTGCTAGAATCGCCACGAGTCTTTCGACTACGAGATCCAATGCCCGATCGCCTGCTGTTGCGCCTTGCTCCGAACGGTTCGCTCGCCTGGCTCGCCCAGGACGCGAGCGGCCGCGCGCTGTCGGGCGCGAACGCGGGTGCGCCGCCGCGCGAAACGCTGGCGCGTGCGAATCATGTCGTCGTGCTGGCGCCGGCCGAGGCGGTATTGCTCACCGATACACCCGCCGTGTCGCGCCAGCGCGCGCAACTCGCCAAGGCCGTGCCGTTCGCACTGGAGGAACGCCTGGCGAGTCCGGTCGAGGACCTGCACTTTGCGCTACCGGCGCAGATCGGCGCCGAGACGTTGCCGGTCGCCATCGTCGCACGCGCCACGCTGCGCGGCTGGCTCGCGCAGCTGGCCGAGCAGGGCATCCGGCCGGATGTCATGGTTCCCGAGTCGCTCGCGTTGCCGCACACGAACGGCGTGATCACGGTACTCATCGACGGCGCGCGCGCGTTGATCCGCAGCAGCGCCACGCAGGCGAGCGTCTGCGCCACGGCGCAAAGCGATCCTTGGCTCGCAGCGCTCGGCCCGCAGCCCGCAGCTCTCGAAGTCCACGATTTTCGCGACGCCGCACCGCTGCCGTTTGTGGCTGCGAATGTGAAGCGCTACCACGAACGCCAGCGCGATGCGCTCGCTTTTATGGCGGCGCACCTGCCCGCGACACCCGCGCTCAATCTGCTGCAGGGCGAATTCGCGCCGGCGCATCGCCAAGTGCCCGCGCAGAAACTCTGGCGTCTCGCCGCGATGTTCGCAGCCGCCGCGCTTGCGTCGGGCCTGCTGTACGCGGTCGGCGACTGGCTCAAGCTCAGATCGGAGTCGAGTCGCCTCGATGCGACGATGCGCGAAGTGTTGCACGCGAGTTTTCCGAAATTCGACAACGTTGCCGGCGATCCGGGCCAGCTGATGTCGAGCGAGATCGCGCGCCTAAAGGGTACGGGCGAGGCGAGCGGCGCGCTGCGCGTGCTCGGCCAGATCGCGCCCATACTCGGCAACAACGCGCGAGTGGCGCTGCGCGGAATCGAATATCACAACGCTACGCTCGAACTGGTCATGCGCGCGCCCGACGTGCAGGCGCTCGATCTGGTGCGCGAGCAGCTCGCGGGGCTCGGCGGACTCAAGGCCGAAGTCACCTCGGCCAATCCGAGTGATGGTCTGGTCGAAGGTCGCGTGCGCATCACGGCGGGCAAGTCATGATGCGAGAACGCTGGAACGCGCTGGCGCCGCGCGAGCGGCAGGTGCTTGGCATCGGCGCGGTCGTCGTCGCTCTCCTGCTCGGCTGGGCGCTGGTGTGGCAGCCGCTCGCGCAGGCGCGCGCGCGCCTCGCGCAGCGCGTGAACACGGATCGCGTCGCGCTTGCGTCGATGCGTGCGGCGCAGGGCGAATTGCCCGGACTCAACGCGACTGCCGCGCGCGCCGCGGTCGACCGCCAGGGCAAATCGCTGCTCGCGCTGGCCGATGCGAGCGCGCGCAATGCCGGTCTCGGCAATGCGCTCAAGCGTGTCGAGCCGGCGAGCGCGCGCAGCGTGCGCGTCAATTTCGAGGCGGCGAATTTCGATCAACTGGTCGGCTGGATCGAGAACTTGGCACGCGACTATGGTGTCGAAGCGAGCGATCTTTCGGCCGACCGCGCCGAGGGCATGGGTCTCGTCAACGCGCGCGTCACCCTGGAAGAACACTGATCGCAAAGGTATTGAAGCTGCTATGCGCAAATTTCTCATCGTCCTGCTGATCGTCGTGATCGTGATCGGCGTCGTCATCTGGACCTTTCCGGCCGACGTCGGCAAGCGCCTGGTCGCGAGCAAACTCGGGCCGGTCGAATTGACCGATGTTTCCGGCACGGTATGGAGCGGTCACGCCGCGAGCCTGCGCATCTTCGGGCGCGATCTCGGCGCGTTCGACTGGCAGATGCTGCCGGGCTCGCTGGTCAATGGCGAAGTCTCCGCGCACTTCACCCTGAATGGTCCCAACGGCAGCGCGAGCGGCATCATGACGCGCCGGCGCAATGGCATCCTCGATGTGCGCGACGCCAAGGGCGATGTCGCGGCGGCCTTGTTCGAGGACGTGCTCGGCGTGCACGACCTGCATCTCGAAGGCCGCGTCGATATCGACCTGAAGCA
>CAZDWH010000144.1:0-7810 GCA_964509025.1 uncultured Rhodanobacteraceae bacterium
TGAAAATCACGCAGGACGTGCGCGACTACGCCAAGGATCACGGCGTCGCGAACGAGGCCGATGCCCTGGCCAAGGGCATGGAAGACAAGGCGCGCGAGTTTCGCGGGCGCGGCAGTGAAATATACTTGCCGGCCGGCTCCGATCCGCAAAATTCATGAGATTGCAGTATCCGTTCATCCAGCTGCCGCTGCGCTTCGATGCTGCGGCGCTGGCCGCTGAACTCGCCACACTCGACGAGTCGGAATGGCGTCCACATCCACAAGGCTTCGCTGGCAACTCGGCGTTGCCGCTGATCGCGGTTGATGGCGATCCGGACAACGATGGCCTGATCGGACCAATGCGACCGACGCCGTTTCTCGGACGCTTTCCCTATCTCAACCAGGTGCTCGGTTCACTCGGCGCGGTGCTTGGACGCACGCGTCTGATGCGCCTGTCCGGCAATGCGGAAGTGACGCCGCACATCGATCAGGCCTATTACTGGGCCGAACGCATGCGCGTGCATGTGCCGATCGTGACCCAGCCTGGCGTGCGCTTCTTCTGCGGCGATGCCGACATCAACATGGCTGCGGGCGAATGCTGGATTTTCGACACCTGGCGCTTGCATCGCGTACTCAATGCAGGCGACAACGTGCGCATCCACCTCGTGGCCGATACGGTCGGCGGCGACGGTTTCTGGGATTTGATGGCGAACTCGCGCCCGCATCATGTCGGCAGCAACGGCTGGAACGTGCGGCAGGTGCTGCCGCACGGCGATGTCCCCGCTTTGCAATTCGAATCGGTCAACACGCCACGCGTGATGTCGCCATGGGAGCTGCATTCGCATTTGTCGTTCCTGTTCAGCGAACTCAAGCCGCAGCAGCCGCTTGCCGGCGAGTTGCAACAGACGGTGCTGCGCTACCTGCGGCGCTGGCAGGCGCTGTGGTCGCGTCATGGCAATGCGCCGGAAGGTCATGCCGACTTCCGCGCGCTGCTGGATGCGTGGATTGCCGAGATCGACCGCTTTCGCGGCCAGCTCACATTGCGCAACGAGCTCGATTTTCACAAAGTCGCCATGATCATGGTGTTGCATTCCGCCTGCGCCGACGCTGCAGCGCCGATGATCCTGGGCGAGCCGCGCGATGCGCCGGGCAAGCGCGAATCGCGCGACGCGGAATTCGAGCGGCCGGTGTTCGTCGTATCGTCACCGCGCTCAGGCTCGACAATGCTGTTCGAGGCGCTGGCACAGGCGCGGAATGTCTGCACGATCGGCGACGAGAGCCACGCATTGATCGAAGGCATCCGCGCGCTACATCCGGCCGCACGCGGCTTTGAGTCGAACCGTCTCAGCACCGATGCGGCGGGCAGCGATGTCGTCACGGAATTGCGCGCGCGTTTTCGCACCGCGCTGGTCGATCGCGACGGCGCGCCGCCGCTGGCCTTGCCGGCGCGCATGCTCGAAAAGACCCCGAAAAATTCGCTGCGCGTGCCGTTCCTCGCGCGCGTGTTCCCCGAAGCGCAGTTCGTCTATCTGTATCGCGATCCGCGCCAGGTGCTGGCCAGCATGATCGAGGCATGGCAATCGGGGCGCTTCCGCACCTATCCCGGCCTGCCGGATTGGCAAGGGCTGCCGTGGTCGCTCGCATTGACGCCGAACTGGCGCGAACTGAATGGCAAGCCATTGCATGAAATCGTCGCTGGGCAATGGCAATCCCTGACCGAGCTGCTGCTCAATGACCTTGAGGGGCTACCCACTGGCGGCGTGCAAGTGATTCGCTACGACGAGCTGCTGGCCGCCCCGCAGGCGGAAATCGAACGCCTCTGCGCCGCGGTCGGCTTCGTCTGGGATCGTCCTCTCGACGCAAATCTGCCGCTATCGCGCTACACCGTGTCCAAACCCGATCCGGACAAGTGGCGGCGCCACGAAGCGGCGATCAATACCGTGCTGCCGCAGCTGGCCGCGACGATCGAACGTGCGGATCGCTTCTCCCGGCGCTGAAGTGCGCCAGTCACGTGTATCCGGCACAATGCGCGCTGCAGCGGCCGCGTCGGCCGCGCAACGGAGTTAGACGCCAATGGCAGACAATCCCATTTTCCGCGCGCGCCGCGCGAGCGGGCTCGTGCGCGGCATCGGCGCGGCGGTAGCGGTCTACGTTGTCATCGTGCTCGCGCTGATGTGGTGGTGGAGCTACGAGCCGGCGCAATTCGACGTGGTCGCGTTTGCGAAGCAGCGCGCCGCCGCGCATCAGCAACAGGTGGTGGTCGGCAGCGTCGTCACCAGTGCCCTGATCGGCGGCGCCGAAACCCTGCTCGACAAGCGTGGCGGTTATCTGTCGAACGACAAGTTTCCTCCCGGCGTGTTGATGGACAACGTGCCGAACTGGGAATTCGGCGTACTCACCGCGACGCGCGATCTGGCACACGCGATGCGCAACAAGTTCTCGCGTTCGCAGTCGCAATCCGCCGAAGATGCCGATCTGCAGCAAGCCGATCCGCTGTTCTCCAGTCCGAACGACCGCTGGCTGCTGCCAAGCTCGGAAGGCCAGTATCGCAGTGCGATCGAGCACGTCGAAGGCTATCTCGTGCGCCTCGGCAAGAACGATCCGAACGGCGCGCAGTTCTACGCGCGTGCGGACAATCTCGCCGACTACTTCGATACGGTCTCGGCGCGTCTCGGCAGCCTGTCGCAGCGCCTGTCGGCGAGCGTCGGGCAGATCCAGTTGCAGGGCGATGCGCCGGTCGATCCCAATGCGCCTGCGGCGGCACCGAAAACCCCGCAGGTCGTGAAGACGCCGTGGAACAAGATCGACGACATCTTCTACGAATCGCGCGGCTACACCTGGGCGCTGCTCGAACAGCTCAAGGCGATGGAAATCGACTTCGGCCCAACCTTGGAACGCAAGAATGCGATGGTCAGCCTGAAGCAGGTGATCCGCGAGCTCGAGGAATCGCAGAAACCGGTGAGGAGCCCGATCATTTTGAACGGCAGTCCTTTCGGCTTCTTCGCCAATCATTCGCTTGTGATGGCGAACTATGTGTCGCGCGCGAACGCGGCGATCATCGATTTGAAAAACCTGTTGAATCGCGGGTGATGTAGCCTGTCGCAAACGCTCCTCGCCCGTCATTCCGGCAGGGACTGCCGGAATCCAGACCTCAGGGATGATATGTAGCTCAACGCGTCGGCGTTGCCCGGCATCCGTGCAGTCGGGATCCCGGCATTCCCTGCCGGGATGACCACTCCGGATTTGAATCGAACAGATGAAAAAACTACTCACCGACTGGCGCTTCGCCTGGTTCCTGCTATTGCTGCCGGTCGCGCTATTCCTGCCGGCGGTGCCGATCGACGAAACGCGTTACCTCTCGGTGGCGTGGGAAATGCGCTACACCGGCGAGGCCCTGCTGCTGCATCTCAATGGCGAGCCTTACACGCACAAGGGACCGCTACTGTTCTGGCTGATCAATCTCGCCTGGACGGCGGCGGGCTTGCACGTCTGGATCGTGCGCCTCGGCATGCTCGTCTGCTCGCTGATTTCGCTCGTGCTGTTCGAGCGCCTGGTGCGCCGACTCGACCCCGACGACGCGGCGTGCGGCGGTGTGCTGGCGACGCGCGCGACGCAAATTTTTGGCGGCATGCTGTTCGTAGCCGTGTTCGCGAGCCTGATCATGTTCGACGTGCTGCTTGCGACCTGCGTGCTGCTTGCGCTGCATGGTCTCGTCGACCTAGACGAAAAGCGCTGGACGCGCGGCATCGGTGTGCTTGCGCTCGGCCTCTCGCTCGGCATGATCAACAAGGGCCCGGCGATGCTGCTCGATGCCTGCCTGGTCGGCGTTGCGGCGCCGTGGTGGAGCGCGACTGCGCGCAACGCGCCGGGTCGCTGGTATGCGGCGTTGCTGGGCGGCGTCGCGATTGCGGTCGCTATCGGCTTTGCCTACATGCTGCTGGCGGGTGGCTGGGATTTCGTCAATGCGGTGATCTTTCATCAGACCGCGCAGCGCATGACGCAAAGCTTCGCGCATGCGCGGCCGCTGTGGTGGTACTTCATGGTGCTGCCGTTCATGATCCTGCCGTGGACGCTCGCTTTGCGTGCGCCGTGGCGCGTGTGGCGCGACAGCCTCGCGGCGGACAAGGCCTCGCGCTTTGCGCTGGTCTGGTTCCTGCCCGCGTTTGCGGTGTTCTGTCTGCTCAGCGGCAAGCAGACGCATTATTTGCTGCCGCTGCTGCCGGGGCTTGCCCTGTATTTCGCGCAGGTGTTGCGCGCGCCACAGGCGAGCGTGCGCGGTCGCCTGTTTGGCGCGGCGCTATTGCTGGCCGGTTTCGTGCTCGCTGCCACGCCGTATCTCGTCGCGCATGCGCAGAGCGTACCGCTGCTGGCGAAGATGGCGCAGAACGGCAGCCTTTCGCCGACCGAACAGCGCGTGATCGCAGGGCTATGGCCGCTGTGGGGAGCGCTGATCGCGCTGATCGGCGTGTTCGTCCTCGTGCGTGCGCGCGTGCGCAGCGAAGTGCGCGACATGGCGCTCGCGACGGTCGCCGCGGCTGTCTGTGGCCTGCTTGCAATCGCGCAGTTCGCCGGACCGACGGTAGACGTCACGGCGACCGCGAACCGCATCCGTGCCGCGCAGGAGGTGGGCCGGCCGGTCGCGCATCTCGGTTGGCATCACGGCCTGTTCGAATTTCCCGGGCGCCTGACTCAGCCGCTGCAAAAACTCGATCTGGATACTTTGTACACCTGGTGTGCCGCGCACCCAGACGGCGAAGTGATCACGTTTTACACCAAGTACGGCATCCCGGTGAAACCGGAACTCGAAGTGCCATACCGACTTGGCCGCATTCTGATCTGGCGCGCGTCGGATCTGTGCGCGGGGCCGCGCCCGACGGGCAAGGCGGTGGAAGAGGACGAGACACCGAACGATTAGAGTTGCGAGCTTGCTGCGCGCTAACCAGCGCAGCTATGCTGCCAAGGCAGACGCAAGCAAGAGCGCCCGAGCTGGCGCGCGCTCACGCCTGACGTGCTAAAACGCCGGCTTGTCCGGACACTCGTGATAGCGCGCGACCGATTCGCTGATTTCCTTGCGCGCTGCGGCCGCGTCGCGCCAGCCGTCGACCTTGACCCACTTGCCCTTCTCCAGATCCTTGTAGTGTTCGAAGAAGTGCGCGATGCGGTCGCGCGTATGCTCCGGCACGTCGTTGATGTCCAGGATGTGGCTGTAGGCAGTGAACACCTTGTCGATCGGAACCGCGACAATCTTGGTGTCGGCGCCGGCCTCGTCGGTCATCGCGAGCATGCCGACCGGACGGCAGCGGATCACCGAACCTGGGATCAGCGGCAGCGGCATCACCACGAGCACGTCGGCCGGATCGCCGTCGCCGCTCAGCGTATGCGGCACGTAGCCGTAGTTGCACGGATAGCGCATCGGCGTCGACAGGACGCGATCGACGAAGATCGCACCGGTGGCCTTGTCGACCTCATATTTCACCGGTTCCGCATCCTTCGGAATCTCGATGACGACATTGATTTCGTTCGGCACATCGCGGCCGGAAGGGACGAGGTCGAGGCCCATGATATTGCTCCTGATTCTGCGCTGACGGCGGCGCCACGCGCCACCGGTCCATCTTAAGGGCCGCGCAGGATACGCGAAAGAGATGTCGGATGCATGCGCTCGCGCCGGTGTCGTTCAGCGTGCGGATATGCTCGATATCGACGCTGCTAGCTGCTTGGGAGTAAGGTATGTCCAACGATCTCAAGGGTGCTGCCATGGCTCGCGTTCCTCTCGTTACCTCGCCTTGTCCGCTGCGCTGGAGCGCGATGCCGAGCGCCGGCCGGGATTTTTGCGGACGTTGCAACAAGCGGGTGCACAACCTTGACGGCATGAACGATGCCGAGCGCGCGGCGCTCCTGACATCGTGTTCCGGCGAAATCTGCGTCGCCTACACGGTGAGCCGTCCGCTGGCGCTTGCGGGGCTGGTGGGATTGGGTGTCGCGGCGGCGTTGGGCGATCCCGGACTTGCCGTAGCGCAGGATCAGGCGCCGGCGCCGGTTGTCACCGGTCCGACCTGCGATCCGCTCGACAAGATGGTGGTTCTCGGCGGCGTAAAAGCGGCGCGCGACGCAAAGCTCGTGGATGAGCGCGACGTCGCGCAGGCGCCGCCGCCCCAAATTCCGGAAATCGATGCGGCCGAGTGGCTGCCTGCGCCTACGGTCGACGCGAAGGGTTCGAAGTAGTTCGCTGAAGTCTCAGGGAGTGCGCAGCACGCCCGCCTTGTCGACGTGCAGATAAGGCAACTGCGCGAACGCGCGCTCGACCTCATCGGGTTTGCCGTCGATCACCGCAAATGCGATATGCGTCGAGTCGAAGCCGTCGAGCGCCGCGTCGTAGCTCTTCCACGCCGTTCCGTTCCACGCCTGCACCCACATATGCGGGCTGAAGACATTTTTTCTTCCGCTGAAATGATCGGAGTAGGCGACGCCGACCGCGATGCGCGTCGGGATGCCCTGCGCGCGGGCGAGTGCGGCGAATAGCACCGCGAACTCGGTGCAGTCGCCCGATCCGGTATGCAGAGCCGTTACCGCATCTGCGTAGCCGATGAAGTCCATGCGCCCGCGCATTCGCTTGAGCACCAGATCGGCCAATTTGCGCATGCGCCAGTCGATGTTGGCGCTACGTGACACGGTAGCCAATGCGAGATGGCGCAACTCCGTGTCATCGCTGCGTACCCAGGCGTTCGGCTGCAGATAGCGCTCGGGTTTGCGTGGGCCTTCGACATCGCCGTGGCCACAACGCTCGCACACCGTGACGATCGCCCGCGATCCGTCAAACACCACATCCTGTTCGTCCGTCGGAACCAGGGCTGGCGCGATGCCATCGCCGCGAGTGATGACGTAACGCAGCGGGCGGTGCGTCGCTTGTATCGGAATCCATACCGGCGAGCGCAGCACGAGATGATCCATCGGATCCATCGGATGTTCGACGTCCGCGTCGCACGCGCTTTGGCACGGTGTCCAGGTAACCCGTCCGCTCGCACCGATGCGGTCGAGGCGCTGCATCGAGCCAGCGGAATCGAACCAGACGTCTTCGAGCGGGGTGCCGGTCGCTGCATTCGCTACCTGCACATGAACGAATTGCGGTCGAGCTGGATCGACGACGGCCTTCGCGATTACGCGCACGACGCTTTCGGCGCCGGGGTCGAATTCGAAGTAAGACAGGTCCGTACTTTGCTTCTTCCACAACGCGCTGAGTTTGTGCGTGCGTGCGATGGAAATCTCGGTAGAGTCCGGCAAGTCGACGCGATGCGACTCTCCCCGATGTCCATCGAGAGGTTCGATGTCGATGCTCGTTGTCCCAATCTTGCCGTGCCATGCACTGTGCACGGTTCCGGCCTTGGTTTCGTACTCGAGCCAGACGGATTTTCCCGCAGCATCGCGGGCGACGGCGATGCTGCGTTCGACGCGCGATCGATGTCCGAGCTGACGCACGTCCAACCTGACGACCTCGCGCTCGATTGTTCCTACGGCCGTCGGCGACTGCTCTACGTAGGCATAGCCGGTACGCACGCCGTCCGCCGAGAGCGTATACCAGTGACGGCTCGGTTCATCGTGGAGCGGCGCGGCTGACAGAGGGGCGAGTGCGAGCATGCAGCCCAGCGCAGGCCACGCGCAAGAAAATCGATTATGACGCTGCACCATGAGCTGACTAGCGGTTGGCGATGAACTTGCCGTAGCCGCCCGCCACCAGCGCCGCCACGTCGATCAGCAGGCCCGGCACCCACAGGCCGCGCGGATAGGCCAGATACGAGCCGACCGAAAAGCGGGTCTCGAACTGCGTCTGCACTTGC
>CAZDWH010000145.1:0-329 GCA_964509025.1 uncultured Rhodanobacteraceae bacterium
CGGACAGGTGCACCAGGCCGTCGATGCCGGCGGACAGGCCAATGAACACGCCGAAGTCGGTGATCGACTTGACGGGGCCCTTGACCTTGTCGCCGCGCTTGACGTTGGAAGCGAATTCTTCCCACGGGTTGGCCTTGCACTGCTTCATGCCGAGGCTGATGCGGCGCTTTTCCTCGTCGATTTCGAGGACCATGACCTCGACTTCGTCGCCCAGCGAAACGACCTTGCTTGGAGCGACGTTCTTGTTGGTCCCGTCCATTTCGGACCCGTGCACCAGTCCTGCGATCCCCGGACCCATCCCCCTGAACGGCCCGTACTCGGTCGTTTTT
>CAZDWH010000145.1:339-7799 GCA_964509025.1 uncultured Rhodanobacteraceae bacterium
CCCGGCAGCCTTGTCGTTACTCTTGTGCATTGCTGCGAAAGCTTCCCACTGGTTCGAGCCGGTCTGCTTGATACCCAGCGAGAGGCGGCGACGCTCTTCATCCACGTCCAGCACCATCACTTCGGTCTCGTCACCCACCTGCACGACCTTGGCCGGGTTGACGTTCTTGTTGGTCCAGTCCATTTCGGACACGTGGACCAGGCCTTCCACGCCCGGCTCGATCTCGACGAAGGCGCCGTAATCGGTGACGTTGGAGACCTTGCCGAACAGGCGGCTGCCGACCGGGTAGCGGCGGGCGATGGCGACCCACGGATCGTCACCCAGCTGCTTGAGGCCCAGCGACACGCGGTTGCGCTCGCGGTCGTACTTCAGCACGCGGACGTCCAGCTCGTCGCCGACGTTGACGACTTCGGACGGATGACGCACGCGCTTCCACGCCATGTCGGTGATGTGCAGCAGGCCGTCGATACCGCCGAGGTCGACGAACGCGCCGTAATCGGTGAGGTTCTTGACCACACCCTTGACCTTCGCGCCTTCCTGCAGGCGCTCGAGCAGCTGCTCGCGCTCCTCGGAATGCTCGCTCTCGACCACCGCGCGGCGCGAGACCACGACGTTGTTGCGCTTGCGGTCGAGCTTGATGATCTTGAATTCGAGATCCTTGCCTTCGATGAACACCGGATCGCGCACCGGACGCACGTCGACGAGCGAACCCGGCAGGAACGCGCGCACGTCCTTGATGTCCACGGTGAAGCCGCCCTTGACCTTGCCCGACACGCGGCCGGTCACGGTGGCGTTGGCCTGCTGCGCGGCTTCCAGTTCGTCCCACACCATGGAACGCTTGGCCTTTTCGCGCGACAGGCGGGTTTCGCCGAAGCCGTCTTCGATGGCGTCGAGGGCAACCTTCACCTCGTCGCCGACATTCACTTCCAGCTCGCCCGCATCGTTGAAGAATTGCTCGATCGGCACAATGCCTTCGGACTTGAGTCCGGCATTGACCACAACGACGTCGTTGCGGATTTCCACCACGATGCCGGAGACGATGGTTCCGGGCTTCAATTTGGCCAGGGTCTGGCTCTGTTCAAACAGTTCGGCAAAACTTTCGGTCATGTTGATTCTCTAGTTGATGTACGGATCGCCTGGGGTTGGCTATTCAGCGCGATCCACCGGTTGTGGCACGTCGGCTCAACGCCTTCGCACCGCTGCAATTCCCTGCCGCGAGGCAGGGGCCAAAAAACTTTTTCGCCACGGAATTGCCGGATAAAGCCAAAACGCTTGATCCGTGCCTATCCGTGACTACGTTTTACCTCTACTTCGATCGAGAACGGGCCAGCTCGAGCACCTTCGCCACGACTTCATCAATCGGCATGCCGGTCGAATCGATCAGCAGCGCGTCGGCGGCGGGCTTGAGCGGCGCCACCGCGCGGCTGGCGTCGCGCACGTCGCGCGCCTCGATCTCGCGCAAAAGGGATGAGAGTGTAACGGACAAGCCCTTGTCTTTCAACTGTTTATAGCGCCTTTTCGCCCTCTCCTCGGCGCTCGCGGTCAGGAACACCTTGGTTTCCGCGTCGGCAAAGATCACCGTGCCCATGTCGCGCCCGTCGGCCACCAGGCCCGGTGCCTTGCGGAAGCTGTGCTGTTTGTCGACCAGAGCCGCGCGCACCGAGGGGATCGCCGCAATGGCCGAAGCCGCCGCGCCACAGGTTTCGGTGCGGATCTCCGCCGTGGCGTCGTGGCTGTTGACGTAGACACGCGTCTCGCCGCCGTCCTTGGGGTCGCGAAAGGTGATCTTGGTCGTCTCTGCGCTGCGCGTGACTGCCTCGGCGTCGGACAGGTCGAGGCCCGCCATGCTTGCCGCGTAGCCCACTGCACGATACAGCGCGCCGGAGTCGAGCAGATGCCAGCCGAGCGCATCGGCCACGCGGGCGGCGATCGTACCCTTGCCGGAGCCGGAGGGGCCGTCGATAGTGAGGACGGGAATCTTCTTCTCAGCTGCGGACATGTAGATGGGCGATGGCTTGGACGCGCAATTCTAGAGCAAGCCCGTCGATCGCGGTGATCACATGATTATTTATGTTATAAATTAATAAGTTACATCGTATCTCTAAAGCTTATTAGCAATCTGGCGCAAGGTGAACCCACAATCATTGGCGAGTTCAATGAAGCCAGGAAACGAAGTCGCAACGTTGGCGCAATCGAGCACGCGCAAAGGCTCTCGCGCAATCAACCCGGCGACGCAGAAGCTCATCGCACAACGATGATCGCCGGCGCTGTCGGCCTCACCACCTTTTACAACCCCGCCATGGATGACTGCGCCGTCTGGAGTTTCGTCGATCGCAATGCAGAGTGCGCGTAGTCCCTTCGCCATCACGGCGATGCGGTCGGATTCCTTCACGCGCAGCTCTGCCGCGCCGGTTACACGGGTGATGCCATCCGCAGCCGCGGCGGCCACGAACAGCGCGGGAAATTCGTCGATCATGTCCGGCACCAGCTGCACCGGTACGTCGATTCCGTGCAGCGGTGCGTGACGCACGCGCAGATCGGCAATCACCTCGCCGCCGGCCTCGCGCCGATTCGACTCGGCAATGTCACCGCCCATCAAGCGCAGCGCTTGCAGCAGGCCGGTGCGGCGCGGATTGATGCCGACGTCGCGCAGGGTCAGGTCCGAGCCCGGCGTGATGCTCGCTGCGACCAGGAAGAACGCGGCGGAGGAGAAATCCGCGGGCACGGCGACATCGGTCGCGCGCAGGCGATGCCCGCCGGCAAGGCGCGCCTCGCCCTCGGAAAACTCGATCGGATAGCCGAACGCGCGCAACATGCGCTCGGTGTAGTCGCGCGTCGGATGCGGCTCGACCACGCGCGTTTCACCCTGTGCATAGAGGCCGGCCAGCAGCAGCGCCGACTTCACCTGTGCGCTCGCGACCGGCAGCGTGTAGTCGATCCCGCGCAAGGATTGCTTGCCGGATACGCGCAGCGGCGGCAACCCGCCGTGCTCCGCCGCAATCTTCGCACCCATCTGCGCGAGCGGATCGATCACGCGACGCATCGGACGCCGTGACAACGATTCATCGCCGATCAAGGTCGTATCGAACTGCTGTCCGGCAAGCAGGCCCGTGAGCAGGCGCATGCCAGTGCCCGCGTTGCCGCAATCGATCGGCGCGCCGTTAGTGGGAGCCTTCAACCCATTGATGCCCACTCCATGCACGATGCGTTCACTCGCCGTCGGCGTCTCGATGCGCACGCCCATCTGCGCGAACGCACGCGCGGTCGCGCGCGTGTCCTCGCCCTCGAGAAAACCCGTAATGCGCGACGCGCCGTCTGCCAGCGACGCGAACATGATCGCGCGATGCGAAACCGATTTGTCGCCGGGGACACGCAGCTCGCCGCGCAAAGGCCCACTCGGATCGCTCGTCCACGCAAGCGCCGTCGGACTGCTCATCAAAGAACCGCAACTGGATACGAACCCAGCACCTTGATCTGCGCCGCATGCGGCTCGAGTTCTGCCAGCGCTTTTTTCATCGGCGCATCGTCGATGTGGCCGGACAGGTCGATGAAGAACGCGTATTCCCACTTCGCGTGGTGCGAGGGGCGCGACTCGATGCGGTTCATGCTGACGCCGTGACGCGCGAACGGGCTCAGTACGTTGAATAGCGCGCCTGGCGCGTCCTTGATCGAAACGAGGATCGAGGTGCGGTCGTGGCCGCAACTCGGGAAGATCTTGCGCCCGAGCACGAGGAAGCGCGTCGTGTTGTCGTCGCGATCCTCGATCGGGCTCACGACGACTTTCTTGAGGCCATACACGTGTCCTGCGGCCTCGCCCGCGATCGCCGCGGCGTCGTCGGCGTTGCGCGCGCGGCGCGCGGCTTCGGCATTGCTCGACACGGGAATCTTTTCGGCCTTCGGCAGATTCGCGCGCAGCCAGGCCTTGGTTTGTGCGAACGACATCGGGTGCGAGTAGACGCGTTCGATATCCTCGATGTGACCCGAACGCGACAGCAGGTATTGGCGCACGCGCAGTTCGACTTCGCCGCAGATTTTCAGGTCCGAGGTCAGGAATGTGTCGAGCGTGACCTGGATCGTGCCCTGCCCCGAGTTCTCGACTGGCACTACGCCGAAATCCGCATGCCCTGCTTCGACTTCCTGGAACACTTCCTCGATGCTGGCAAGCGGCAGACCATGCGCGGAGTGGCCGAAATGCTTGCGCATCGCCTGTTCGCTGAAGGTGCCTTCGGGACCGAGATAGCCGATCTTGAGCGGCTCCTGCTGCGCGAGGCAGGCCGACATGATCTCGCGGAACACGCGCACGAGCACTTCGTCGGCGAGCGGCCCTTGGTTGCGGCCGATCGCCATGCGCAGCACCTGCGACTCGCGCTCGGGACGGTAGTACTCGACTGCGGCTTTGAGCGGACCCTTGGCTCTGCCAACCTGGCGCGCCCAGCCGGCACGCTCGGAGATCAATTCCTGGATCTGCCGATCGATGCCGTCGATGCGCGCGCGTGCGTCGGCGAGATTCAACGTCGGCGGACTTGCCTCTGCAGCCTTGGCGGATTTTTTCTTTTTCGTGGCCATCTGGGTTCAACCATTGCGCCGCGCAAAATCGCGCATGAAATCAACCAACGTTTCCACAGCGCGCAGCGACACTGCGTTGTACAGCGATGCGCGCATGCCGTCGACCGCCTTGTGTCCTTTCAAGGCCATCAGGCCCGCCGCTTCGGATTCTTTCAGGAATGCTGCGTTGAGATTGTCGTCAACGAGCGTGAACGGCACATTCATCCACGAACGCGCGGACTTCTCCACCGGGTTGCGATAGAAGCCGCCCGAGCCGTCGATGCAGCCGTAGAGCAATTCCGCCTTGGCGCGATTGCGTTCGCCAATCGCGACGAGCCCACCCTCGCGCAGCAGCCACTTGAACACGAGGCTGGCGAGATACCAGCCGAAGGTGTTCGGCGTATTGAGCATCGAATCCTGCGCGGCATGCTCGGCGTAATTGAAAATCTTCGGCATGTCTTTCGGACAGCGCGCGAGCAGATCCTCGCGCACGATCATCACGACGAGGCCCGACGCGCCAATGTTCTTCTGCGCGCCGGCGTAGATCACGCCGAACTTCGACACCTCGATCGGACGCGACAGTATGTCCGACGACATATCGGCGAACAGCGGCACGTTGCCGACGTCAGGCACGTGCTGGAATTCGACGCCGTGGATCGTCTCGTTCGGCGTGTAGTGCACATAGGCGGCATTGTCGTGCAGCGTCCAGGCGGCGCGCGGCGGAATCGTGGTGAAGGCGCTGTCAGCGCTGTTCGCAGCGACGCGCACATCGGCGAGCGGCTTGGCTTCGCGCACCGCCTTCTCGCTCCAGTGGCCGGTGACGACGTAGTCGGCGATCTGCTCGCGCCGCGCGAAATTCATCGGCAACTGCGCGAAGTGCTGCGTCGCTCCACCCTGCAGGAACAGTACCTTGTAGTTGTCCGGGATATTCAGCAGGAAGCGCAGGTCGCGTTCCGACTCGGCTGCAAGCTCGATGAAATGCTTGCCGCGATGCGACAGCTCCATCACCGAAGCGCCGACGCCGCCCCAATCGAGCAGTTCGGACTGCGCCTGAAGCAATACGGCTTCGGGCAGCGCCGCGGGACCGGCGCTGAAGTTGTATACACGACTCATGGGGTTCGCCCTGACGGTAGACCCCATTATGCCGCGACGCAGCAAATTGGCAACCGCTCAGGTCTTCGGCGGCGCTTCCGGCATGACCTGTTTGAGCTTCACCTCGAGCGCGACCGGCGAAAGCCCCAGATTCGCGGTGAAGCGTTCGAGGAACACCCGCTCGGCGGGGCGCAGGCGCTGGTCCGCCGCGGCGAGGCGCACCACGCTGTCGAAAAGGCGCGTAACTTCAGGTGTGCCTTTGGGGTAACGCGCGAGAAAGCGAGCGATTTCCGCATCGATGTCTATCTGCTTGCGCCGGCCGCGCAGAAAGGCGTCGTTGGCCAGTTCGCGCGCGCGGGTCGAGAGTTCGAGTTCATCCATCAAGCGATTGACGAACGCAGCCTCCTCGGATGTGACGAGACCATCGGCCTGCGCCAAGGCGCCCAGCAGGCCGAACAGCACTCCTATCGTCAATTCCTGATCGGCGTCGAGTTTGCCGCCGCCGAACATTTCGCCAAAGGCGATACGCACATCACGCATCACGCCGCCCAATGCACCGGTAACCTCGCTCTGCATGCCCTGTCCCCCTCGGAAGGTCGCTACAAGTGTGCACCTTTGTGGCGCGAGTTGGAACAGCGGGTGCACGCACGCGCCTGATCCGGGACCTCTGATGAAGAAGCGCAGTAGCTTGTTCAGAAGTTCCCTAGACGCGCAGGTCGAACTCGTCCGCGTCCATCCACGCCGGGAAACGCTCGCGATGCGCGACGAGCGCCTTCGGATCGAGCGTCACGGTCACGACCTGCTCCTGCGCGCCGAGTTCGGCCAGCGGTGCGCCGAGGAAATCGATCGCGGCGCTGTCGCCGGAGTAAGGCAGGTCGTTGCCGTCGACGCCGACGCGGTTGACGCCGACGCAGTAGCACAGGTTTTCGATCGCGCGCGCGCGCAGCAGCGTGCGCCAGGGCTCGCGCCGCGGGCTCGGCCAGTTGGCGACGAAAATCAGCAGGTCGTAGTCGAAATGATCGCTCACGCGCTTGCCGTGGCGATTGCGGATCCACACCGGGAAGCGCAGGTCGTAGCAGACCATCGGGCAGATGCGCCAGCCGTTCAGTTCGACGATCAGGCGCTGCTCGCCGCCAGCATAGCGCTCGTGTTCCTTGGCCATGCGGAACAGATGGCGCTTGTCGTAGGTCTCAAACGTGCCGTCGGGCCGCGCCCAGACGAGGCGATTGAGACAGCGCTCGCCTTCGCGGATCACCATGCTGCCGGTGAGCGTGAGTCCGGTCTCCTGCGCGAGTGCGCGCAGCCAGGCGAGGCTCGGACCGTCCATCGTCTCGGCCTGATGCAGCGTTTCGTTGGTAAAGCCGCTGGTGAAGGTCTCGGGCAACACGACGAGATCGGTCTGGCCCTTGAGCGCGCGCACCAAGGCGCCGTAGTAGTCGCGGTTCGCTGCCGCATCGTGCCAGCGCGTCGCGCCCTGCACGAGTGAAACCGTTAAAGCTTGCATAGGCGCTCCGCCGCAGCCTGCAGGGTCGCATCGTTCTTGGCGAAACAGAAGCGGATCAGGCGCGTCTCGGGCGGCGTTTCGTAGAACGCCGACACCGGGATCGCCGCGACGCCGGCCTCGCGGATCAGCCACTCGCAGAAATTCAAATCGTCCTTGTCGCTGATCGCCGAATAATCGACGACCTGAAAATAAGCGCCCGCAACCGGCAGCGGTTTGAACTTGGACGGCGCGATTAGCGCACGGAACGTATCGCGCTTGGCCTCGTAGAACTTCGGCAAGTCTAGATAATGCGTCGGATCTGTCTCCGGCACTTCGGCGA
>CAZDWH010000146.1:0-7797 GCA_964509025.1 uncultured Rhodanobacteraceae bacterium
TCTACGACCAGATGCCGGAGCCGCGCTACGTCATCTCCATGGGCTCCTGCGCCAATGGCGGCGGCTACTATCATTATTCCTATGCGGTCGTGCGCGGCTGCGACCGCATCGTGCCGGTCGACGTCTACGTGCCGGGTTGTCCGCCGACCGCGGAAGCGTTGATCTACGGCATCCTGCAACTGCAGAAGAAGATTCGCCGCACCAATACCGTCGGCAAGAGCGCGCTCGTCGATGCCGGCGTGGTCGATCGCAAGACCGGCGGCGCGAAATTCGGCGGCCCGAACGTCATTTCACGAGTGGACCGCGCATGAGTGAAGCGCCAGCCACAACGCTCGCGCAGCGCATCGCGGCGCAATTCGGCGACAGGATCGCCGGCGTCAGCGAGGCCTTCGGCGAGACCACGGTCGAAGTGCTGCCGGAGAACTGGCTTGCGGTCGCGCAGACGTTGCGCGATGACGATGCGTTCCATTTCGAGCAGTGCATCGACGTCTGCGGCATTGATTATTTGAGCTACGGCCAGTCCGAGTGGGACACGACCGATGTGAGCGCGACGGGTTTCTCGCGCGGCGTGGAAGGCGAGGGACCGGGCCGCTTCAACTGGGCGAATCGCCCGCAGACCGGTGTGGGGCACAAGCGTTTCGCCGCCGTCGCGCACCTGCTTTCGATCAAGAACAACCAACGCGTGCGCATCCGTTGCCATGCGGCTGACGACGCGCTGCCGGTGGTGCCGTCGTTGACCGGCCTGTGGGGCGGCGCGAACTGGTTCGAGCGCGAGGCGTTCGACCTGTTCGGCATCGTGTTCGAAGGCCATCCGGATTTGCGCCGCATCCTGACCGACTACGGTTTCGTCGGCCATCCGTTCCGCAAGGATTTCCCGCTGATCGGCAACGTCGAAGTGCGCTACGACGAAGCGCTCGGCCGCGTGATCTACGAGCCCGTGACCTCGGTCGAGCCGCGTGTCGGCGTGCCGCGCGTGGTGCGTCATGACTCGCGCTACGACCAGTCGCAGGCGGAAGCCGCGGCGGCCAAGCCGGCAGCGAAGTGAGTGTAAAAATGCAAGAAATAAAAAATTACACGATCAACTTCGGCCCGCAGCATCCCGCTGCGCACGGCGTGCTGCGTCTCGTGCTCGAACTCGACGGCGAAGTCGTGCAGCGCGCGGATCCGCATATCGGTCTGTTGCACCGTGGGACGGAAAAACTCGCCGAATCCAAGCCGTTCAATCAGTCGATCGGCTATATGGATCGCCTCGATTACGTCTCGATGATGTGCAACGAGCACGCCTACGTGCGCGCGATCGAGAAGCTGCTCGGCGTCGAAGCGCCGGCGCGCGCGCAGTACATCCGCACGATGTTCGACGAGATCACGCGCATCCTGAACCATCTGATGTGGATCGGCTCGAACGCGCTCGATCTCGGCGCGATGGCCGTGTTCCTCTACGCGTTCCGCGAGCGCGAAGAGCTGATGGATTGCTACGAGGCGGTTTCGGGCGCGCGCCTGCACGCGACCTATTACCGTCCCGGCGGCGTGTATCGCGATCTGCCGGATCGTATGCCGCAATACAAGGAATCGCGCTGGCACAAGGGCAACGACCTGAAGCGCCGCAACGAATGGCGCGAAGGCTCGATGCTCGATTACCTCGAAGCCTTCACCAAGGACTTCCCGCAGCGCGTCGACGAGTACGAAACGCTGCTGACCGACAACCGCATCTGGAAGCAGCGCACGGTCGGCATCGGCGTCGTCTCGCCCGAGCAGGCCTATGCCTGGGGCATGACCGGACCGATGCTGCGTGGCTCGGGCATCGAATGGGATCTGCGCAAGAAGCAGCCTTACGCGATGTACGACAAGATGGATTTCGACATCCCGGTCGGCGTCAAGGGCGATTGCTACGACCGCTACCTCGTGCGCGTCGAGGAGATGCGCCAGGCCAATCGCATCATTGCGCAGTGCGTCGACTGGCTGAAGAAGAATCCGGGCGAGGTGATGCTGCGCAACTTCAAGGTTGCGCCGCCGAAGCGCGAAGAGATGAAGGACGACATGGAAGCGTTGATCCATCATTTTAAACTGTTCACCGAGGGCTATAGCGTGCCGGTCGGCGAGACCTATGCCGCGGTCGAGGCGCCGAAGGGCGAGTTCGGCTGCTATCTCGTCTCCGACGGCGCGAACAAGCCGTTCCGCGTCAAGCTGCGTGCGCCGGGTTTCGCGCACCTGTCGTCGATGGATGCGATCGTGCGTGGCCACATGCTGCCCGACGTCGTCGCGATGATCGGCACTTACGACGTGGTGTTTGGCGAAATAGACAGGTAAAGACTCGATCGATGAAAGCCACCAACCACTACGCCGAAGTCAAGGACGTCGATCCGCTGGTCGCGCTATCGGAAGACACGCGCCACCACATCGACCACTGGCTGACTAAGTTTCCGCCCGACCGCAAGCGTTCGGCGCTGATCCAGGCGCTGTTCGCCGCGCAGGAGCAGAATCACGGCTACCTGACCGACGAGTTGATGGCCGCGGTTGCGAAGTATCTCGGTCTGCCGGCGGTGTGGGCCTACGAAGTCGCGACGTTCTACTCGATGTTCGAGACCAACCCGGTCGGTCGCAACAACGTCGCCGTGTGCACGAATATCTCGTGCTGGCTCAATGGCGGTGAGGACATCCTCAAGCATTGCGAGAAGAAGCTCGGCATCAAGGTCGGCGAATCAACCGCTGACGGTCGCGTCTATCTCAAGCGCGAAGAGGAGTGCCTCGCGGCCTGCTGTGGCGCGCCGATGATGGTCGTCAACGGTCACTATCACGAGCATCTGACGCCGGAGTCGGTCGATCAGATTTTGGACGGGTTGAAATAACATGGCAGTCGGTCCTGCTCCGCAAGAACACCAGGTCGTCTACACCACGCTGAATTTCGATCAGCCATGGTCGATGGACAGCTATCTGAAAGTCGACGGCTACAAGGCGTGGAAGAAGATCCTCGCCGAGAAACCCGAGCCGGCGACGATCGTCGACGAGCTCAAGAAGAGTGCGCTGCGCGGCCGCGGCGGCGCTGGCTTTCCGACCGGCCTGAAGTGGAGCTTCATGCCGAAGGGCACGATGCAGAAGTATATTTTGTGCAACTCGGACGAGTCCGAGCCCGGCACCTGCAAGGATCGCGACATCCTGCGCTTCAATCCGCATGCGGTAGTCGAAGGCCTCGCGATCGCCTGCTACGCGACCGGATCGACCGTTGCCTACAACTATCTGCGCGGCGAATTCCATCACGAGCCGTTCGAGCATTTCGAGGCGGCGCTGAAGGATGCCTATGCCGCGGGCCTGCTCGGCAAGAACATCGGCGGCAGCGGCATCGATTGCGACATCTACACCGCGCTCGGTGCGGGAGCCTACATCTGCGGCGAGGAAACCGCGCTGATGGAATCGCTGGAAGGCAAGAAAGGCCAGCCGCGCTTCAAGCCGCCGTTCCCGGCCGGATTCGGCCTCTACGGCAAGCCGACCACGATCAACAACACCGAGACTTACGCGTCGGTGCCGACGATTCTGGTCAAGGGCGCCGAGTGGTTCCTGAATCAGGGCAAGCCGAACAACGGTGGCCCGAAGATTTTTTCGGTGTCGGGACACGTCAACAAGCCGGGCAACTACGAGATCAAGCTCGGCACGCCGTTCGCTGACTTGCTCGCTATGGCCGGCGGCGTGCGCAACGGCAACAAATTGAAAGCCGTCATTCCGGGCGGATCGTCGATGCCAGTGCTGCCCGCCGAGACGATGATGGGCATCACGATGGATTATGACGCGATCCAGAAGGCCGGCTCGGGCCTCGGCTCGGGCGCGGTGATCGTAATGGATGAGACCACCTGCATGGTGCGTGCATGCCAGCGCATCTCGCGCTTCTACTACGCCGAATCCTGCGGCCAGTGCACGCCATGCCGCGAAGGCACCGGCTGGATGTACCGCGTGCTCACTCGCATCGTCGAAGGCAAGGCGACGATGGAAGACGTACAAATGCTCAAGCAAGCCGCGGGTCAGATCGAAGGCCACACGATCTGCGCGTTCGGCGAAGCCGCCGCATGGCCGGTGCAGGGCTTCCTGCGCCATTTCTGGCATGAGTTCGAATACTACGTGGCGAACAAGCGCAGCATTGTCGACGCGCCCATTAGCCAAATCGTGGAGGTTGCAGCATGAGTGCGCAGCCGACCGCGCCCGCCGCGCCGCCCGACTTCGTCAACATCGAAATCGATGGCAAGCCGATGCAGGTGCCGAAGAATTCGATGATCATCGCCGCTGCCGACAAGGCCGGCATTCCGATTCCGCGTTTCTGCTATCACGAGAAGCTGCCGATCGCGGCGAACTGCCGCATGTGCATGGTCGAGACCGTGATCGGCGGCAAGCCAGTGCCGAAGCCGCAGCCCGCCTGTGCGACCCCGGTGATGGAAGGCATGCAGATCTTCACCAAGTCGCAGCGCGCCCTGTCGGCGCAGCGCAACGTGATGGAGTTCCTGCTGATCAATCATCCACTCGACTGCCCGATCTGCGACCAGGGCGGCGAGTGCGAACTGCAGGACCTGTCGATGGGCTACGGCCGTTCGGTCTCGCGCTTCGCCGAGCGCAAGCGCGTCGTACCCGACGAGGATCTCGGTCCGCTGATTGAAACCGAGATGACGCGCTGCATCCAGTGCACGCGCTGCGTGCGCTACATGACCGAAGTCGCCGGCGCGCCGGAACTCGGCGGCATGGGGCGCGGCGAGCATCTCGAGATCGGCACGTATATCGGCCGCACGATCGACAGCGAACTCGGCGGCAATATCATCGATGTCTGCCCGGTCGGCGCGCTGACCAACAAGGTGTTCCGCTTCAAGGCGCGCGCCTGGGAACTGATCGCGCGCGAATCGATCGGCTATCACGACGCGCTCGGCTCGAACCTGTGGCTGCACACGCGCCGGGGCGAGGTGCTGCGCACCGTGCCACGCGACAACGAAGCGATCAACGAATGCTGGCTGTCCGATCGCGACCGCTATTCGCATGAAGGCCTGTATGCGCAAGACCGCGCGACGAAACCTCTGATTCGCAAGAATGGCGAACTGGTCGAAGTGTCGTGGGATGAGGCGATCGCCTTCGTCGCCGATGGTTTGAAGAAGACCGGCGCCGATGTCGGCGCGCTCGTTGCGCCGTTCGCGTCGAGCGAGGAAGGTCATCTGCTCGGCCAGATCGTGCGCGGCCTCGGCAGCGACAACATCGATCATCGCCTGCGTACGGTTGATTTCACCGACGGCGCCGCCGGTGCGACGTTCGAGATGCCGCTCGCGCAGGTCGAGAAGGCCAATTCGATCCTGCTCATCGGCAGCAATCCGCGTCACGAGGCACCGTTGCTCGGCCATCGCATCCGCAAGGCGTGGAAGAAAGGCGCCAAGGTCTATGCGGTCAATTCGCTCGACTACGAATTCAACTTCACGCTTGCGGGCAAGGCGATCACGCTGCCGAATCAGCTCGTGAACGAACTCGCGCTGCTCGCCGCGGCGGCCAGTGAAGGCGCAGCGCCGCCGCCGGCGGAAATCGCGGGCGTGATCGCGCAAGCGCAGCACGACGACACGCATCGCGCGCTGGCCAAGCGTTTGCGCGATCCAGAACCGTCGGTTGTGGTCTTCGGGGAATACGCGGCACAGCATGCGAACGCCTCACTGCTGCGCGCACTCGCGAAATACATCGCGCAGGCGACGCAGAGCGCTTTCAACGAACTACCAGGCGGTGCGAACGCAGTCGGCCTCGCGCGCGTGGGCGCGCTGCCGCAGACGGGCGGACGCGATGCGCGTGCGCTGCTTGAACAGCCGCCGAAGGCACTGATCAGCTATCACCTCGGTTCGCAGGATACGAGTTCGCCGGCGCGCTACGACGAGGTGCGCAGCAATCGCGACTTCCATGTCTATATTGGCGCTTACGCCTGCAATGGCGTGAAGCGCGCCGCGCATGCGGTGTTGCCGATCGGGCTGCCGCCCGAAGTCGACGGCACCTACGTCAATGTCGACGGCGTTGTGCAGACGGTCACCGGTGGCGCCAAGCTGCCGGGTGATGCGCGTGCGGGTTGGCGCGTGTTGCGCGCGCTCGGCGCGGCGCTTGGTCTTGCCGGCTTCGATGCGACGAGCTTTGCCGAGGTTCGCGACGCGATCTCCGCGCATGTCGAGACGAAGTATACGAATCAGCAAATTGGAAAAGTGAACTCGGTCGAGGCGCCCGCGGCGAACGGCCTGCAGCGCATCGCGACCGTGCCGATCTATCGTACCGATGCGGTTGTGCGTCGTGCGAAATCGCTGCAAGAGCATCCGTTGACCGGCCACTGCGCGATCGGCCTGAATCCCGAGGACGCGCTCGCGTTGGGTCTTGCCAATGGCGCGAAGGCGAAAGTCAGCGGTGCGAGCGGCGAGACGATCGAACTGCCGATCGTGATCACGCGTGTCGTGCCGCGCGGCGGCGCCTGGATCGAGAAAACCTGGTCGGAGACGCGACCCTTGCCGCCGAACGGCGGCGCCTTGACCGTGACGAGGGCCTGACGTGTTGAATTGGATTCTTCATCCCGTTACGTCGCTTCACGATTTGTTGCTCGCCTGGGGTGCGACTGGTCTTGTGCTATGGCTGGTCGCCTGCGTCCTCGCGATCGCAGTGCCGGTGATTCTCTCCGTCGCGCTCTACGTCTGGTGGGAGCGCAAGGTGCTCGGCTGGATGCATGTGCGCATGGGGCCGAACAGCGTCGGTCCGGCGGGTCTCGCGCAAACTTTCGCCGACGTGTTCAAGTTGCTGCTCAAGGAATACCTCGTTCCGGCGAAGTCGAGCCATCTCCTGTTCGTGCTCGCACCGCTGCTCGCGCTCGTGCCGGGGTTCGCCGCGTGGGCGGTGATTCCGTTCGACCAGAAGGCGGTACTTGCCGACGTCAATGCGGGTTTGCTGTATCTGCTCGCGATGACCTCGATGGGCGTTTACGGCATCATCCTCGCGGGCTGGTCGTCGAACTCGAAGTACGCCTTCCTCGGTGCGATGCGCTCGGCCGCGCAAGTCGTGTCCTACGAAATCGCGATGGGCATGTGCCTCGTCGGTGTGCTGATCTGCGCGGGCAGTTTGAATATGTCCGACATCGTGCGCGCGCAGGCGGGCCCGTACGGCATCTTCAGCAACTTCTGGCTGCCGCTGCTGCCGCTGTTCCTGATTTATTTCATCTCCGGCGTGGCGGAAACCAACCGCGCGCCGTTCGACGTCGCCGAGGGCGAATCGGAAATCGTCGCCGGCTTCCACGTCGAGTATTCGGGCGCGCCGTTCGCGGTGTTCTTCCTGACCGAATACGCGAACATGATCCTGATTTCGTTCCTCGCCGCGGTGCTGTTCCTCGGAGGCTGGCTGTCGATCTTCCCCGCGTCGTGGGGCGTGCTCGGCGCGCCCGGCTGGTGGTGGCTGTTCTTCAAGGCCTTCATCTTCGCCTTCTTCTATCTGTGGTTCCGCGCCGCGTTCCCGCGCTACCGCTACGACCAGATCATGCGTCTGGGCTGGAAAGTCTTTATTCCGATTGCTATGGCCTGGATCATGGTTGCTGGCGTGCTCGCCTACTTCGGCCTCGTCGGCCATGGGGGCGCCGCATGAGCGCCGTCGCACGCTATTTCAAGAGCCTGCTGCTGCTTGAACTTCTCAAGGGCCTTGGCCTGACTTGGAAGTACATGTGGAAGCCGAAATACACGATGCGCTATCCGATGGAAAAGATTCCGCAGTCGAATCGTTTCCGCGGGCTGCATGCGCTGCGCCGTTATCCGAACGGCGAGGAGCGCTGCATCG
>CAZDWH010000147.1:0-7761 GCA_964509025.1 uncultured Rhodanobacteraceae bacterium
AAGCGGCCATCCAGCCCGCGCTGCCGCCGCCGACGATAACGATGTTCTTGATTCGATTCATGCTGTCCGAAGTGTACCGATGCAAAACAAAGCCCGCGTTGCGGGCTTTGTCGGTGCCGCCGGTATGCGCATGTATGCGACGGCGCTAAAACTTCAATCCCATGGTGAACTTGAAGGTACGCGGCACGCCTACGATGTTGCCGTCGCGATTGATCACCGCCTCGATCGGCAGGCTGTTCTGGATGCTCGTCGCGCCGCCACCCGGGTCGTAATTCTTGTAGTTGAATGCATTGATCACGTCGAGACGCAGATACAGGTCCATGCCGTGGGTGAGATCGAAGTGTTTGTTTGCGCTGAAATCGATCTGTCGATATCCGAAGATCGGCCCTCCAAACAGGAACGACTGACCGGTCGGTGTCGCTGCGACCGGGATATTGCTCGGCACCCCCGGTGCGAACGGCCCCTGCGGGAAGTAGAAGCCGTTGTAGGGAATCGGCGTCGCCAACGTGAGCTTGCCCGAATAGGTAATGGCCCAGGGGCCGTCGATCGTGCCGGTCGCGACGAGACGGTGCTTCGCCGCCGCGTTCGACGTGATGAACGGATAGTCGTGTATGGTCGCGCGATCGAACGAGTAGTGCTCGTTGATATCGCGATTCTGCGAGGCATTCGTATAGGTGTAGGCGATCGTCGCACCCCAGCCGGATTCCTTTGTGTACGGCTTTTCGGCCGAGAGCAGCACTTGGCTCGAGCGATTCTCGATGCCGTTGTTGCCGACGATCAGCGCACCGAACCCCGGCACGCCGTTGCCCCAGGGCTGACCGCCGTTGAGCCAGAAGGAACCGTCCGGATAACGGTTACCCAGCGTGAACGCGAACCCGTCCTTGTAGATGAGCCGTGAAACGGTCGCGCTCGTATTCCAGTCGGCGAGCTTGTTGCGCATGCCGAGACTGAACTGATCGGAGTGCGGCGGCTTCAGATTGTTGTTCATCACATCGACTTCACCGCCGCCGGTCACCGAAGTCAGCGCCTGCAGATTGCCGACGCCGGTCAGGTACTTCGGATCCCAGGCGATACACGGCGTGCCGGCGCACACACCCGACGCATTCTTGAAGTAGTAGTTGAACTGGCCCAGCGCAATCTTGGTCTGTTCGAGTTGTAGGTAATCGTACAGATCGCGATCGTAGGCGCGACCGATACCGCCGATGATGACGTGTTCTTCATCGCCATTGAGGTCGTAGGAGAAACCGAGGCGCGGCTGCCACTCTTTGTCGTAGGCCTTGCGGTTGTGACCGTTCGAGATGTAGTCGTTGACGTTGATGCCACCCTTGGCGAGCGACTGCGCGTAGGTCTGCCCGGCGGGGCCGTTCGGGTCCTGCTTGTTGAACGCCGCGATGATGGCGGCTGGTGTGACGAAGTCCAGATAGGACGGGTTGTGTTCGGTATCCCAGCGCACGCCGAGGTTCAAAGTCAGATGGTCATTGACCACCCAATCGTCCTGGATATAGGTGCCGAACTGTTTGTCTTTCGAGGTAATGACGGGAGTCAGCCCCTGCAAGCTCGATGGCGAAGCGAAGAACGCCTTGTACGGCAGAGACGCAGTGCCACTGGGATCAACCTCGTAGTAGAACAGCGCGCTGGCGTCGCCGGTGTCTTGCGAGGTCAGTTTCACTTCCTTGTATTTGACGCCCATCTTGAGCGTGTGGTCGCCCATCCAGTTGAGATTGCTGAAGGTCAAATCATCCTGAAAGCCTGGCCCGCGCTGACCTTTGTTTTGCGTCGCGAGCGGGCTGGCCGCGCCGACAGTGACGATGTCCTGATGATCGGCGTTGGCGGGCGCCCAGTTGTAGACCGAGCCATTGCCGCCATTGAACGCCACCGGCGCGTTGAACGCCTTTTCCCAGGTGACGAGGAAATCATTGAACCAGGCATCGGCGCTGTGCTGCCAACGCAGATCGATGCGGGTGTCGTTGTTCTTGGTCGCGTAACCCGCCGATTGCGCGATGGCGGTCCCATAGCCGCCGTTCTGGTCTTCCTTGCGTACTTTCGAGCTGAGCTCCAGGCGATCGCGATCGGAGAATTCCCAATCGATCTTGCCGAAGTACAAATCCTCGGTGAATGGCAGGCTCGCCGGCCCGAGTTGCGCGCGCACATCGGCAGGCAGGAACTGCAGGGATTCCGGGTGGTTGATCGTTACGTCAATGGGCTGGCTGAAGTTCTTCGCCTCATAGGCAAAGAAGAAATGCATCGCATCCTGAATGATCGGGCCGCCGATCGCAAAGCCGTATTCCTTCTCGTGCGACTGCGCCTTCTTGCCCGCCGCCTTTTCCGCCGGCGTATCGCTGCGATACTGATCGCTGGTGTAGCTGCCGAACACCTCACCGTGAAAATCGTTGGTGCCCGATTTGGTTTCCGCAGTCACCGCGGCCGAAGATATCTGGTCGTACTCGGCCTTGTAATTGGACGTAATGACCTTGTATTCGCCGATCGCGAGCTGCGGGAACGGGTTGCCTTGTGTGCCGATCTGGCCGGAGACGCCGCCTTCCTTGACGTAGCTCTTCTGGCCCACGCCGTCGATGTAGACGTTGGTCGAACTGTTGTTCATCGCGCCACCGCGCAACGAGGTGTTGCCTTTCGAATCGATCGTGAATGCCATGCCCGGCACGGTGTCAGCGAACTCGAGGAAGTTGCGCGTGATCTGCGGCACCGTCTGGATCTGGTGCAAGGACACGTTCGTGCCTATTTCCGAAGTCTTCACTTCGGTCAGTACCGCTGCCGTTACCGTTACGCCGCCGAGCGTTGTAGCGCCGGTTGGCGCTGTCGCGGACACCGCAGCGAAATCGAGCGTCGCGGTCGAGGCGACGCTGAGCGTCACGGTCTTTTCGGTGCCCGGCCCCGCGTCGACCTGATAGGTACCCGGCGGCAGGCCGACCAGGGTGTAGCTGCCATCGGCGGCGCTATTGGTCGTGCGGCGCAAACCGGTGGCCGGATTCTTCGCCGTGATCTGCATGTTCGGTTCGGCCTTGCCGCGCAAGGTCGCGTCGGAGCTCTGCGCGAGCACGAATGCCGGCGCGGCGAGGCTCGTGGCAATGGTCGTACGAATCAGGGTGGCCAGCAGCTTTTTTCTCAACGGCAACAGTTTGCTCATCACACTCCTCCCGCGTTCTATCGATTGTTGGTTTTGGAATTTCTCTGTGTTTTCTGCAGCTTGGCGCCACACGAGGCGCGCACGACCACTTCGCAATCCAGCGTCTGCGTGCGAACCGCGGCGGCGGTTTTTTCAAAACAGGCGACCAGTTGTTCGAGGCCGGTGCGACCGAGTTCGATGATCTGCTGGCGCACGGTGGTGAGCGGCGGCGTGAGATAACGCGCCAGCGGAATATCGTCGAAACCCACCAGGGCGACGTCTTGCGGCACACGCAGGCCCGCATCGTTCAGCGCACGCAGGCAGCCCACCGCCATCATGTCGTTGGCGGCGAAAATCGCCTGCGGCAGCGATTTGCGCCGCGCCAACTCGCCACCGGCTGCATAGCCAGTCTCTTCGGTGAAATCGCCACGCACTACCACGGGCGCGTCGTGGCCCGCACTGGCGGCCATCTCCGCGCGGAAGCCCTGCTCGCGCTGCTGCGCGTCGAAGTTTTCGGCCGGCCCCGCGATCATGACGATATCGCGATGGCCGAGTCCCACGAGGTGGCGCACCATCGCTCGCGTGCCGCCGAGATTGTCGATCGCTACGACCGGATATTCGCGCGACTTGGCGCTGTTGAGCAGCACCGCCGGCGTCGTGGCGGCGAGATTCGCGCGCAGGAACGCCGCATCGACATGCGCCGACAGGATCAGCATGCCGTCGACGCGTCCGGCCATCGCGCGCAGCGCTGCGGCGGCCTCAGCGCGGCCGCCGAGCGAGGACGACACGAGCAGGTGCAGCCCGCTCGCGCGCGCGGCGCGATCGATGCCGCACAACAGCTCGGAATAGTATTCGCCGTGCAGATCGGGCACGAGCGCGCCGACCGTATGCGTGCGCCGTGTGATCAGGCTGCGCGCGGCCGCGTGCGGCACATAGCGCAGGCGCTGCGCGACTTCGACGATGCGCGCGCGTGTCTGCTCGGTGACGTGCGCATGTCCGTTGAGCGCGCGCGACACCGACGCCACGGAAACTCGGGCTTCACGCGCGACATCTCGGATCGTCACCATCATGCGACTGCCTCATCAACGCGCGGCCGCAAGGTTGAGAACACCCCGTGCGACCTGAACGCGACGGAATGTAAACGTTTTCATTTTCGATTGCAAAAGCACTGCAACATAAAAAAAGCCGGCCTCGGGCCGGCGTTTTCATCACGGACGGGCGCGCCGGCCTATTTGAGCAAGTCGTGAAACTTCTTGCGGAACTTGGCCACTTTCGGCGCGACCACGAGCTGGCAATACGGCTGCTCGCCGTGCAGCTTGAAGTATTCCTGGTGATAGTTCTCGGCCTTGTAGAACACCGTGAACGGCTGCACCTGGGTGACGATCGAGCCCTGCCATTCGCCACCGGCTGCGCTGTCGCGGATCGCCTGCTCGATCGCCGCCTTCTGCGCGGCATCGCGGTAGAACGCGATCGAGCGGTACTGCGTGCCGACATCCGCGCCCTGACGGTTCAGCGTGGTCGGGTCGTGAATCGTGAAGAACGCGCGCAATATGGTCTCGCGCGTGACGACTTGCGGATCGAAGCTGATCTGCACGACTTCGGCATGGCCGGTATTGCCATCGGACACCTGCGCGTAGGTCGGATTCGCGACATGCCCGCCGGCATAGCCCGATTCGACACGGCTCACGCCCTTCAATTCGGTGAACACCGCTTCGAGGCACCAGAAGCAGCCGCCACCGAGCGTCAGCACCTCGCTATCGGCAGCGGAAGGAGTCGAGGAAGCCGCGCCCGGCGCGGCGGCAGCAAACGTCGTCGTCATGATCAGCACCAGCAATGAGAGGAATGACTTGAGCACGGGTAAGGTCCGCAATGGAGTCCTGGACATAGACGCAGCGGAAGCACGGAACCTTACAACAATGCGTCGCGACCTCAGCCGCGACCAGCGTAGGCGAATCGAACGAGCACGACACCCACGGTAAACCAAAACGCTCGCCAAAACTGATTGCGCGGAATCAGATTGGGGTTGTTGCGCGCGCGCCGCTGCGCGAGGAAGAGCGACAACAACCCGGACGCGAGCGGCGCCAGCACGACGTTCGCGATGCGCAACGCGGGCAGCGTGATCATCGTGCGCGGGAATATCAGCAACGATGCGCCGGCGAGAGCAGCACCGAGCAACAGCCACAGCACGCATTCGCCTGCCACGCTGTTGCGGTCCGGCGCGGTGCGATTGCGCGACGGCCAGTCGAACGGAAGATTCGCAACGACGTCTACGACGAATTCGACAAGGAATTGAATGACGATGATGAGCAGCTCTTCCATGTCGCCGTTGACGCTCAGCGCATCGACGTCGGCAAATAGCGCGGTGGCAGGTCGCTGCTGGTGCGCCAGCGGCCATCACGGTCCATGCTGAATTGCAGATACTTGCCCTGCAGCGCAGTCGCACCGCGCAGCGTCAGACGCATATCGCATGCGCCGCTGCGCGACGCCGCGAACGCGATCGATGCGACCGTCTGCGTCGCATACGTATCGGCCGCCTCGAAGCCGCTATCGCCGTTGCGTGGACAATGATTTTCGCTTTGATAGAACTCAGCCACCGCGACCTTCAAACCACTGGCCAGCACTACGGCTTCGGCGACCTTCGCGCGCATCACGTAGTCCTGATACGCCGGCAAGGCGATCGCGGCGAGGATGCCGAGGAACGGCACCGAGCAGCCGAGCACGATCGCGACGATCACCCAGGCGCTGGTCTTGCCACCGGTGGGCTTGACGATGCGCGCTGCGGATGTTGCTTGCGCCACCGGCGTCGCCGCGCCGACGATGATCAGGCCGAGCTGCGCCGCGACTTGCTGCAGCGGCACCCACGCGGCCAAACCTTCGCGCCAGACCAGGGTCGCGGCATTCACGCTGCCGCTGCGGAACAGGCCCGCAAGCGCCGCTGCCTCTACCGGGCCCTGCTGCTGGTTGCTGCTGTCGGCGTAGTACCAATCGGATGTCATGACTCTCTCCATTTGCAGGTCAAAGATCAAAGACGTGCGGCGCGCTTGATCGCCAGATAATGTTGTACCAGAGCGGCGGGCAGTTCGCGGCAAGCGACGTCGAGCACGTCGGCGCGCTGCGCGCGCAGCATGGCGTGCGTGCGCGCACGCTGCTCGGCGTACAGGCTCATCGACGCCATGCGCACGGCATCGTCGAAACCGTGCACGGCCTGCTGCGCGGTGCGGTCGATCACTTCCTCGCGCAGGCTTGCCACGCACACCAGATGGCGGCGCCTGATCTGCTGTACGGCGGCGAGCAGATCCTCGATGTCCTCGTCACGCGCATTCGTCACCAGCAACACCAGGCAGCGCCGCTGTTGGCGTGCGGCCAGTACGCTCGCCGCCTGCAGATAATCCGTCGCGACCGGCTGCGCCTTGAGATCGAAGATCGTGTTAAGCAACGCGTCGATGGTGCCGAGGCCGCGCCGCGGCGCCATGAAGCGCGACTCGCCGCCCGATGCGAGCAGACCGACCGCGTCGCCTTGGCGCAGCGCGATATAGGCGACCATCAGCGCGGCGTTGAGCACATGGTCGAAATGCGCGAGCGTATCGTCGCGCGCGAGCATGCGCCGACCGGTGTCGATGAGCAGCATCACCTGCTGATTGCGCTCGTCCTGGTATTCGCGCGAGATCAGGCGGCGCGCGCGCTGGCTCGCCTTCCAGTCGATCTGGCGCAATGCGTCGCCGACGCGGTAGTCGCGCAGCTGCTGGAATTCGGTCCCTTCCCCACGCCGACGCTTCAGATGCGCACCGACGACGCGCGACGCCTGCTCCGCGCCGATCCAGGCAAGCTTGGCGAGCGGTGCGAAATTCGGATACACGCGCACGGACTGCGCCAGCGGCAGCACGCGCCGCTGCCGCCACAAGCGCAGCGGCGAACGCAGGCGCAGCGCGCAGCCGGCGAACGCGAACGTGCCGCGCTCGCTCGGCGTGAGCGCATACGGCACTTCCAGCTCGCGCCGTGGCGGCAGCACGACATGGCGCGGCAGTCCCGTCACCGGCCAGTCGCCCGGATGCAGGTCGTGCACGTCGAGCGGCAGTGGCTGATCGCCATCGTTGCGCAGACGCAGTGCGACCGGACGTTTCACGCCGACCGGCACGATCGGCGGCAACGCGCGCTCGACCTGCGGTGTCGGCGCGCGGCGCAGACGCGCGGCGTCGACCAGCGCGAGAACCAGCAACAGCAGGCAGGCACCGGCAAACGGCACAAATGGAATCAGCGCGAACGCGTGCAGCGCGCCGAGCGCGGCGCACGCGAGCAAGGCGGCGATGAGCGCGGGCGCCGGCGTCACTGTCGTGGCGCCTCCACTTTGAGCAGCAGCGCGTCGAGCACGTCGTCAACGCGGCGACCCTCGATCTGCATTTCCGGCGCCAGACTCAGGCGGTGGCGCAACGCGGGTTTCGCCACGGCGCGCAGGTCGTCGGGCGTGACGAAATCGCGCCCGTCGAGCACCGCCTGAGCCCGCGCCGCGCGCACCAGCGCAAGGCTGCCGCGCGGCCCCGCCCCCATCGCGATGCCCGGCCACTCGCGCGTGGCCCGCGCGATGCCCACGGCGTAATCCAACACCCCCGGAGCCCCCCGCCCCAATGCCCTCCCCCATT
>CAZDWH010000148.1:0-7748 GCA_964509025.1 uncultured Rhodanobacteraceae bacterium
GGTGACAAAGCACTATCTCGAACAGAAAGTCGGCCTCAATAACGATGTTCTCGAGAAGTTCAAACACCAGCCCGAGGCTTCGATCAACGTCGGTGCGCAAGGCGATACGACGATTGCGTCCGACCTGCAGTACGGTCTGGTCGATCTCGGCTTTGCCGGCGTGGGCTTCATTCCGTCCTGGAACGTGCCGGGCGCAGTCGGTCGTTACATGACATTCAATCCGAGCGAAACCGCGGCGTCTTATCTGATTCCGAAAGCCTGGGAAGTAACGGAAAAGATCACCACCGGCTACTTCAAGGCGGACATCGACAGCACTTGGGGCTCGGTACCGGTGCGCGGCAACGTCGGCGTGCAGTTGCAACGCGCCGACCAGTCCTCGAACGCACACGTTTGGGACAGCTCGCAGCCCGCCGGCCACGAAATCCGGCCGTACAGCGACGGCAAGACCTCCGATGACGTGCTGCCGAGCATGAACCTCGCCTTCGGCGTCGCCGAAGACCAGTGGTTGCGCGTCGCGTTGGCCAAGCAGGTGGCGCGCCCGCGCGTCGACCAGATGCGCGCCTCGCTCGAGTTCGGCGTCGATGCGGCGACCGGCAAGCCCGGCGCCGGCGGTGGCAATCCGCGCCTGGATCCGTGGCGCGCCAATGCCTTCGATATCTCCTGGGAAAAGTATTTCGCCAACAAGGGCTACGTGGCGGCGGCGTTCTTCTACAAGGATCTGACCAGCTACATCTACACGCAGACCAAAGACGGCTACGACTTCTCCAAGCTGCTCGCCGGCTACGTGCCGCAGGCCGGCGCCGCGCCGGTGCAGCGTTACGGCACGATCAGCGCGCCGTTCAATGGCCAGGGTGGCACGCTGAAGGGCGTCGAGCTCACCGCCTCGGTGCCGCTGGATCTGCTCACGCCTGTGCTCGATGGTTTCGGCGTCGTCGCCAGCGCGAGCTTCAACGACAGCAGCATCCAGATCAAGGACCCGGACAGCAGCAGCAGCGTCGGCAGCGGCCCGATCAGCCTGCCGGGCCTGTCCAAGCGCGTGTACAACGTGACGGCGTACTACGAGCACAACGGGTTCGAGGCGCGCATCAGCCAGCGCCGTCGTTCCGACTTCATCGGCGAGATCGGCAACTTCGCCGCCCAGCGAGTTCTGCGCTATGTGGTTGGCGAGAACATTACCGACGCACAGCTCAGCTACGCCTTCGACAAGAGCAGTTCCTTGAATGGCCTGAGCCTGCTGCTGCAGGCGAGCAACCTCACCAACGCGTCGTATCGCACCTACGCGACCACCAAGGATCGCCCGCTCGAAGACATCAAGTGGGGCCGCACGATCCTGTTCGGCGCCAACTACAAGTTCTGATTCACGCTGCCGGCGCGTTCGCGCGTCGGCATTGAATGGTGTTCCCCTCGACAAGCCTCGCCGGGTTTCTTCGGCGAGGTTTTTTTATGTCCTAGTTGCGCGCGTCCCTGGCGCGCACCCGTGCATTCACTTCTGCGGCGCGAACAGCCAAGTCACGGCCTTGGGAAACTCGGCCCGCCACGCCGCTTCGTTGTGCTGCGCCTCGGGATTGACCTCGACGACGAGGTTTCGTGACGCAAATCCCGCCGCACGGATTGAGTCGACCATGCGCTTCATGTCCCTTTCCATCTCGGTCATGCCGGGCATCGTGTTTTCGCCTTCCTTGCCGCCGGCGTAGAAATACAGCTTCGTGTCGGGCGCAAATTTGCTCTCGGCCGGGTCGTCGAAAATCGCGGGTGCTGCGAGCCAGTACGCCGGTGAAAAAATCCCCGCCTTGGAAAACACTTTCGGATACTTCGCAATCGCATAATGCGAAATCAGCCCGCCCATCGAGCTGCCCATGATCGCCGTGTTGGCGCGATCGGCCTTGGTGCGGTAATGCGCATCGATATACGGTTTCACCACATCGACGATGAAGTGCATGTACAGCGCGCCCTCGCCCTTGCCGAAGCGCGCGCTGTCCCAGGGGTTGAGTTCGTTGATGCGCAATTTCTCGCCGTTGTCGATGCCGACGACGATCAGCTTGAGTCCATTCGTGCGCGCGAGCTCGTTGAGCGTTTCGTCGACGCCCCACTCACCCGCATACGCAGTGGCCGCGTCGAACAGGTTCTGTCCATCGTGCATGTACAGCACGGGGTAATGCTCGTGCGAAGTCTCGTAGCCCGGCGGCAGATAGAGGCGAATCGTGCGCGTGCGATCGAGCCCTGGCATTGCGAGCGGCGGCAGCACGTGTACGTTTGGCTGCGCCGTGCTCGGCTTCGCCGGTTCCACGGCTATCGTCGTTGGCGCGGGCGCGGGTGGCGCCTTGACGTGAACCTGCTCGATCGCGGTCTTGTCTGCCGGCTTCACTGCCGTCCGGTCGGTTGCGCTCGCACATGCTGCAAGCAGCGCGAACAGTGGCGATAGAAGTTTCGCGTTCATCGTTTCTCCGTCCGACTATTTCGTCACATTGATCAGCACCGCGCCGCTCATCGCCGGCACCTCAAATGCAGCTTCGCCTTGCGTGACGTCAACGATTCCACCGTTGAGCGCATCGCGCAGTCGCGCGCGCTGCGCGGGCACCGCAATCGACACGCGATGCGGCTTCGTATCGTTGTTGAGCGCGGTGATCGTCCAGCGCGTACCGTCGCGGCGCAGCAGCACGATCACGTGCTCGTCGAGATAGGCCGGCGCGTCGAGCGAGCCATGGCGCAGGATCGCATGCTCGCGACGCAGCTGGATCAGTTTCCTGTAGTCGGCAAGCAATGCGAAATCGGGTTTGCCGCCGCGATCTGCCCACGGATAAGTGCCGCGGTTGTACGGATCCTCACCGCCAGTCATGCCGACCTCGTCGCCGTAGTACACCGCCGGCGCACCCGGGAAGATCATCTGGAACAGCAGCGCGAGATGCAGGCGCTGCTTGGCGCGCGCGATCGTCGCGGCGTCAGCGCGCTCGTCGCGATAGCCGAATGCGTACAGCGCACGCGGCAGATCGTGCGAATCGATCAAATTCATCAACGCAAAGAACGACTCGCGCGGATAGTTTTCGCGCATCAGTTCGATATCGCGATACGCAACGCGCGCATCGGCGCCGTTGGCGAAATCCTGCACGGCACCGAGGAAGATGTAGTCCATCGTCGAATCGAATTCGTCGCCGAGGAAGAACTTCGACGCATCGAAGAAGGTTTCAGCGATCGTCAGCGCATCGGGCTTGTGTCCCTTCACGACGCTGCGCCACTCGCGCCAGAAATCGTCCGGCACCCACGGCGCGACATCCATGCGCCAGCCAGCGGCACCGCGATCGAGCCATTGCTTCGTTACCGAGTCGCGCGCGCCAAAAGCGAAATCGCGATAGCTCCTGGAGGCCTTGTTGAGCTCGGGCAGATCGGGCGTGCCCATCCAGCCGCGATACTGCTTCGCCGGATCGCGCTGGGTCTGATCTTGCAAAGCGCCGCTGAAGTGATACCAGTCGGCCCAGGGCGAATCGGCGCGGATATGTTCGCCCTTGAACGCGCCGATGCCGGGGAACTTGCCGTAACGATCGAAGTAGAGCGAATCGCTGCCCGTGTGATTAAGCGACGTATCCGGAATCACGCGCAGGCCGCGCTTGGCCGCCTCGCGGCACAGGCGCACAAAATCTTCATTGGTGCCGAAGTGCGGGTCGATCTGCGTGTAGTCGGCCGTGTCGTATTTGTGGTTGCTCGCCGCGCGGAACAGCGGATTGATGTACAGCGTGTTCGCGCCGAGCGACTTGATGTAGTCGAGCTTCTCGATGATGCCCGCGAGATCGCCGCCGAAGAAATCGTTGGCATAGACATCATCCGAGCCATCGCCCGAGCGCGGCAGGTAGGGCTTGTCGAGCCAGTTGCGATGGAACTCTATTTCATGGTTTTGGTACGTGTCGATGCCGGGCTTCGGATCATTGCGTGGATCGCCATTACGAAAGCGCTCGGGGAAGATGTAGTAGTACACCGCGTCGCGTGCCCAGTCTGGCACATGGAAATCGGCACGATAAACCGTCTGACGAAAACGCCTTGGCGCGTGCGGCGAGTCGCCGGGCTCGACCAGGCCGAGGCCGCCCGAACCTGCCTCGCGCGTGAAGTGCACGCGGTCGCGATTGTTCTCGTAGCGATATTTCTTGCCGCCGATCTCGACCAGAAACCAGTAACCGTAGATGCCGATCTCGTCGTAACCGTAATTCCCGCGCCAGGCCTCGAGCTTGCCTGCGCGCGTGCGCGCGAGCGGCACGCGCGCGACCTCGCGATATTCGAGCACTTCCTGTGGGCCCTCGAGCTTGCGCCTTTCGATCACGAGCGTCGCCGCGTCGATACCCGGCAGCGCGTCGAGTTGATAGGCAACTTCCGATCCGGCAACGACCGCACCGAACGGCGCCTTGTCCACAGCATCGCGCGAGTCGAAATGCAGGCTGCGCGCGACAGGATCGGCGATCGCTCTTGTCGCGACCTGCGTCGAAGGCTCGATGGTCAGCGTCGCTGTCCCGGCATGGCCTGCATCGCCGGGCGTCACGACGAGACGCAGCGTAGACGCACCGACGAAGTCGAAATGCAGATTTGTCGACTCCGCGCTCGTCAAAGCGATTGGCTGATTCGCGGTCAGCGCCCGCTTCGCGTCCCTCGGCGCGCCGAAGCTCAATCCGTCAGAGAGTTTTTCATCGGCAATACGGAAGTCTTGCGCGCCGCGCAGATCGACGTCGAGCGTGTAGGCGTCGCAGTCGTAGGCGAAGGCATCGAGCTCCTGCGTCACCCAGGTATTCATTGTGCCGCGCAGAAACAGGGGCGTGCTCAGCGGCGCGGGTGCACAAGCACGCACGCTGCTCGTGGCGGGGACGACCGATGCGCGCGGTGCGGGCGCGCAACCGTCGAGCAAAACCAGTATCGTGAAGGCGCAGCCTGCGCGGATGACATGTCGCAGCGGCTTTTTCATGCGGGCATCGAAGCGAGCGAGAAACCTCGTGCGAGCGTAGTCGCCAACCCGCGCACGGACAATGCTGCATACGAATGCATAGCAGCCCGCGCGGGGGCGATCCGTTTGCTGTTCAGCCCCGCTGCGTCGACTCGCGCAATACGAGCTTTACCGGCAGCGTCTGGTTGTGCACCGGTTCGTCGTGGATCGACTTGATCAGCGTGTCGACTAGCACCGCGCCGGCCAGCTTGGTGTCCTGCTGCACCGTGGTCAGTCCCGGGTTGACGAACGCGGCAAGCGGAATGTCGTCGTAACCCGCAACGAGCACGTCGTCGGGCACACGCCGACCGTGCTCGGCCAGCGCCTTCATCGCTCCGATCGCGATCAGATCGCTGGCGCAGGCGAGTGCGTCGAACGCGACTCTGCGCGCGAGCAAGGTTGTGATTGCAGCGTGTCCGTCCTGCTCCGATGACACCGCGTCGACCTGATGCGCCGCATCCATCGTCATGCCGCGCTCGGCGAGCGCGGCACAGCAGCCGCGATAACGCTCGCGGAATTCTGGACAGGATTCGGAATTGCCGCCGATGAAAGCGATGCGCTTCGCCCCGCGTTCGATCAGGTGCATCGTGATGTCGCGACCGCCCTGATAATTGTCGCTGCCGACTGATACGCCCGGCTGGTCCTCAGCCGCCGCACCCCAGCGCACGAAATGCGTGCCGTGCGCGACGAGATATTCGAGCCGCGCGCGATAGTCGAGATAGTCGCCATAGCCGAGCAGGATGATGCCGTCGGCCTTGTTCTGATCCTCGAAACTGGCCTGCCACTCATCGTTGTTCGGTTGCTGGAACGAAATCAGCAGGTCGTAGCCACGCAGCGCGCAGGCACGCGTGATCGAGGCGAGCATCGAAACGAAGAACGGGTTGATCAGCGAGTCGTCGGGTGCCGGATCCTCGAAGAACAGCAGCGCAAGCGTGCCGGTGTGCTGGCTGCGTAAGTTCGAAGCGTTCTTGTCGACCTGATAGTTCAACTCGTGCGCAATTTTAAGAATGCGCCGCCGGGTGAGCTCGCTGACCATCGGGCTGCCACGCAGCGCGCGCGACACCGTGGGTTGAGATACCCCGGCGAGATGCGCGATCACCAGCGACGTAGCTTTTTCTTTGGTGCGAATGGCCCTGCCCTCCGCCGCGGATGGTCGCAGGCCCGTTCCACGCGGACAAGTGCGGGCGCACCATACGAAATCATTCGTGGATCGGCCTTGTCGACGCGCTCGCACGCCGGTAAGCGTGGTGCGATCCAAACAGGCGTTTTCTTTTGCCGCGGCGCGCGCTGGTAAACTACGCACCCTTTGCCGCCAGCCACGAAACACTCCGTGAGCGAAATCCTCAGCCCTGAATTACCCGCCACGCCGGACGCCGCGCGCGCGCGCATGACTGCCGCCTACAGCCGCGACGAAACCGAAGCGGTGAACGATCTGCTCGAACAGGCCACGCTGCCGCCGGCCGAGCGCGATCTCGTGCTCGCGCGCGCGACCGAGCTCGTCGCGCGCGTGCGCGCGAAGGCGCACGAGCAGTCGGCGGTCGAGTCGTTCATGCGCGAATACGATCTTTCGTCCGAGGAAGGCGTGCTGCTGATGTGCGTGGCCGAGGCGCTGCTGCGCATTCCGGACAAGGCGACCGCGGACAAGCTCATCTCCGACAAGCTCGGCGACGCGAACTGGGAACGCCATCTCGGCCAGAGCGATTCGGTGCTCGTCAACGCCGGCACCTGGGGCCTGATGCTGACCGGCAAGTTCATCACGCTCGCGGACGAAACGCAGCGCAATGTCGTCGGCGCGTTCAAGCGTCTGGTCGGGCGCGCGGGCGAACCAGTGATCCGCCTCGCCGTGCGCCAGGCGATGCGCATCATGGGCCACCAGTTCGTCATGGGTCGCACGATCAAGGAAGCACTCGATCGCTCGCAGGAAAAGGACAATCGCGCGTTCCGCTACTCCTACGACATGCTCGGCGAAGGCGCGCTGACCACGCCGGACGGCGAACGTTATTACCGCGCCTATGTCGACGCGATCAAGGCGCTCGGCGCGCGCGGGCCTTTCAGCGACATCCTCGATGCGCCGTCGATCTCGATCAAGCTCTCGGCCCTGCATCCGCGCTACGAAGTCGCCAAGCGCGCACGCGTGCATGCCGAACTCACACCGAAGCTGCTCGCGCTCGCGCAGCTCGCGAAAGAGCAAGGCATCTGTCTGACCGTCGACGCGGAAGAAGCCGATCGCCTCGAACTCTCGCTCGAACTGATCGCGGCCGTGCACGCCGATCCCTCGCTAGAAGGCTATCAAGGCTTCGGCCTCGCCGTGCAGGCCTATCAGAAGCGCGCGCCATATGTGATTGACTGGCTCGCGGAGCAAGCCGCGAAAACCGGAAGACGCTTCTGTGTGAGATTGGTCAAGGGCGCTTACTGGGATTCGGAAATCAAGCGCGCGCAGGAAGGCGGCCACGCGGGCTATCCGGTCTACACGCGCAAGCCGAATACCGACGTGTCCTATCTCGCCTGCGCCAAACGCCTGTTCGATCACGGCGCGGCGTTCTATCCCGCATTCGCGACGCATAACGCGCACACGATCGCGGCGATCCATCATATGGCGAAGGGGCGGCCGTTCGAGTTCCAGCGCCTGCACGGCATGGGCGCCGACCTGTACGAAGAAGTGATTGGCACGAAGAATCTCAACGTGCCCTGCCGCGTGTATGCGCCGGTCGGTTCGCACGAAGACCTGCTGCCGTATCTCGTGCGCCGCCTGCTCGAGAACGGCGCGAACACGAGCTTCGTCAATCGCATC
>CAZDWH010000149.1:0-7711 GCA_964509025.1 uncultured Rhodanobacteraceae bacterium
GCACCTCGATGCCGAGCTCGGCCACGCGGCCGCGCACGTAGGCGAAGATGTCGCCGCCGAGCGAAGCCTTGTCGCCGAGCAACTCGTCCAGCGTCTTCGCCGCGACCGCCTTGCGCAAGCCGAACTGCAGCTCGCGGTACAGGTAGTCGCCCACCTTCGCAACCTTGGTACGCGCGGCGACGGCGTCGGTCACGCGATAGCTCGCGGCCAGGTTCACACGCAACGAAACCTTGTCGCGCGTCAACATTTCCTGACCCGACACTTCCACGCTCTGCACACGCAAATCGATCACCTCGGCCACGACGTTCTTGGCGAAGTTCCAGAACGCGTAGGCACCCGGCGTCAACGTACGCGCGAGCTTGCCGTCGATGAACACCAGACCGGCGTGCTCGGCCGGCACGTCGACGACGACCGCATAGCGGCTCAGCGTGCCGAGCTGACGCAGACGCTGCGCCACCGCGGCCGTGACCGCGAGATCGCTGCCGAATGCTACGCGCTCGACTTCGATCTTCGTCGCGGCGCGCCAGTACAGCTTGCGCGTACCCGGCGCAAGCACGTCGGCCAGCTTACCGTTCTGCGCCACGAGACCCACCTCGCCGACGCCGATGTCGGCCAGCACGAAGTGCTCGTCCAACTTCGCGCCGAGACGCGCGATCAGCGTGTCGACGTCCTTGCCGTCGTACTCGATCTTGCTCAGATCGCATACACGCACTTCCTCGCGCGCACGCAAGCTGCCGATCCAGTACACGCCCGGCAGCAACACGCGCGAGAACTGACGGTTACGCAACTTCAGGCCGCGCTCGCCGTCACCGATCACGACCCGCTTCATCCACAACATGATGACACTCCTTTTCACAAGGCGGCAAAGTGTACTTTTGCGCGTCGCCGCCGGTGCGCGCAAAAAGAAGAAGTGGAAACGCCCCTGACGCAATCGCAGCGGAGATATCGGGCGCCCTGCGGGGAGGTGCGATGTTTCCACGGCATCGCATGCAGACTGCGCACGCGACACTGCTTCCGCTTCGCACCCGCCGGCGTGGCAGGCGATGTCCCGGCTTGCGATCCCGCTGCCAGCGCGCGTCTTGGTTCCCCGCCGAAGCGAAGCGCCGCAACACCCGATGCCACGGGGCGTTTCCGATGGTGGGTCTTGCGACCCGATTGCACAGCGTGACAGGCTGTTGAAGTACGGGAGTCGAACCCGTGACCCGATCGTTATGAGCGATCTGCTCTACCCAACTGAGCTACCTTCGCGGGGCGGGCAGGACTCGAACCTGCGACCTGATGCTTCGTAGACATCTGCTCTACTCCACTGAGCTACCGCCCCATTGGTGGCGAGTGATGGCGTGGGCTCCGCGGAATACACACCGGCACAGCCGGGCGCACCGGATGGACTTTGGAATCCAACCCGCTGCAGAACCTCGTTTCATCAAGCGCGCATTGCCGCCACGCGAGTAGCGGCAATTCGTGTGGCGACTCGCATCGCCGAATTCATCTCGTCTTTGCGAACGCCAAAAACAAAACGCCCCGGGGGCATGGCCTCCCGGGGCGTTCGCTTTGCTCGGGAGGTCGGTGCGAACCGACCTCCGACGAATGGAGATCAGGTCGCGTTGATGCGCAGGCTCGTATTCGCCATTTCGCAGGCGAACGCGCGCGATCCGCAATCAGCGGCGCGATGCGCGTAAAGCTTGGTTGGCAGGACCCGTTTCATTGGAATTCGTGTTGCTCGAAATCGCACAAGGGTGTGCGAGGGCGCGCACGATACGCCGCTCGCGCGTGCGGCGCAAGCGAAATTTTTCTTGCGCACAAAATCAGCAGAGCGAATCGCTGTCGTTCACCAACCGGCTTTCATTCGGCGCGCGCGATGTACTGCGCGAAGGCGCCAAGGATTTCGCGGTTGGCGTCTTCCTGCAGGTACAGCGTGCGCTCGGCGAATTCGATCGTGTGCCCGCCGTGGTACGGCAGGAAATGGCGCTGCTTGAAATGCAGGCGCTCGTCGCGTGTGAACTCGCCGCCGTAGAAATCGCTGAAGGTCTGCATCACACGATACGCAGTGCCTGGCTGCAGACCATAGATCGTGCCTTCCAGCGCAGGATCGGGTGGGATGACTTGCGGCGGCAGTGTCGGTCGAGCCGCTCGCATTTGATCGCGTTTTTTCAGCAGGCGCAAAAACGCGCCCATCCAGCACACAAACCACAGTGCCAGCAAAATCGCGGTAAAACCATTCGCAGCTCGCGTGCCGGCAAGTTGCCAAGCGAAAGCGAGCGCAAAGAATCCGACTAGCAGCAAAATCGGGAGCGAAAACCATCGCGAGAGGATTCGCTGCAGCTTCCGCACGCGACGATCTCAGCTGCGCGTTTCTTCGCTTACGGGTGGCGTCAACTCCGCCGCGCCGGCGATGATCTCCGAAGCGACCACGCTTTCGGGCGGTGGGATCTGCGCGCCCGCAGCGGTCGCCGCTGGCAGATGCGACACCGCATACCACGCCAGCAGCAAGGCGGAACCAACCATCAGCGCGGCGAGCCAGAACGTAGCGCCGGCCCACACGATAGGTACGCCCGGTTGCGCTACCTCGGCGAACAGACGCGTGAACAGCGTCGGCGCGATGATGCCGGCGACGCTCGACAAGCTCGCGACAGCGCCTTGCAGGCGGCCCTGTTCGCGCGGATCGACATGGTGCGTCATGATCGCCTGCGCGGCCGGCTGCGCGACACCCCAGAATGCGGCGACCGGCATCGCGAGCCAGAACCAGTAGCCGCTCGGCGCAATCCCGTACAGCGCAAAGCCGAGCGTGCCGCAGACCAGTCCGAACAGTAGTGCGCGGCGTTCGCCGAGCGCGCCGACGATCTTCTTGATCAAGCCACCCTGCACGATCGCGGCGAGGATGCCGACGAGCGCGAGCGTATAACCCACCATCTGCGGGCCCCAGTGGAAGCGGTAGTCGGCGTAAAGCACGAAAGTGGTCGGATAAACCATGTGCGCGAGCGCCATCAGGAAAAGCACTCCAACGAGGCCGAGCACCTGCGGATAGCGCTGCAACAGTTTCAGCGCACCGAACGGGTTGGCATGCGCCCAATCGAAATGCGGCGTGCGCTTCTCTTTCGGCAGCGACTCCGGCAGCACGAAGAAACCATAAGTGAAGTTTGCGAGGCACAGCACCACCGCCACCCAGAATGGCAGGCGCAGATTGATTTCGCCGAGAAATCCGCCAATCGCCGGCGAGATGACGAAGCCGATGCCGAAGGCCATGCCCATCATGCCGAACGCCTGCGCGCGTTTCTGCGGCGGCGTCACATCGGCCACGTAGGCGTTCGCAGTCGAGAAGCTTGCCGCGGTGATGCCGGAGATGACTCGGCCGATAAACAACAATGGCAGCGTGTTGACGAGCGCCATCAGCAGGAAGTCGAGGCCAAGACCGAGATTCGACAGGAGGATCACCGGGCGCCGCCCGAGCCAGTCCGACAGCGCGCCCTGCACCGGCGTGAAGAAAAACTGCATCGCGAAGAACGCGGTCGAGAAGAATCCGTACCACACCGCCGCGCGCGATACATCGCCGCCGAGGAAGCTCTGGATCAGATGCGGGAGCACCGGGATGATCAGGCCGAACGACAGGATGTCGATCAGCACCGTGACGAAGATGAATACCAATGCGGCCTTGCGCACGGTCGGCTGCGGCGATGCTTCGTTATCCACTTGTATACCCTTCGGTCGGTTATCCGGGCACCGCGAACTCGTTGCTACTTGCGCCGCACCGCGTCGATATCGATGAAACGCAGAAACTCGCCACGCGTGCGCGCGTCGGTGCGGAACGTGCCGAGCATTTGCGAAGAAATCATCGACACGCCCGTCTTGTTGACACCGCGCGTGGTCATGCATTCATGCGACGCGTCGATCACCACGCCGACGCCGCGCGGCTTGAGCACGTGGTTGATGCAATGCGCGATCTGCGAAGTCATCTTCTCCTGCACCTGCAGGCGGCGCGCATAGATCTCGACTACGCGTGCGAGCTTGGAGATGCCGACGACGCGATTGGTCGGCAGATAGCCGACGTGCGCACGGCCGATGATCGGCGCCATGTGGTGTTCGCAGTGCGAGGAGAATTCGATATCGCGCAGCACGACCATCTCGTCGTAACCGGCGACTTCCTCGAACGTGCGGCGCAGTTCCTCGGCCGGATCCTCGACGTAGCCCGAGCACCACTCTTTCCACGCGTTGACCACGCGTTTGGGCGTGTCGATCAGGCCTTCGCGCGTTGGATCGTCGCCGGTCCAGCGCAGCAGCACGCGCACGGCGTCTTCGGCCTGCGCCTGGGTCACGACGGGTTGCTTGGTGGGTTTCTTGGCCATGGTTGCGGATTTCTTGCACACAGAGGGCTGCGCAGTTTAGCGCGAATTGGTGCTCGGCGAGCCAGGTAGAAGGTCGCCTTGGGATTTTCAAGGCACGACGTTTCCACAACCGTGCGACGCCGCAACGGTCATTGCGCACCAACGTCGATCACGTGCTGCCGCGGTGGTCGCGGCAATCGGGTGTGCCCCGGCGACAAGTTCAAACCCACCGTAAAACTGCGCGTGTAGGTCTGCCCCTGAAACTGGGCGGTGATCATCCAGACTCCCAACGGCGCATCGGATGGCAAAACAAATTTCCAGTCGGCGCCGGTGCCGGAATAGAACGGTTTCGGGTTGCCCTGGCTTGCGAGATCGAAATTCCATTGCGCGAAAGTGCTGCCATCCGGTCGCGCGATGCTGAACTGCGTGATCTCGCCGTTGCGCTGATCGCGATACGAGGCAAACACCCACATCTCGTCGCCAGGCGCAAACTCGTTCTGGTAGTTCGGCGTTTCCGCGACCTTGCTGCCACTGGCGTCGACGCCGCATGCGACGAATGCGGGTTCAGCGGCGTGCGTGCTGAGCGTATCGATGTGCGGATCTTCGTAGGGCTGGAACACGATCCAGCGATCCGGCGCCGCATTGCACTGGCCATTGCGCGGATCGACCACCACCGAATTGGCATCGCGCAACTCGAAGTGCAGATGCGGTCCGGTGGAGCTGCCGGAGCTGCCCACAAGACCGAGATAGTCGCCGGCGGCCACGCGCGCGCCGACCGGCAGCGACGTCACCGATCCCTTGCGCATATGGAAATAGAACGCGATGAGGCCATCGTCCTGCAACACGTAGACGTCGTTCGGATTTGTCGAACCGCCGAGCGCGCAATTGCGGTCGAAATTGCCGTCGTCCTTGGTGAGGATGACACCCGGTGCGGCAGCAACGATTTGCACCTGCCCCGCGTCCATCATCGACCACGGGAATGGCCACAGATAATAGTCAGTGCCGGCATGGTTGTAGTTCGCGATGTTGTAAGTGCGCGTGCCGCAGGCATAGTCCTGCACCGCACCCGGAAACGGCGGGCCGTGATCGACGAAATTGCTCGTGCCGTGATAGCCGAACTGGTCGAAGTGACCGACCGGCTGCAGCGGCCAGGCAAGGTCCATGACCGCGGTCTGCCCACTGCCCTGCGGCAATCGTCCTAGCCGGCGCAACTCGTTCAGCCCACGCTCGATATTCGCGGCGATGCGCTCGTCCCGCTGCGCCGACGACGCGTCGAAAAACGCCTCGTCAGAAACGACGCGCACATGCTCCTGCGCCTGAGCCCGCGCAAGCGTGCAGCTCAACAACAAGGCAGCCCAGACCGGGAGCTTCATACTCGCGTCCTCAAGCACCACCGCGGCCGGGACTCTCCGCGACCAACCATCAAGCGAAGCTTACTCGACCCGGCAGAACGCCGCCTTAAGGTAACGCGACTCCGGCACATGCGCCTGCCACGGATGATCGGGCCCGGCGCCGGACACCTTGATTACCTGCACGGTGCGATTGGCATAGAACGCCGCACGGCGCAGCATGTCGAGGAACTGCTCCTCGCTCACGAGTCCGGTGCACGAGCAGGTCAGGAAGATGCCGCCCGGCTTGACCGCGCCGAGCGCGAGCTTGTTCATGTCGAGATATTTCTTCAGCGCCGGAATCACCTGCTCGCGATCGCGCGTCATCTTCGCCGGATCGAGAATGACGACGTCGAATTTTTTCTGCGGGTTGGCCGCGACATCGCGCAGCCAGGCGAAGATATCGGCCTGGATGAATTTGACCTTGACCTTGTTCAAGCGCGCATTCTGTTCGGCAATGCCGAGGATCTCCTCGTCGAGATCGACACCGACGACTTCGTCCGCAGCGCCGCGCGCCTTCGCGTAAATGCCGAAGCCGCCCGAGTTGCAGCACAGATCGAGCACGCGCTTGCCCGCGCAGAATTCGGACAGGAACAGGCGATTGTCGCGCTGATCGGCGAAGAAGCCAGTCTTGTGCTTGCTGCCCGGCGCGGCGTGAAACTGCACGCCATGTTCGTGGATCACCGTCGGCTTCGGCGCCGGCGGATGCGCGAGATCGAAACTTTCCTGCTTCTGCACATGATCCTCAGCGAACGCATAAATCTCCGCGCCGGGATAATGCTGCAGCAGACAGCGCTTGATCAGATCACGCTGCTTGAACATGCCGGCGGAAAAATATTCGACCACGAGCGTGTTGGCGAAACGATCGACGACCAGTCCCGAAAGGCCATCGCCTTCGGAATGGATCACGCGATACGCGTCGGTGACGGCATCGAGCTTGAGCACCTCGCGGCGCAGGCTCACCGCTTCGCCGATCTTGCGAGCGAAGAAAGCCTCGTCGACCTCCTCGTCCGGATCGGCCGTGAGCACGCGCAACGCGATGCGCGAGTGGCCGTTGTAGAAGCCGCGTCCGGCGAAGGTGCCGTCGCGATCGTAGATGTCGACGATGGTGCCGGGTTTGGGTTTCGGCTCGGGCTTCTCCACCATCTTTTGGAAAATCCACGGATGGTTGGAGCGGCGCTCGATCTTGAGTTGGACAGTAGGGTTGGCGATCGCATTCATCGCCGCATGATAACGGACGCGCGCCTCAACCGCCGACAGGAAGCGCTTGCCATTCCGCATCCTGCGGTCCGACAACGCGATTGCGTCCGGCGCGCTTGGCCGCGTACATCGCCCGGTCGGCGCGGCGCAGCAAGGCGGGCAGATCGTCGCCCGGCTCGGCCAAGGCGATGCCGATCGACACGCACAACGTGACGCGTCGGCCGGCGACTTCGAAAGCCGCGCGTTCCACCGCCACACGCAGGCGCTCCGCGCTGGCGTGCGCGCTCGGCGCGTCGGTGTCCGGCAGCACGGCGACGAACTCCTCTCCACCGAGGCGCCCGAGCAGATCCTCGCCACGCCGCAACGCGTCACGCAGCGCGCCGGCGAGCACACGCAGGGCGTTGTCGCCGACATCGTGACCCCAGGCGTCGTTGATGTGCTTGAAGTGATCCGCATCGATCAGCAGCAGGGCGAGCGGCCGTCGCTGACGTTGCGCGGCGGCAAGCGCGTGCGCGGCAAGCTCGTGCAAGGTGCGCCGGCTGAACAGGCCGGTGAGCGCGTCCACACGCGCCTGCTGTTCCAGCTCCTGATGCAGGCGGTCTATGCACATCAGCACGAAACCAAGCGTGGCGATCATCGGAAACAGCGCGAGGCTGGCGAACACGGTCGTCTGCATCGGCGAGGTACCGAACGCGTTGCGCAACGCCTCCACATCGAAGGCTTCGTGCACGAACCGCGCGAGCATCACCGCAAGCAGTAGCGCAAAGGCGCCGGCGGTGAGCACGGCGCTGCGCCGCCGCGGCC
>CAZDWH010000150.1:0-7696 GCA_964509025.1 uncultured Rhodanobacteraceae bacterium
TCGCCGTCGTTGGCGAACCAGTAGACGCGGCTGTGTTCGAGGAAGCGGCCGACGATCGAGCGCACGCGGATGTTCTCGGAAATTCCCGCGACACCGGGGCGCAGCGTGCACGCGCCGCGCACGATCAGGTCGATCTGCACGCCGGCAATCGAGGCTTTGTACAGTAGTTCGATCACGCTCGTCTCGTTGAGCGCATTCATCTTGGCGATGATGCGTGCGGGTTTGCCCGCTTTGGCATGCTTGATCTCGCGTTCGATCTTCGCCATCAGGCCCTTGTGCAGGGTGAACGGCGACTGCAGCAGGCGTTTGAGCTTGATCACGGGCCCGAGGCCCGAGAGTTGCTGGAACAACTTGTGCGCGTCCTCGCCGATGTCCTTGTCGGCCGTCATCAAGCCAAAGTCGGTGTAGATGCGCGAAGTGACCTGGTGATAGTTGCCGGTCGACAGATGCACGTAGCGACGCAGGCCCGCCTTCTCGCGGCGCACGATCAAGAGGATCTTCGCGTGCGTCTTGTAGCCGACCACGCCGTACACGACTTGCACGCCGGCTTCCTGCAGACGGTTGGCGAGCTGGATGTTCGCTTCCTCGTCGAAGCGCGCACGCAACTCGACCACGACGGTGACGTCCTTGCCTGCGCGGGCCGCATCGATCAAGAGATTCACCAGCGGCGAATCGTTGCCGGTGCGGTACAGCGTCTGCTTGATCGCCAGCACCGAGGGATCCGTCGCGGCCTGTTTGAGCAGCTCGACCACCGCGCCGAACGACTCGAACGGATGATGCAGCAGCAGGTCACGCTCGGAGACGGCCTCGAACAGATTGCGCTCGGCTACGATCGGCGCCGCGAGGCGCTGGGTGTACTTCGGAAATTTCAGATCGGGCCGGTCGACCTGATCGTAGATCGTGTTGATGCGATGCACGTTGACCGGACCGGGCAGGCGATACACATCGCCTTCGCCGAGCTCGAAATTCTGCATCAGGAAATCGGCGACCGCCTTCGGGCAGGTATCGGCGACTTCGAGCCGCGCCGCGCGCGCAAAGCCGCGGCCGCGCAGTTCGTCGCGCAGCGCGAGCGCGAGATTCTGCACATCGTCCTCGTCGACTTCGAGCTCGCTGTTGCGCGTGACGCGGAACTGGTAGGCGCCGGTCACCTTCATGCCGGGGAACAGTTCGTCGACGAACTGATGCAGGATGCTCGACAGGAACACGAAGTCGTAAGGCCTTTCCGCGACCTCGTCGGGCAGGCGCACGATGCGCGGCAGCGAGCGCGGCGCGCGCACCAGCGCCATATGGCCTTCGCGGCCGAACGCGTCCTTGCCTTCGAGCGAGACGGCGAAGTTCAGGCTCTTGTTGAGGATGCGCGGGAACGGATGCGCGGGGTCGAGCCCGAGCGGCGACAGCACCGGCAGCACCTCGTTCTGGAAATAGCCCTGCAGCCAGCGCGCCTGTTTGCTCGACCACTTGTCGCGCGCGATGAAGCGGATGCCTTCGCGCTCGAGTTCGGGCAGCAGGGTGTCGTTCCAGAACGAATACTGCGTCGCGACGAGTTCGAGCACGCGCGCGCGGATGCGCGCGAGCAGTTCGCTCGCCGGCATCGCGTCGGGACCGGCCTTGGCGTCGCCGAGTTCGAGGTGATGACGCAGGATCGCCACCTGCACCTCGAAAAATTCGTCGAGATTCGAGTTCGAGATGCACAGGAAACGCATGCGTTCGAGCAGCGGCGTCGCGGGATCCTGCGCCTGCGCGAGCACGCGGAAATTGAATTCGAGCTGGGCGAGTTCGCGATTGAGGTATAGCGCCGGATCGGTGAGGTTCGGCACGGGCGTGCGCGGAGTGCGCGCTTCGCCGGCAGCTGGTGTTGCGTGAACCACATCCGAGCCGTTGGACGCATCGGCGCTCGCCTGCATCGCGATGGGCTCGTCGCCGTTCACGGGGTTTCCTCCGTCACCGTCTCCGGCGCGAGCAGGCGTTCGCGTGCGAACACGCAGGAGAAGGTGCTGCCGACGCCGAGTTCGCTTTCGATTTCGAGCCGCGCCTGATGCAGCTGCAGCACGTGCTTGACGATCGACAAGCCCAAGCCCGTGCCGCCCGATTCGCGCGAACGGCTGGTCGAGACGCGATAGAAGCGCTCGGTGATGCGCGGCAGATGCTCCGCCGGAATGCCATAGCCAGTGTCGGCGACGGCGAAGCGCGCACCGCCGGTCGTCGTCGACTGCCAGGAGATCTGGATGCGTCCGCCCTCCGGCGTGTAGCGCACTGCGTTCGAGACGAGGTTGGAAAATGCGCTGTGCAGATAATCGGTCGAGCCGCGCAGATCGCTGTCGCAACCGAGCACGATGTCGACGTGATGGCGGCCTTGCGACAACCCGTCCGCCTCGCGCTTGAGCGTCGACAACAGAGCGCGCATCGACACACGTTCGGTGTCGTTTATCTGCTGCTGCGCTTCCAGACGCGACAGCGTAAGCAGGTCTTCGACGATCTGCGTCATGCGCCGCGACTGGCTGCGCAGGTCGGCGAGGATCGGTGCGAGCTGCGGCATCACTTCCGGTTCGAGCATTTCGAGATAGCCGTGCAGGACCGGCAATGGTTTAAGCAAATCGGTGGACCCGTTGCACACGGAATCGCGGCGACATTGTTCGAGGAGCGCCCGCGGGGTGACCTCGCGCCCGACGAGCAGGGTGTGCTCATAGGAATACGGAATCAGGCGGAACGACAGGCGGGTTGCATCATCGAGCGGGGAGGTCGCGTCGCGCAACGGTTCCTGCGTGGGGTCGTCGTTGAGCCAGGTCTTGGCCGCCTGGGGCAGAAACGATTCGATGCTGTTGCCGCGATCGCGCGGCGCAGCGAGGCCGAGCAGGCGCGCCGCGGCTTCGTTGAACCACAGCACGCCGCGCGCGCGCGTCAGCACCACCACGCCGTCGGGCAGCGCAGCGGCGCCTTCGCGGAAGGCGCGCAGCAGGTTGACCAGTCGGCGTTTGCGCGAACGCTCAGCGTGCAATTTGGTGTGCATATACTTGGCGATATCCGACCATACGCCGCGATCCTCCGGCGGCGCTGGACGCCGGCGCGAATGCAGCCAGGCTTGCATCTGGTAAAGCGCGAACAGCGAATAGAGCGCGTAGCCGAGCACCGCCGCGAGCAGCGCGTACAGCGTGAGACCCAGCCACCAGCCGAAGAGCAGCGCGGCGACGATCAGGACGACGAAACGTCCGAGCGACACCTGCCATTCGTGACTTTGCAGAAAATCCCAACGCATCGGTGCGGTTGTTCCGGTATTGGATGCGCAAAGTATATTTGCGATCGTCCCTGATCGCATGGATCACGAGCGGCCATCCTTGGCCGCACTTTTCACTAAGAGCAGCCATGTCCGGCTCTTTTTTGTTAAGCGGCGGGCGCGGTGGAGAAGCGGTAGCCCGCGCCGCGCACGGTCTGCACCAGATCGTCGCAACGATGCGGTTCGAGCGTCTTGCGCAGACGGCGGATGTGCACGTCGACCGTGCGTTCCTCGACATAGACGCTGCCGCCCCAAACGTAGTCGAGCAGTTGGCTGCGCGAGTACACGCGTTCGGGGTGGGTCATGAAGAAATGCAGCAGGCGATATTCGGTCGGGCCGATCGGCACGGTCTCGGCGCCGGCATAGACGCGATGTGCTGCGCTGTCGATCTTGAGCGCGCCGATTTCGATTACGCCGTCGGTGTCGACGCCGTGCGTGCGGCGCATCACCGCCTTGATGCGCGCGATCAGTTCGCGCGGCGAAAAAGGCTTGACCACGTAGTCGTCGACGCCGGCCTCGAGGCCGCCGACGCGGTCGGTTTCTTCGCCGCGCGCAGTCAGCATGATGATCGGCACGTCGCGCGTGAGTTCTTCCTTGCGCAGGCGGCGCGCAAGATCGAGCCCGCTCATGCCGGGCAGCATCCAGTCGAGCAGGATCAGGTCGGGCACGCGCTCGACGATCATGGATTGCGCGGCGCGCGCGTCGGCCGCGTGCGCGGGTTCCATCCCGGCTTTGCGCAGGGCGAAGGAAACCATGTCGCGGATGGCGGGTTCGTCTTCGACGATCAGGATATTTTTAAGCACGCTTCCACCGGCTGGGGGGCTTTAGGCTGCGCTATTGCAACGGCGGATTGTTACCGTTCGATGACGAAGAGTCGAGATTTGTGACTTTCGATGACGGCCAGTTCGCGCCTGGACGCGCGAACCGCGAGCGCTGCGTGCCTTGTGCCTCGTCGTTTTCTGCCTTGTTGCAACCGTTCGCGACGCAGACCTGGAAGCGCGGCTGCGCGAGGTTCGTCGCCGCGAGCTTGCCCTGATCTTCGGGTTTGATGTGATGACGGCGCAGGTCGAGCACGATCGGAGTCATCTGTGCGATCAGCGCCTCGACGCGCGTACGCTGGTAATAGTCGAGATCGCTGCGCTTGGCGATCTGCTTGAGCTGATTCAAGGCGTCCTCGGCGCGGCCGTTGAGATAGGCGGCGGTTGCATGCGCCTCGCCCGCGCGCACGCTGTCGCCGGCAAGCTCGCAAGCGCGCGCGTAGGTGGTCTGCAGGTCGGGATCCTCGTCGTCGCGCGCGAGCTGTGCGCGCAGCAGTTCCTGCGCCTGCTTGCCCGCGTTCTTGTCGCCGTATTGCAGCAGTGCGTCGGCGTGCGCGAGCGCGAGCGCACGATTGTTCGGAAACGCCTTCTCGATGCGCGCGTAGCGTTGCAGCGCTGCGCTGCGCTCGCCGGCGTGCAATTCCGCGTGGCCGAGCGCGATCTGGAACACGAGATTCTCCGGATCTTTCGCCGCGAGCTTGGCGAGCTCCTCCTGCGCCTGCTTCGCCTTGCCGCTGCGGGTCAACGCCAGCGCGTAACCGTAATGATTCGACGCCTGATCGAATTCGGAATGGTTGCGCAGATTGTCCGCGTAGTAGGTGATCATCTCCGCCGGATGTGCACTCGCGAGCACGCGCACGCGTTCGCGCATGAGCAGGTAGTAGGCTTGGGAACGCTCGCGCTGGCGCAGGCGATTCTGTGGCGTCTCGGCCGCGCGCACGAGATTCGTGTCCGCACCGAGCTGGCTGTTCGGCAAATTGAGATTGAGCCGCGCGCCGGGCGCAGCCGCCGCGGAAGCGTCGGATTTCCATGCGACCGCCGCGGCGGATTTGCCGGTTTCTTCGACGTCGCCAACCGTCACGGCCGGCTTGTATTCCTTCTTGATCACTTCGGCACGCGCCTTCGCTTCGCTGATGCGCGTGGTCGTCACCGGGTGATCCATCAGCAGCGCGGGCACGTCGTTTTCGTCGAAGCCCGGGCGCAACGCGCGTTGCATGCGTTCGAAGAAAGCGGCCATCGCGTCGGGATCGAAGCCCGCTTTCGCCAGCGTGCTGATGCCGACACGATCGGCCTCGGATTCGTCCGCACGCGTGAAATTGATCTGCATCTGCGCGGCCAGACCTTGCACCGCGGCGACTGCGCCGACATCGGCATTGCTGGTCGAATACGCACTCGTGTGCGAAGCCGCGGCAAGCGCGCCGATCATCGCGAGAATCATCAGCGGCGTCATCTTCTGCTCGGCCTCGACTGCCCGAATCAGATGGTTTTGCGTCACATGCGAGATTTCGTGCGCAAGCACGGCCGCGAGCTCGTTCTCGGTTTCGCTCGTCGTGATCAAGCCGGCGTTGACGCCGACGAAACCGCCGGGCAGGGCGAAGGCATTGATGTCGTTGTCGCGCACGACGAAAAACGTGAACGCCTGGTCGGGCTGGGCGCTGTTCGCGACTAGGCGATAGCCAAGCGTGTTCAGATAGTCGGTCAGCAGCGCATCGTCGAGCACGCCATCGTGGTTGCGCAGTTCGTGCAGCACGTAGAAACCGTACTGGCGCTGCTGTTCGGGCGAGGCGATCTGTCCGGCCGAGCTGCCGAGGTTGGGCAGGCGCGTGTCGGAGGCCTGCACAATGCCGATGCATGCGGTCAGCGCCGCAGCAAGAAAGACACGGGAAATTTGTTTGGAGAACATGTACGGTGCGGCTTCAGGAGGGTTGCGGCCGTTGGGCTACCTTACACCCATGAGGGTCAGGCGGCCATGGTGGCGGGAAGGGCCTTAAGCCGTCGTTAACCTCCCGAACGCGGCACAAGCTGCTGCGCTCGACATTTCACGCGCCGGCGGTGCTCGGACTGCGAAGGCAGGATGCCGGAGCGAACATTCGCATAGCGAATGGCCCGCAGGGCGAGCCACGGATGCGGCGAGTAAATCCTCATTTACGAAGAACTAAACTCCGGTTCCTGTGCTCCGGCGTCGCGTGAACTGTCTTCGCTCGCGACGCTTGTGCTCGTTCGGGGGGCTGGAAAAGCGCTGCATCAGCCCCCAAACTGGCGTCAGCTGCGGCGAAACGAGTGTTGCGTCAGATGACGGTAAAAGTGGAAATATACACCAGCGCGAACTGCGCCTACTGCGTCGCCGCGAAAAACCTGATCAAGCGCAAGGGCCTCGACTACGAGGAAATCCGCATCGACACCGACCCCACGCGGCGCGAGGAGATGCTCGCGCGCACGCACAACCGCCGCACCGTGCCGCAGATATTCGTCAACGGTACGCATATCGGCGGCTTCGAGGAGCTGGCCGCGGCGGATCACAGCGGCAAGCTCGCGCAGCTGATTGCGACCACAGTCTGAGACAACGGCATTCATCGAGGGTGACATGGCAAAGAGCAAATCCGCGACCAAGACGAAGAGCAAGCCAGCGAAGCAAGATGATCGCGTCAAGCAGTTCACCGAATTCCGTCAGCGCATGAACGAGCGCATCCTGGCCGAAGACAATCAGGTCGTGCGGCGTTTCTTCGCGCTCGACACGCAGACCTATCGCGACGGCGCGCTCGACGTGAAGACCAAGGAACTGCTCGGCCTCGTCGCGTCGTTGGTGCTGCGCTGCGACGACTGCATCAGCTACCACGTCGCGCAGTGCCGCGACGCCGGCGTGAACCGCGAGGAATTCTTCGAGACCTTCAGCGTCGGGCTCGTGGTCGGCGGATCGATTGTCATCCCCCATCTGCGCCGAGCGGTGGACTTTCTCGATCAGCTCGAATCGACGTAGGCGCGCGTGACGCCAAGCCTGAATGCCGCCAGAGCGATCAGGTTGTTTCGCTAGGCCTGTGGCGCTGTCAGGCCTATAATGCGCGCCCTTTTTTGATTCAAGCGGCGTAACCCATGTCCACCACGATTGCAGTGATCCCCGGCGACGGCATCGGCCCGGAGATCATGCGCGCGACCCTGCGCGTGCTCGATGCGCTCAACCTTGGCCTGCAGTACGACTTCGTCGAAGCTGGACTTGCCGCGCAGGCAAAGACCGGCGAGTTGCTGCCGCAGGCTACGCTCGATGCGATCGCGAAGCACAAGGTCGCGCTCAAGAGCCCGCTGACCACACCGGTCGGCGAGGGCTTCACTTCGATCAACGTGGCGCTGCGCAAGCGCTTCGATCTGTACGCCAATGTGCGCCCGGCGATCTCGTTCCCCGCGACCAAGTCGCGTTACGAGAACATCGACATTCTCACCGTGCGCGAGAACACCGAAGGCGCCTACATCGGCGAAGGTCAGGCGGTATCGGCCGACGGCGAAACCGCGACGCTGACACAGAAGATCACGCGCCATGGCTCCGAGCGCATCGTGCGCTACGCCTTCGAGCTCGCGCGCAGCGCCAAGCGCAAGAAAGTCACGATGTTGCAAA
>CAZDWH010000151.1:0-7668 GCA_964509025.1 uncultured Rhodanobacteraceae bacterium
TATTTCCTGTGATTCCTGTGGAAAAAACGGCGGAAAATCGGGCGCGGTAAGCGCGTCGGCTTCGTCACGGCCACTTGCGTCCCCGGATGAGTAGCTGCGCTGATCGGTGATGATCAGGTCGACGTGGCGGCCGTAACGCAGCGCGCGATAGCCGGTGAGGCTCGCGAGCGCGGCGAGATTGTTCGGTTCCTGCCCCAGACCGTGCTCGTCGAAACGCTCGATTGGCGCGTCGACGACGCGCGGCGCCTCGAAACGTTCGAGCGTGGCATGTGGTTTCTTGATCCGTGCGGGCTGATATTCGAACCAGGCCTGCATCGCCGCGACCTTGCGCGTCTGGCGCGGCAGCGTCTTGCCGTCGAACTTCTGCAGGCTCTGCCAGCCTAGCCAGGAGAACTCGTGGTTGTCCCACATCGCGACGAACGGGAAATACGCACGAGCGTCCTGCAGATCGGGGTCGTGCAGATAGGCGCGATACACCGCGCGGTAGTCGTCGAGCGTGGTCGGGATATGGAAATCGGCGTGCTTCTCGCCGTTCGCATAGCGCACGACTTCGCGAATGCGGCGGTCGTACATCTGCTTGCGGTCTTCCGGATACCAGACGAGCTCGTAGATGAAATCGCCGAGATGCAGCACGAAGCCGAGGCGATTCTCCGGTGCCGCGCGCTGGTCTTCGTAGATCATGCGGCGGTAGGCGTGCTGCGCGCCGGCGTTCGCGTTCTGGCACGAGACGAAGGCGAAGCGTACCGCGCGCGCATCGTCATCGCGCGGCGCCGTCAGCGTGCGGCCGATGCGGCTGCCGTTGCCATCCTGATCGGTAAAGCGATAAAAGTACTCGTGCGCGGGCTGCAATCCACCGAGCAGCACGCGGCAGGTCCAGTCCGCTTCGTCGCCGACATGGATTTGCCGGCTCGCGATCACCTGCGTGAACTCCCTATCCTCTGCGACTTCGAGCGTCAAACGCGCGGAAGTCTTGCCGTCGATCGGTGCGCGCCGCGTCCATAGCAGCACGCTATCGAATGTCGGGTCGCCCGAGGCGACGCCTTCGGGATACAGATCGCGGCGCTCGATCCAGCGCACGCGCGAGGGCGCGGCGCGTGACTCGCCGAACACGGCTGTCGCGCCGAGCGCGGCGGCGGCGACCAGGAAATCTCGACGTACGATACGCGGCATGACGCACCTCCGTTGCGCCGAGCATAACGAGACGCGAGGCCGGAGGAACTGGCCGGAAGTCATTGTGCACTGCGGCTTCTGCTCGCAGCGCGGCGGACGATCAGTGATCCCCGCCGCCGCCCATCTTCGCCGCAAACGGTGGCCGCGCGATCCAGATCACGAGAATCAGCGACAGGAAGATGAAGCCGAGCACGTGGAAGAGCTCGTTGAACGAGAGCTGGTAGCCCTGCGCGACGAGCATGCGTTCGAGCATGCCGTAGGCGACATTGACGTTGCCCTGGCCGAGCGTGGCGATCGCCTGCTGCGTGTCCGGGTCGTAGGCGGTAAGGTGCTCGGTCATGTGCGCGTGATGGGTGATCGCGCGGTGCTGCCACATGAAATTGGTGATCGACGCGGCAAAACTCGCGCCGAGTGTGCGCACGAAGGTGGCGAGGCCGCCGCCCGCGGCGATCTCGTTCGGCTGCAGGTCGGACAGCATGATCTGCGTGACCGGCATGAAGAAGAACGCGACGCCGAGACCCTGGATGAACTGCGCCATCGCGACGTTGTGGAAATCGACGTCGAGATAGAAGCCTGAGCGAATGAAGCTGGTGAGCCCCATGATCGCGAACGCGAGCGACGCGACCATGCGCAAATCGAAACGGTTGACGTACTTGCCGACGAACGGTGTGAGCAGGATCGGCAGGATGCCTATGGGCGCGGCGGCGAAGCCAGCCCATGTCGCGGTATAGCCGAGATAGCGCTGCAGCCATTGCGGCACCAGCACGTTGATCGAGAAGAACGCCGCGTAGCTCAGCGTCATCGCGAGCGTGCCGAAGATGAAGTTGTGGTGGCGGAACAGGCGCAGGTTGACGATCGGTTCCTTGTCGGTCAGCTCCCAGATCAGGAAGATCGCGAGGCTGATCGCCGAGACGATCGCCATCATGACGATGAAGTTCGACTGGAACCAATCCTCGTCGTTGCCCTTGTCGAGCAGGATCTGCAACGCGCCGACACCGATGATCAGCGTGGCGAGACCGATGTAGTCCATGCGCGGGCGGAACGTCTGTTCGATGCGCTCGCGCATCTGCATGAACACGATGAACGCCGCGAAGATGCCGACCGGCACGTTGACGAAGAAGATCCACGGCCAGGAATAGCTGTCGGTGATCCAGCCGCCGAGGATCGGGCCGGCGATCGGCGCGACGATCGTCACCATGATCAGCAGTGCCAATGCCTGGCTGCGCTTTTCCGGCGGATAGATCGACAGCAGCAAGCTCTGCGTGACCGGGTACATCGGCCCGGCGACCGCGCCCTGGATGGCGCGAAACAGGATCAGCATGCTCATGCTCTGCGCGATGCCGCACAGGAACGAGGCGAGGCAGAACAACAGCGTGGCCGCGACGAACAGGCGCACTTCGCCGAAGCGCCGCGTGAGCCAGCCGGTCAGCGGCAGCGCGATCGCATTCGACACGGCGAACGAGGTGATGACCCAGGTCGCCTGATCGGCGCTCGCCCCGAGGTTGCCCGCGATCGTCGGCAGCGAAACGTTGGCGATCGTCGTATCGAGCACCTGCATGAACACGGCGAGCGATAGGCCGACCGTGGTGAGGCCGGGATTGGCGGGGCGGAAGGGTAGGGGTTGCGTCGTAGCCATAGTGTGTCGGAGTTCGCCTTCGAACCGCAGCTTTCCTGCGCGCGTAGGTGGGCGCGACGAATCGCGCCAGAGATAGTTATGACTCGAAACGTACCGTAGACGCGCCCTACTTCTTCGCCACGCTCGCGCTCGTTCCGGCGTTCTCGTGAATGATGCGGTCGATGTCCACCTGCGCGCCTTCCATCTGGCCCTGATACACATCGGTCGTGAACGCGGGCGTGGTCGGCGTCTGCTGCGCGAGCGCGGGGCCGGACTGATCGTGCAGGTTCACCTCGGCTGCCATCGACAGGCCGATGCGCAGCGGGTTCTTGTCGAGCTCGGACGGCTCAAGCTTGATGCGCACCGGCACGCGCTGCACGATCTTGATCCAGTTGCCGGTCGCATTCTGCGCGGGCAATAGCGAGAACGCGCTGCCGGTGCCGACTCCGAGGCTCTGCACCTTGCCGTGGAATTCGGCATTGCTGCCATACAGGTCCGATTGCAGGGTCACCGGCTGGCCGATGCGCATTTGCTTGAGCTGCGTCTCCTTGAAGTTCGCATCGACCCACACTTCGTGCAGCGGCACCACAGCCATCAGCGCGAGGCCGGGCTGGATGCGCTGGCCGACCTGCACGCTACGCTTGGCGATGTAGCCGTCGACTGGCGCGATCAGCTTTGAACGGGCATCGTTGAGATAGGCCGTGCGCAGCGCGGCGGCGGCGACTTGCACGTCGGGATGCTTGGCGACGACGGTCTCATCGATCAGCGCCTTCGCCGTGTTGAGCTGCTGCTGCGCCTGTGCGTAGGCGCTTTCCGATGCGATCAGCGCGTCCCAGGCATGCGCGAGTTCTTCGGCGGAAATCGCGCCGCTCGCGGCAAGACCCTTGCGCCGCGTGTAGTCGGCGCGGGCGCGATCGAGCGCCACGCGCTGCGTTGCGACGACCGCCTGGCCGCCCTCGGCATTGCTGTACCAGCCGCGCACCTGGCGCACGGTGTGCGCGAGGTTCGCCTCGGCCTGCTGCAGGGCGATGCGCGCATCGCTGCCATCGATCTCGACCAGCACGTCGCCCTTGTGCACAAGGTTGCCGTCGTCGACATTGATCTTGACGACGGTGCCGATCGTCTGCGGCGTGATCTGCACGATATTGCCGGCGACGTAAGCATCGTCCGTGCCTTCGTGCCAGCGTGCGACCGTGTAGTACCACAGGCCGTAGCCGAGCATGGAAGCGATCACGATCAACGCGACCAGGCGCAGCAGGAAACGGCGGCGGCCGTTCGGTGTGGTCACGGCCTCGGATTGGTTGGGATTGGGCGTGCTCATGTTGGTATACCTTTTTGCAAATGTTTGCGAGATGCGTTTACTGCTGTGCCTGCGCGAGCGGCGGTGCGTTGTCGCTGGCTTCGAATCCGCCGCCGAGCGCCTGCACCAGGCGCACCGAGGTATCGATGCGTTGCGCGTTGAGTGAGGCCATGCGCTGCTCGGCGGTGAGCAGCTGCTGCTGCACCGAAAGCGTGTCGAGATAGCTGCCGACGCCGGCCTTGTAACGTTGCTGCGACAGATCGAACGCCTGGCGCGCTGCGTCGACTGCGCGCTGTTGCGCAGCGATCTGCGTCGCAAGCGAATCGAGGCCGGAATATTTGTCGGCGACGTCGTTCAGAGCGGCAACGAGCGTGGAGTTGTACTGCGCGACGGCAATATCCCAAGTCGCATCGGCGCCCTTGAGGTCGGCGCGGCGGCGGCCGCCGTCGAAGATCGGCAGGCTGATCGCTGGCGCGATCTCGAAGAAGCGCGCGGGCAGCGAGAACAGATTGTCGACGCTTGACGAAGTCAGGCCAGCCATCGCGTTGATGCCGATGTTCGGCAGGAATTCGGTCTTGACCGCGGCGATGTTGCGGCTCGCCGCTTCGACGCGCCAGCGCGCGGCAACGAGATCGGCGCGACGGCCGAGCAGTTCAGCCGGCAGATTCGGCGGCGCGACGAGCGTACCTGCGCGCAAAGGTTTGGGCTGCGCGATTTCCAACCCGCGATCCGGCCCCTGGCCAAGCAGCGCCGCAAGTGCGAAGCGCGCGGAGTCGATAGCCTGGTCGGCGAGTGCGACCTGCTGGTCGGCGCTCGCGACTTCGGCTTCCGCCTGCTTCACCTGCAACTGGCTGTCGATGCCCGCGGCGACGCGCTTCTGCACGAGTTCGAGCGCCGCGTTCGCGCGCTTGCGCTGCGCGGCCGCGACGTCGGCCGTGGCGTAGGCGTAGTCGAGTTGCACATAGGCGCGCGCGACATTGGTCGACAATGCGATGCGCGCGGCATGCGCATCGATCTCGGCCGCACGCGCCTGGTCGATTGCGGCTTCCCAGGCAGCGCGCTTGCCGCCCCACAGGTCGAAACTCCAGTTGAAGCTTGCGTAGATCGCCGGGAAGCTCTGGAACGTGCCGCCGAGTGGCTTCGGAAACGCCGTCGTCGGCAAACGGATGCCGGTGACGCTGGCGTCGCCATTCACGCTCGGCAGGCGGCGCGAATTCGCGCTGTCGACCTGCGCCTGTGCAGCGCGCGCGCGTGCATCGGCGCTGGCGAGATCTGGATTGCTCTTGAGCGCTTCGTCGATCAGCGCATTGAGCTGTGCATCACCGAGCGCCTTCCACCAGTCGCTGGCTGGCCACGCGGCAGGGCTCAGCTTGAGCTTGGAAAGGCTGCGTTCTGCATGCAACGAGGCGGGCGAGGCGAGGCTGCCTTCGGGATGCAGGCCACCCGTGCTGGCGCAGCCGGTCAAGGCAAGGCTGGCGCCGAAAAATGCCGGAAAAACATACCGGCGGGTAAAGGATTGCTTAGGCAATGATTTCGCCATCATGGCGTCTTCTCCAGGGTATCGCGCACGCGGCGCAGCAGGCCGAGCAGGATGTCGCGTTCGGGTTGGGACAGCTCGCGCATGGCGGCTTGCTGCATGCGCTCGCTGCATTCGCGGATCGTGCCCCATAGCGCCTGGCCGGCCTCGGTCAGCTCGATGCGCAGGGCGCGGCGATCCTCTGCGTGCGGCTGGCGGCGCAGATAGCCTTTGTCTTCGAGGCGGTCCAGAAGCCGCGTCATGGCGCCGGCATTGTGGTCGAGCCAGCGCGCAAGGTCGCCCGGCATCTGCGGTCCGTATTTGGCCAGCAGCTTGATCACGAGGTACTGGCTGTGATTGAGCTCGACGCCGATGGCGTTGAGTTCGTGCTCAAGCCTGGCGAATAGGCCGTCACGCACCTGGCGGATCAGCAGGGGGAAATTCGCGTCTTCGCGCAGATCGCAGGGGAGGGCTTTGGTTTGCATGCCGACATTATATTGTCTGCACAATAATTGTCAAGGCAATTACATACTTTATAGTTCAATTATATGACGGATTTCAAACCCATCTGATGCAAGTCCCTGATCAGAAAAAGATTTACCGGCGCAGCATCGGCGCGGTTACCGTCGCGTCGCCATCGTTGGCTTCGGGCTTGATGCCGAGCAGGTGCGCGAGCAGCGCGTAGACGTGGATATTGTCGAACTCCGGCACGGTAAGGCCGGACTTGAACGCCGGCCCGTGCGCGATGAACAGCGCGCGCATGTTCGGATCGGCGTTGTCGTAGCCGTGCTCGCCGCCTTCGATGTGGTGCGGACGATCGAGCATCGCCTGGGTCTCGATTTTCCAGCCATCGTCGGCGACGCAGACGATCGCCGGCACGCGCGGATGCGTGCCGTAGTGCAGGCGCGCCGGCACTTCGCTCTTGCGCCAGCAGTTCACATGCTCGTGCGGAGCGAGCAGGGATTGCTCCACGGCGGCGCTACGACCGGCTTTCGGGTTGACCCCGCCGACCACGCCGAGGCTGACGATATCCACGTCGCGCAGATCGACCAGGCGGTCGAGCACCACCGACTGCTTCTCCGTCGTCGCGGCCATGCCGTGATCGGAGACGACGACGATATTTGCACTTGTATACAACTGACGCTTCTTCAGCTCGGCGACCAGGCGTGCGATTGCCGCGTCCGCGTCGCGCAGCGCTTGTGCGACTTCGGCGGAGTCGGGACCGTGATCGTGGCCCTGATGATCGACCTGATCGAGATACAGCGTCACGAATTGCGGGTGTTGGCCTGCCGGCAAATCCATCCATGCGAGGATCTGATCGACGCGCTGATCGGGCGTGATCTTGCCGTCGTAGGCCTTATGGTAGTCGGGGCTATAGCCATGGATTTCTGCCTCCGACCCGGGCCAGAACATGGTGGCGGTACGCAGCCCCTGCTTTTGCGCGGTCACCCAGATCGGCTCGCCGCCGTCCCACCAGCGCCGGTCGCGCCCGGCATCCTTGTTGCTCAGGCTGAACTTGCCGAGCTCGGCGTCCCACATCGAATTGCCGACCATGCCGTGATGATCCGGATACAAGCCGGTGACGAGCGTGTAGTGGTTCGGGAACGTCAGGCTCGGAAACGAAGGCCGCATCGCCTGTGCGTGCACGCCATCCGCAGCCAGCGCGCGCAGTGTCGGCGTCAGGCCGCGGTCGAAATAGTCGGCGCGGAAGCCGTCGATCGAGATCAGGATCAACGGCGCATAGGTTTTGGTGGAGGGTTTGGTGCCCGGTGCGGAGCAGGCAGAGAGGGTGATCAGCGCGAAGCAGAATAGAGCACGCAGCAGTGGCTTCATGGACTTGGCATCGTTTGGGATTCGCATAATATCCCAAGGAATATCCCAATAAGCCATGCGTCCCCGCTACATACCCCGCTAGTCGCTCAGTCGGTAGCCGACACCTACTTCGGTTAGCAGGTAGCGCGGCTGGGTCGGGTCGGCTTCGATCTTGTGGCGCAGCGCGCGCATGTAGATGCGCAGATATTGCGGCGATTCCACATGCGCCGCACCCCAGACTTCGCGCAGCAGATG
>CAZDWH010000152.1:0-7667 GCA_964509025.1 uncultured Rhodanobacteraceae bacterium
GTCAGGATCGCATTCGACTCGACCATGACGCGGCCGTCGTCGAGCTCGAGCATCGGCACCTTGCCGTTCGGATTCTTGGCGAGGTACTCGGGTGTGCGCGTCGCCCCGTGCGCGCTGTCGGTCTCGACCCACTGATAATCCGAGCGCCCGAGATGATGCAGCAGCATGCGCAGCTTGTGGCAGTTGCCGGAAGGCGAGTAGCCATAAATCTTCATCATGTGCGGCGCTCCAGACGGTTGTTCGCGCGCCGCGCGAGCCATTCCTCGCGCGATTGGCCCCATACGTCGACCGTGATGTGCTCGAACGGCGCTGGCAGCCGCGCCTGACGCTGAATGCGCGAACCCAGCCGCTTCGCCACGCCCTGCGAAGGCGTGTTCGCCGCATCGATGCAGTGGATCACGTCGTCCCACTTGAGATTCGCAAACGCCCAATCGACCGCGGCTGCGGCAGCTTCGGAGGCATAACCCTTGCCCCACGCAGCCGGATGAAACGCCCAGCCGACCTCGGTGCCTGGCCAGCCTTCCGGCTGCCATGGCCCAGTCTGTCCGACCCATAGTCCGCTCGCCTTCTCGACGACCGAGAACATCGCGAAACCCTGCACCGCCCAGGCCCCGGGCATCTGCAGAAACTTGCGCCACGCCGCCGCGCGCGTCAGCGTGCCGCCGATATGCTGTGACGCCGCTTCATGCGCGTGCAATTCGGCATAGCGGTCGAAGTCGCTGACATGCGGCAAGCGCAGGATCAATCGTTGAGTTTCGAGTGCAAGCATTTCAATTCGACACTGGCTGACATGCGGATTGATCGAGGAGCAGACCCGAACTTGCCAAGTCACCTCGAATCCTCCTCTCGATAAGTTTCTCGAAGCGCGGCCGCAGTGGCGCCAGATCAGACGCCTGAAGCTTTGCGAGGTCGTCGACGTGCAACTCCGCCGGATCCACGAGAAATTCGCTCATCAAGACATTGAGGTTGACGTGCTGCGCCTTGGCATTCGGAGGAACTGTACACCCCGTGCTCCGATGCGGCGGCTCACCGCCGATCACATCCGCATAGGCGGTCATGAACATCATCGGTTTCTTGTTTGGATTGCCTAGGCCGCCGATAAAGAACGACATCAGCCCGTAGCCGTGAAACGGCAGACCTCCGTTCGGCGCGGCGTTCCGCAAATCCTCACGCAATATCACGAGCGCACTGAGATTGTTTGCCCGAAGAATATCGCGATATTTCTCGATCCAGGCTCGTTCCAGCCCGCTGAAGTTCATGTGGGTTTGATCGTCCCGCGCGCGCACGCCGCGCAGGGTTTCCTCGTCGAGCCGCACGTCGACTATGGAGTAGTTCGCTTGCAGAAGCGATTGCCTGGCGACCTGCTCTGCGAATCCAGGCAAGTTCCAGTCATTCTTCAGACGATTATTGAAATTGCCAAATGCCGTAAGCCCCAGGTGAACGCTGGTCAGCTCAGGCTCCAGTAGATTGACGAACCCAACGCGTGCCCCCGGAACCGGCGCCAACTTTGCAAATTGCTGCGGCCCCGCCGCCACACATCCACTCAATAACAAGCAGCAAGCGATTGCAACCAGCTTTCCCATCGAACCCTCCCGGTTGATCGCGCTCAGAACGCGTTGATGCCGGTCACTTCACGCCCGACCACAAGCTGATGCACGGTCTCGGTGCCCTCGTAGGTGATCACGGATTCCAGATTGAGTGCGTGGCGGATCGGACTGTGCTCGGTAGTGATGCCGGCGCCGCCGAGGATGTCGCGGCATTCGCGCGCGATGTCGATCGCCATGCGGCAGTTGTTCCACTTCGCCAGCGAAACCTGCGTCGGCTGCATCTTGCCGGCGTCCTTCAAGCGACCGAGTTGCAGCGACAACAGCTGCGCCAGCGTGATGCGACGCGCCATGTCGGCGAGCTTGAGCTGCACCGCTTGCGTGCCGGCGATCGGGCGCTCGAACAGCACGCGCTGCTTGGCGTATTCGGTCGTCTCGCTGAAGCAGGCGATCGCCGCGCCGATCGGACCCCAGGTAATGCCGTAGCGCGCCTGCGTGAGGCAGCCAAGCGGCCCCTTCAGGCCCTTCACATTCGGCAGTCGATTCGAATCCGGCACTCGCACATTGTCGAAGAACAGCGCCGAGGTCACCGACGCGCGCAGGCTCATCTTCTTGTGCACTTCCTGCGCTGCGAAACCCTTCATTCCCTTCTCGACCAGGAAGCCCTGGATGCCATCGTCGGTCTGCGCCCACACGATCGCGATGTCGGCGAGGTTGCCGTTGGTGATCCACATCTTGGCGCCGTTGAGGATCCAGTCGCCGCTGGCGTCCTTCTTCGCGTTGGTCTTCATGTTGGCCGGATCGGAGCCACCGTGCGGCTCGGTCAGGCCGAAGCAGCCAATCACCTTGCCCTGCGCCATCTGCGGCAGCCAGTGTATCTTCTGTTCTTCGCTACCGTAGGCATAGATCGGGTACATGCACAGCGAGGATTGCACCGAGGCGAAGCTGCGCAGACCGGAATCGCCGCGCTCGAGCTCCTGACAGATCAGGCCGTAGCTCACCGCGTTCATGCCGGCGCAGCCGTATTCGGTCGGCAGCGAGGAACCGAGCAGGCCGAGTTCCGCCATTTCCGGAATCAGTTCCGTCGGAAACACACCCTTGTCGAAACAGTCGCCGATGATCGGCAGCACGCGCGTGTCGGTGAAGCGCGCGACGGTGTCCTGCACCATTTGTTCTTCTTCGCTCAGCAGCGAACGAACGTCGTACAGGTCGATGGGATTCAGGGGATTTGCGGCCATGCCAGCTCCAGGTAACAGACGGCGCACGCTGCGTTGCGAAGCGCCGGATTGCGAAACGACTGATTGCGAAACGACTCGTTAGCTGCGTATTGTATTCGTCTTTGCGGCCGCCAGCTTGCGGAAAGTGGCCCCGAAAATTATTCAAATTCCGGCCCTTGCGCGGCCACGGATACCAGATCGACCCGCATGCGCGTTCCCGTCCTGACCTATCACGCGATGAATATCGCGGGCAACGACTACGCCGACAACGATCACGTCGCGCTGGCCGAGGACCTGCGCACGCTGCATCGACTCGGCCTGCGCATCGTGCCGCTGGCGCACGTCGTCGATGCCCTGCTCGGCGTCGTGCCGGAGTCGACGGTCGACGGCGCAGTCGCGATCTCGTTCGACGATGGCTCGTGGTTCGACTGGCACGACCTCGATCATCCCGCACACGGCTGGCAGCGCGGCATGGCGCGGATCCTGCGCGATTTTTCCGCACAAGCCGCCGCGCCGGCGCACGCGACGAGTTTCGTCATCGTCTCGCCCGCAGCACGCGCGACACTCGACCAGACCTGCATGATCGGCCGCGGCTGGTGGGATGACGAATGGTGGCGTGCGGCCATCGACCAAGGCTCGCTCGCGATCGAGAGTCACAGCTGGGACCATAACCACGCCACGCTGCCGCAAACCGCGCAACGCGAACAGCGCAAGGGCACGTTCACCTCGATCGAAACCTATGCTGACGCCGACGCGCAAATCCGCCAGGCCAGCGACTGGCTCGATGCGCATTGCGCAACCCGCACGAGCCTGTTCGCCTACCCGTATGGCGAAAGCAACGACTATCTCGTGCGCGAATATCTGCCGGACTTCCAGCACGAGCATCGCCTGCGCGCCGCGTTCGCGACCGCGGCGCAGCCGGTCGAACGCGGCGCCAATCGCTGGCTGCTGCCGCGCCTGGTGTGCGGGCAGCATTGGACTTCATCAGAGGGCTTCGCCGATCTGCTGCGCGAAATGCGCGGCTAGCCTGGTTTCAGCGCGCTGAGCAGGACAACCAGATCGAGATACTGCTCGATGCCCGTTCCGCGCAGATGCCAATGCACTGGCGCGGCATCGGCTGTGCAATTCGCACAGGCGTAAATGAATCCCTTGCCCTCGCTGAACAGCAGTTTGGCCGGCGCGTCGTTCGCCATGACGCTGTCGAGCGTCAGCGGCGCGACCAGCGGGAAGCGATTGGTCAGCGCGACGACATCGCCCGCAGCCGCATCGAAGTCGAATTCGACCGGCCCCGCCTGGCGCGCGTAAGCATTGATCGTGACCTGCATGCGCTGCAGGCGCGCTGCCGCTGCGCCATCCGCCGGCGCCACGGCGCGTAGATGCGTATACAAGGCCATGTGGCCGACGACGCGGTCCGGCGCGATACCGATCGCCTGCGCCGCGCGCAGCGAAATTCCCGCGAGATGATTGGCGCCTTGGATACCGGCAAATCGCAACTCCTCCGGCCAACGGCCACAGGCATTGCGCGCAGGGATCGCCAGCGCGTTCTCCATCGCCGCACCGAGGCGCGCGTGCAGCGTGACTGGCGCGCACAACTCGGCTCCGAGCGCGTCGAGGTCACGCACGCTCGTCGCAGGGGTCGGCACGGTTTGATACGCGTCCTCGCTGTCGCTCATATTGAACAGCGGATTGGCATGCGTCGTTACGCGCACGCTGTGCAGCTCGCGCAGGAACAGGCCGAACGGCGCGAGCGAGAGCGCGGCGTAGAGTGTGAGCACAGCGCTCCCGGCAGCGACACGCGCGCGCGCCACGGACGCGAGCCAGCCATACCAGCCGAGCGCGAGGCCGAATGCCGCGGCCGGCAAACACGATGGCACCATCCAGATCGGCGTGTAGCCGCGCACGAGCGCAAGAAAAGCGATCTGCGCTACGACGAGTGCCAGCGCAGCGGCAAATGTGGCGCGCAAGCGTGGTCGTAGTAGCACCACGCCCGTCGCCGCAAACGCGAGGCAGGCGCAGTAGACGTACCAGACGAATTTCGCCGTGGCGGTTTTCCACAACGTCATCGTCAGGAAGCCGTTCCACGCGCCGCCGAAGTAGAGTCCGAGCCAGAGCTGCGGCACGCGCGCAAGAACGTTCGCGCCAAAATCCTTCTGCCAGTAAGTGTCCAGCGGTTTGCTCGCGCCGGCGAAGACCACTGCGGGATCGAGCCAGGGTGGCAGCAGGCTCAGCAGCACCACGGCCAGCGATACGCCAAGCAGGCTCAGCGTGCGCCAGGAACGATGGCGATAAAGCAAGGCCATTCCGCCAAGCGCGATGTAGAGCAGCGTCGTCGGATGCGCATGCAGGCAGGCGGCAGCGGCGAGTCCGAACAGGAGCGCTTCGATCGACGCAAGACGCTGCCATCCGCGCAGCACGGCAAACGCCAGCAGCAGGACGCAGGTTTCGACCACCGCCGGATGGCTCGGAAACCACAAATCGGCGGTCGACCAGCCCGTGAACGCCAGGCTGACGGCGCAGGCGAGTCCGAAGCGCGCGTCGAGCAAGCGCGTGCCCAGGCGCCAGGCCAGAAAATATTTCGCCGCCGCGAGCAGCTGGACCAGGATCACCGCTGCGACGACTCGCCCGGTCAACCACACCGGCAACGCGAGCAGATAGAACCACCACGGCCCGAGTTCGAAGATCTGGTTGATCGGCGGGCCGGACAAGGGAAAGCGTTCGCCGTGGGCGATCAGCGTCGCCCAGTAGGCATCGCGCCAGAAATCCGTGACGCCGGCAAAATGCAGCGCGGCCACGACGTGGACCATCAGCATCAACACGCAGAACACGGCGCCGGCGATGCGCCAAGCACGATCGGTGCTGAAACTCGCCGCGTTAGCCGACGTGGATGGAGAAGATGCGGTCATCCCGCAATTGTAGGCGAACACCGGTGTCCGTCATTGCGTCCATGCATCGATCAATGGGAATTCCACGAAGATTTGAGTAGGCTTGCACAGACACCCTGCGGCGTTCGTCATGGAACACTCTGCGTTACACGTCATTCCCGAGCATCTCCGCGCATTCCTGACGATCACCGAGATCGACGATGCGGACTTCCTCGTCGGCGCCCTGTTCCGGCGCAAGTTCGGCGATCCGCCGCCGGATTTCCGCCGTCACCTGGTCGCCCTGTATCGCGACGCCGATGGCGCGCAGCATCTCGCCGGCTATTCGCATATGCGGCCTTTTGGAGATGTATACCTTTCCGGCGGCTCGTGCAGCAATGGCGAGACGATCGCGCGCATGCAAGTGCACGAGCGCGAGGCGCTCTACGCCGCGGGTGGCGTCTGGCATCTTATCCTGCGTTACGCCTTTACCAAGTTCGCCGACGACTGCGACGCGTTCTTCGGCCACTGCGGCGACAAGCGTGCGCTCGAAGTCGCGCTCGGCGCGGGTTTCATCAAAACCGAGGTCGAACCGATCATCGTCAACTGGCACAAGCCGCTGCACGAGGTGTTCAAGCGCGCGCTGACCGCGAAGGTGGTCGCATTGGGGCCGTTCTGAGACCAGAGATTCCTCTCGCACGGCGCTTGTCGAGCACCAATCGCCGCGGTTCTAACGCTTCTTCCGATTCGATACGCCATGCGGCACATGCCCCGTCGCGACGTGCTGGCGCGCGGATTCGACGTTGTGCGTGGAATCGTCGAAGAAGATGTCGGCGCCGAAGGCTTCGAGGAACGGACCCTTGTCGCGACCGCCGAGGAACAACGCTTCGTCCAGGCGCACGCCCCAGTGGCGCAGCGTGAGGATCACGCGCTTGTGCGCGGGCGCTGAGCGCGCGGTCACGAGCGCGGTGCGGATCGGCGAATCCTCTTCGGGAAACGCCTCCTGCAAACGATGCAGCGCGGCGAGAAACCCGCGGAACGGACCGCCAGACAGCGGCCTCTGCGCGTTCTCGATTTCGCTGCGGTGAAACGCATCGAGACCCTGTTCCTGCGAAATGCGCTCGCCTTCGTCGCCGAAGATCACCGCGTCGCCGTCGAAGGCAATGCGCAGCTGATGCGACGACGCCGAAGGCGCCTTCGACGGCAGGATCGTCGCCGCCGCAATGCCCGCATCGAGCGAGCGCGCCACGCTCTCGGGATTCGCCGACAGGAACAGCTGCGCGCCGAACGAGCGCACGTAAGGATCGGTCGGTGCACCTGAGGTGAAGGCCGCGCGCGCGATATCGAGTTTGTAGTGCTCGATCGAATTGAAGATGCGCAAGCCAGTGTCGGCGGAGTTGCGCGACAGCAGGATCACCTCGACGCGCGGCGCTTCGGGTTTCGGCGGATTCAGGCGCAGCAGCTTGTGGACCAGCGGAAACGCGATGCCCGGCGCCAGCGGCTGATCTTCACGCTGAGTCTGGTAAGCATGGAGCGCTTCTCGCCCTTTCACCTCGACACGCCCGTGGTCTGCCCCACGACGGCTTTGTCCGACGTATCATTACGCCAATCCCACAGATCCGTTGGGCGCTTGGCATCCCCCATGAGAAAATAGGGACGCTCCGCCCCCTGCGCGGGCTGCGCGGGAAACTGTAAGGCCACGGCGTCAGTAAAGGTCTCCGTGTCGCCACTGCCGCCGGGCTTGCTCTCTGTCCGGTCGTCCCACACCAGCCGGAAGGCGACCTCCTTGCCGTTGTGCAGCGCCTGGATCTCGATGCCCACGATCAGCGGCGTAAACAGGCGCGGCTCTTCCGTCACCTGTCCCACCAGGGGATAGTAGTTGGTCGGGGCCTTCTTCCAGGCTGGGTCATCGGGGCCTGAGGGCAGCGGCCCGTCGATGCGCCTGACCGTGAGCACCGATTTCACGTCCGGTTCCTCAGGATACGTCCACAGAGACTGCACATAATTGACGATGTGCCAGAGATTGTCCCGTATCTCACGAGCCTGGG
>CAZDWH010000153.1:0-7658 GCA_964509025.1 uncultured Rhodanobacteraceae bacterium
ACGTGCCGGTGATGCTCGACGAAGTCGTCGAGGGTCTCGCGGTCCGCGCCGATGGTACGTATTTCGATGGCACCTTCGGTCGCGGCGGCCACGCACGCGCGGTGCTGGCGAAGCTCGGATCGCGCGGAAAACTTCTTTTGATGGATCGCGACACGACCGCGATTGCGGCGGCACGCGAGGAATTCGGCGCCGACGCGCGCGTCGCGATCCGCCACGGCAATTTCGCCGACTTGGCCGACTGGGACGCGACCGCTGCGGGACTCGATGGCGTGCTGCTCGATCTCGGCGTGTCTTCGCCGCAGCTCGACGAGGCTGCGCGCGGGTTTTCATTTCGCGCCGACGCGCCGCTCGACATGCGCATGGACACAAGCTCCGGCGAAAGCGCGGCGCAGTTCCTCGCGCGTGCCGACGAAGCGCAGATTGCCGACGTGCTCTGGCGCTACGGCGAGGAGAAGCAGAGCCGCCGCATCGCGCGCGCCATCACGACTCGTCGCAGCGAGCAGCCGATCGCGCGCACGCTCGAACTCGCCGAGTTGATCGAGCGCACGCTCGGCCGGCGCGAGGCGAACAAGCATCCGGCGACGCGCAGCTTCCAGGCGCTGCGCATCCACGTGAACGGCGAGCTCGACGCGGTCGATCGTGGTCTGCGCGCGGCGGTGAATCGACTGAAGGCCGGTGGCCGCCTCGCGGTGATCAGTTTCCATTCGCTCGAAGATCGTGCGGTGAAGAATTTCCTGCGCGACGAGTCGCAGCCACCGCCGACGCGCCGTGGTCTGCCGCCGCCACCTGCGACGAAGCTGCGCCTCAAGCTGATCGGCGCGGCGCAATTCGCGGGCGAAGCCGAAGTTGACGTGAATCCGCGCGCGCGCAGCGCGGTGTTGCGTATCGCGGAGCGCCTCGCATGAACGCGCTGCGCCTCATCGGCTACGCCATCATCCTCGCGCTGCTCGCGGGCGTGGTCGCCGGCGCGCTCGGCGTCGTCTACGCGCGCCAGGAATCGCGTCGTCTGTTCGTCGAATACAACGAGCTGACCAAAGAGCGCGATCGCCTCAAGTTCGAATTTGGCCGGCTCGAACTCGAACGCGCAACCAAGGCCGAGATCAACGGCATCGAAAAAGTCGCGCGCAGCGATCTCGGCATGATCTCGGCGTCGCCCGCCAACACCGTGGTGATCCGGCGATGACGCGCAGCGAGAATCTGCAGCTCGACCTGTCCAGGCTTGGCACGCCGATTCGCGCACAGCGCGAGGGCGTCGCGCCCGCGCCCGCGCGCGAGAAACGGCGCTGGTTCGGCGCGGACGACACGCCGCGCGCCAAGCCGCGTATGCAGGCAGTCAATCTCAAGGCGCGTCTGTACGTCGTGTTGATGCTGCTTGTGCTCGCCGCCGCGGCGCTGGTCGTGCGCGCAGTCGACCTGCAGTGGGTGCGCAAGGATTTCTATCAGGACCAGGGCGACCAGCGCTACACGCGCGAGATCCCGATCGAGGTGCCGCGCGGCACGATCTTCGACCGCAACGGCGAGCCGCTCGCGGTGTCGACGCCGGTCGAAACGATCTGGGCCGATCCGACCACGCTGCTCGATCACACCGATCGCATTCCCGAGCTGGCCAAGGCGCTCGGCGTCGATGCCGAGTCGCTGAGCCAGAAACTCAATCAGCGTTCGAGCAAACAGTTCGTCTACCTCGTGCGCCATCTCAATCCCGATGCGGCCGAGGCGATCCTCAAGCTCAACATCCCTGGCGTGTACAGCCAGCATGAGTTCCGCCGCTTCTATCCGAATGGCGAAGTGACCGCGCATATCCTCGGCAAGACCAATGTCGACGACCACGGTCTGGAGGGGCTCGAACTCGCGTTCGACGATTACCTCTCGGGCAAGCCCGGCAGCAAGAGCGTGATCCAGGACCTGCATCACCACGCGGTCGAGGCGACCGATGTCGAACTCGACGTCGCGCCGCAGCCCGGGCACGACCTGACGCTGTCGATCGACAAGAACGTCCAGTATCTCGCCTACCGCGAGCTGATGAGCGCGATCAAGGAACATCACGCAGCAAAAGGCTCGATCGTCGTGATGGACGTGAACAATGGCGAAATTCTCGCGATGGTCAATCAGCCTTCGTTCAATCCGAACGCGCTGACGCAGAACCTGTCGGCCGACGAACTGCTCGACCACATGCGCAACCGCGCGGCGACCGACGTGGTCGAGCCCGGCTCGACGATGAAGGCGGTCACCATCGCGGCCGCGCTCGAGAGCGGCAAATGGAGGCCCGATTCGAAAGTCGACACGAACCCGGGCTCGTGGCAGCACTACGACCACATCGTGCACGATCATCGCAATGTCGGCGTGCTCAGCGTGACGGGTGTGATCACGCATTCGTCGAACGTCGGCGCGGCCAAGATCGGCTCCTCGCTGCCGCGCGAGCAGATGTGGGACATGTTCCATCGTTTCGGTTTCGGCGAGCCGACCGGGTCGGGCTTTACTGGCGAGTCGCCAGGCAATCTGCCGATCGCCAAGCGCTGGGGTCCGGTCGAGCAGGACACGATTTCCTACGGCTACGGCTTGTCGGTCACGCCGCTGCAGCTCGCGCGCGCCTACGCGGCGTTCGCGGCGGGCGGCGTCATCCACACGCCGACGTGCGTCAAGGGCGGTGGCGACGAAGGCAAGCGCATCGTCGATCAGAAGATCGCCGACGAAGTCGTCGCGATGCTGCGCACCGTGATCGCGCCCGACAGCACGGCGCCGAAAGCGGCGGTGCCGAACTATTTCGCCGCGGGCAAGACCGGCACGTCGCATATCGCGCACAACGGCGGTTATCGCAATGTATACAACTCGGTATTCGTCGGCTTCGTGCCGGCGACCAAGCCGCGTCTCGTCTCCGCCATCGTCATCTCGGGCGCGACCGGCACCGACATCGTCCAGTACATGGGCGGCACCGTCGCAGCGCCTGCGTTCAGCAGCGTCATGCAGGGCGCGCTGCGCCTGCTCGACGTGCCGCCGGACAATGTGAAGGACTGGTTTGCCGGCGGTCCCGGCCCGAATCCCGCCGCGCTGCCGCGCGAACCGGTGGCGGCGCCCGAGCAAGCGTCGGGCGAAGCCGAAGAGGTGGAACCGTGAGCGTGACCGGAGTGAGCCTCGCCGATCTGCTCGCGGGCCTGCCGATGGTCGACGTGCCAGCGGCGCTGCGCGAGGTGATGGTTGGCGGACTGACGCTCGATTCGCGCCGCGTGCGCGCAGGCGACGCGTTTGTCGCGCTGCAGGGTGCCAATGCCCATGGCATCACGTTTGCCCCGGCGGCGGTTGCACAGGGCGCCTCGGTGATCCTCGCCGAAACGTCCGCGACCGCCGCCACCCCCATGGGTTATGAGGCTGGCGACACGGCATCAGCGGATTCACGCTTTGGTTTCATCCCATCGAGCGATCTCGTGCGGGTCCCGAGTGCCGAATCCCGAGTCCCGACCATCTGGCTCGACCATCTGCGCGAGCAGCTCGGCGAAATTGCATCGCGTTTCTACAATCGCCCGTCGGAAACGCTGCGCGTCGTCGGCGTTACCGGCACGAACGGCAAGACCTCGACCGTGCAGCTGCTCGGGCATGCGCTGCAGCATCTCGGTGCGCGCGCAGCGACGATCGGCCCACTCGGCGCGGGGCTCGTCGGCGAGCTGCACGAAGGCGAACGCACTACCCCCGACGCGATCAGTGTGCAGTCGCTGCTCGCCGAATTCCGCGATGCCGGCGCGAGCGACGTCGCGATGGAGGTGTCCTCGCACGCGCTCGAGCAGGGGCGCGTCAACGCAACCAAATTCGCCGTTGCCGTGTTTACCAATCTCACGCGCGACCATCTCGACTATCACGGCACCATGGAAGCCTATGGTGCGGCCAAGGCCAAGCTGTTCACCTGGCAGGGACTGCGCAATGCGGTGATCAATATCGACGACGAGTTCGGGCGCGAACTCGCAGACACCCTGCCGGGACGCGTGCGCGTGCTGCGCTACGGCATCGACAATGCGCATGCCGACATCGTCGCGCGCGACGTGCGCCTGAGCGCCGAAGGCATCCGCTTCACCCTGGTTACGCCATGGGGCACGAGTGCCGGCATGACGCCACTGCTCGGTCGCTTCAACGTCTCCAATCTGCTCGCGCTGGTCGGCTGTCTCGGCGCGCTCGGGTATACTTTTGTGCAAATCCTGCAGACGCTCGCGCACGCGCAGCCGGTGCCGGGACGCATGAACCGCATCGGCGGCGGCGCGAAACCGCTGGCGGTAATCGACTACGCGCATACGCCCGATGCGCTCGAACAGGCGCTGTCGAGCCTGCGCGAACACGGCGCGGGCAAGCTCATCTGCGTGTTCGGCTGCGGTGGCGAGCGCGATCAGGGCAAGCGCCCGCAGATGGCGGCGATCGCCGAACGCCTTGCCGATCGCGTCATCGTCACCGACGACAATCCGCGTGGCGAAGACGGCGACGCGATCGTGGCGCAGATCGTCGCCGGCTTCACGCGCGCACACACAGTCAAGCGCGACCGCGCGCAAGCGATCGCGCTCGCGTTGCGCGAGGCACAGGCCGGCGACATCGTGCTGATCGCAGGCAAGGGCCACGAGCCGTATCAGGAGATCGCCGGCGTCAAGCATGCGTTCGACGACCTCGTGGTGGCGCGCCTGGCGCTGGAGACGCACGCATGAGACTTTCCGAAATCGCGCAGTGGACGCAGGGCCAGATGTTCGGCGACGACGCGATCGTGCATGCGATAGCGACGGATTCGCGCACCCCGATGCCCGGCGCCTTGTTCGTCGCGCTCAAGGGCGATCAATTCGATGGCCACGATTTTGTCGGCGCGGCCAAGGCGGAGGGCGCGGCGGCGACGCTCGTTTCCTATGTCGTCGCGGTCGATCTGCCGCAGGTGATCGTCGACGATACCCAGGTCGCGCTCGGCGACATTGCGCGCGCGCTACGCGTGCAGCGCCACGCACGCGTGATCGGCATCACCGGCTCGAATGGCAAGACCACGGTCAAGACCTTGGTTGCATCGATCCTCGCCCTGCATGGCAAGACGCATGTGAACGCGGGCAATCTCAACAACGAGATCGGCCTGCCGTTGTCAGTGCTTGCTTTGCCAAAGGACGCCGAGTACGCCGTATTCGAGATGGGTGCAGGCAAACCGGGCGACATCGCCTATCTGGCCTCCATCGCGCAGCCGCACATCGGCCTCGTCAACAACATCGCGCCGGCCCATCTTGAGCGCATGGGCACGCTCGAAGGCATCGCGGAAACCAAGGGCGCGCTCTACGCCGCGCTGCCGCCCGACGGCATCGCGATCATCAATGCCGACGATGCCTTCGCGCCGACCTTCATGAAGATGAATCAAGCGCAGCGCACGATCCGCTTCGGCCTGCATCACGCGGCCGAAGTGCGCGCGGATATCCGCAGCCTTGCCGGCAACGCGCGCTTCGTGCTGCGCATCGGCAACGAACGCGCCGATGTCGCGCTGCCGCTCGCAGGCAAGCACAACCTGATGAACGCACTCGCCGCAGCCGCGATCGCACATGCGCTCGAGGTGCCCCTGGCGACGATCAAGCAGGGACTCGAATCCGCGAGCGCGGTGCAGGGGCGCCTGGTGCGTCACGCCATGCCGGGCGGCTGGACCCTGATCGACGACAGCTACAACGCCAATCCGGGCTCGACGCGCGCGGCGATCGACACGCTCGCCGCGGAAGGCCACGAGACCTGGCTCGTGCTCGGCGACATGCGCGAGCTGGGGCCCACCGCGCGCCAGCTGCACGCGCAGATCGGCGAGTACGCGCGCGATCTCGGCATCTCGCGCTTGTTTGCGGTCGGCGAGTTGTCGCGTGCGAGTGTCGATGCGTTCGGCCCGGGTGCGAAACATTACGAACACCAGGAAGAGTTGATCGCGGTGCTCACGACGCAGGTGCGCGCCGGCATAACGATGCTGGTCAAGGGCTCGCGCGGCTCGGCGATGGAACGCGTGGTCAAGGCGCTCGGCGTCAGCGGAGGTGCCGGCCATGCTGCTTGAACTCGCGCAACTGCTGCAGGGCAAGCTCAGCGCCATGCATCTGTTCCAGTACCTGACCTTCCGCGCGATCATGTCGACGCTGACCGCGCTCGCGTTCTCGTTGCTCGCAGGGCCGGCGGTGATCCGCAAGCTCGCCGACGTGAAGGCCGGCCAGGTCGTGCGCAGCGACGGTCCGCAGACGCATCTGACCAAGGCGGGCACGCCGACGATGGGCGGCGCGCTGATCCTGTTCGCGATCTGCATCGCGAGCGTGCTGTGGATGGATCTCAACAGTCGTTACATGTGGATCGTGCTCGGCGCGACGTTCGCGTTCGGCGCGATCGGCTTCTACGACGATTACAAGAAGATCGTGCTGAAGAACAGCGCGGGGCTGGCCGCGCGCTGGAAATATCTGTGGCAGTCGGTGTTCGCGCTCGGCATCGCGCTCGCGCTGTACACGACCGCGCATGCGCCGGCCGAAACCGCGCTCTACGTGCCCTTGTTCAAGCAGGTTGCGGTGCCACTCGGCATCTTCTTCGTGCCGCTCGCATACTTCATGATCGCCGGATTCTCCAATGCGGTGAACCTGACCGACGGCCTCGACGGTCTGGCGATCCTGCCGTCGGTGCTCGTGGTCAGCGCGCTCGGCGTGTTCGCCTATCTCGCCGGCAATCACGTGTTCTCCGAATACCTCGGCATTCCGTCGATTCCGGGTGCGGGCGAACTCGTGGTGTATTGCGGCGCGCTCGCGGGTGCGGGGCTCGGCTTCCTCTGGTTCAACGCCTATCCGGCGCAAGTGTTCATGGGCGACATCGGCGCGCTCGCGATCGGCGCCGCGCTCGGCACGCTCGCAGTGATCGTGCGCCAGGAAATCGTGCTGCTCGTGATGGGCGGCGTATTCGTGATGGAAACCGCCTCGGTGATGCTGCAGGTCGCGAGCTTCAAGCTCACCGGCAAGCGCATCTTCCGCATGGCGCCGATCCACCATCACTTTGAATTGAAGGGCTGGCCCGAATCGCGCGTGATCGTGCGCTTCTGGATCATCAGCGTCGTGTTGGTGCTGATCGGCCTCGCAACGCTCAAGGTGAGATGAGAGCGCCTAGGGATAGATGAGATGAAGTACTTCACAAAAATCCGGTTTTGCTACAGGTCATTGGTACGCTAGGCATGTTCGGATTTTCACAAGCCAAGCGCATCGAAGAGGCGGACGGTCGCTACGACGTCGCCTTGCTCGTCGCCGCCGGCGCGCTCGCGGCGTTCGGCGTCGTGATGGTCGCGTCCAGTTCGATCGCGACGGCGGACGGGCAACATCTCGGCCCGTTCTACTTCGTCATCCGCCATCTGATCTTTCTCGGTCTCGGCATCGGTCTCGGCTCGATCGTTGCGCGCACCGAACTCGACTGGTTCGAGCGCAATGCGTTCGGCCTGTTGCTGCTCGCGGTCGTGCTGCTGCTGCTCGTGTTCGTGCCCGGACTCGGTGCGCGCATCAATGGCGCGCGGCGCTGGATCAAGCTTGGCATCTCGAGTTTCCAATCGGTCGAGGCGGTGAAGCTGATGTTCATCGTCTACCTCGCGAGTTATCTGGTGCGCCATCAGGAATCGGTGCAGTCGGATCTGTTCGGCGTGGTCAAGCCGGTCGGCGTCGCGGGCGTGC
>CAZDWH010000154.1:0-7503 GCA_964509025.1 uncultured Rhodanobacteraceae bacterium
GGTCGGCGCGGCTGCCGCAGGCGGCGTTGCCGCGGCGCCGACCGGCACGGTGATCTCGCCGATCGGGGTTTCCGCGCGCTGTTCGCCGCGGATGCTGGGGATCGGCCAGTAGTTGAGCGCGCGCAGGCTGGCGCGCGTGATGTCGAGGATGTGCTCGCGCCCGCCGCGCTGTTCGCGCGTCGCCTCGATGTAGTACTCGATCGACGCGAGCGCGTCGGCGAGCGTGTCCATCTGGTCGTGATTCGGCACGCGGCGGTGCTGCAGCAGCTCGACTTCAATGAACATCACGATGCCGTTGATCAGCTGCGCCGCGTCGTGCAGCGAGAGCATGTCGAGCGCGCCACCGACTTCCTCGAGCAGGCGCGGAATCTGTTCCACCTGCGCGTGATCCCACGGCGCTTCTACGAACGCGACCATGTCGTGCTTGGTCTGCACCAGATTCGCCGCAGCCTCGCGCATGAGCGAGTCGAGTATGCGGTTGACCTCGGCCTTGGGCAGTTCGAAACCGCCAGCCGCGTCCGGCGGCGCGCTCTCGCCGCCGAGGCGCGCGATGTGGTCGTCGAGCGAAGCTTCGACATACAGCAACGAGCCTGCGACGTCGAGCAGGCTCGACTCGTCGGCCGGACGCTTGCGTTCGACGATGTCGCCGACGACCTGGCGCTGCTCCGCGACGATCTTGCGCGACACGCCGAGGCCGAGCATGCCGAGCGTATCGGCGACGCGGTCGAGCGCCTCGCCCTGCGCGGCGAGTTGCGCCGGATCCTGGTCCTGCCCGCGCAGGAAGATGTCGAGCGCTTCCTTCACGCGCAGCAGGTCGTCCTTGATCGCCGCGGCGACCGTGTCGAGCAGCGCGCGGTTGTGTCCGGAAATCGAGCCCTGCGCGTGTTCGAGTTCGCGCTCGCTCGGCAGCAGCGTGTTGAGCCGGTACAGCTTGGCGATATCGCGCACGCGCGGCGAGTCGACGCTGGCGTGCGCGAGGTAATACAGGAAATTCTTGGTCAGATCGCGCGACTGCGCCTGATCGAACGCGGCCTCGCCCTGACCGATCAGCATCTTGATCTCGCGATCGAGCTTGCCGAACATCTGCTTGATCGCGCTGGTGGTCTCGATCGAGCCCGCGCGCACGCCGTCGAGCACGCCATTGGCCACCCACCACAAGCGACGCGTGTGATCGCTGCTGCACACGTTTTCCAGACGCTCGAGCACCTCGCCCATGCGCGCAAACTGCGTTTCCGGCGCATCGTCGCGGATCCACAGCAGCAATGCCGTTTGATAAATATTGCGCAAGCGCTGCACTTCGCCGCGCAGTTCGCTCGCCTGCATCGGCGCCGCCGGCTTGTGCGGCAGCGGCGCGCCGAGATCGGGCGTGAACAACACCGACTCGGTCAACAGTTTTTCGCTGCGCGCCGCGCGCAAATCATTGAGCAGCGGCAACAGGATGATCGGGATGTCTTTGTGCCCGCTCTGCAGGCGCTCGAGATAATCGGGCAGCTGCATGATGCCGCGGATCAGCGCGGAGTAGACGTCGTCGGTCGGCGCGACCGACTTGTCGGCGATGCCCTGCGCGACGCGCTCCATTTCCTCGACCACCATGGCCGCGCCGTACAGCTCGACCATGCGCAGCGTGCCGTGCACTAGGTGCAGATGGTTCACGCACTCGCGCATCTGTGCGCTGTCGGCCGGATTCTCGACATAAGCCTCGAGTGCGATGCGTGCCTGTTGCAGCGTCGCATCGAGCTCGGACTTGATCCAGCTCAGTGTGGTGAAATCGATGTCGTGTTGAAAGTTCATCAAGGCTTCCCGGGCTGCACCTTACGCGCGCACATTGTCCATTGCGTCAACGTCAGGTCGGCAGCTTGAAGTCGGCGACCGAGCGACGCAGGTCGGCGGAGAGCTGGGCCAGGTTGCCGATCGACTCGGCCGTCTGGCTCGCGCCGGCGGAAGTTTGCGAGGTGATCTCCTGAATCACGTTCATCGTCGACGACACGTTCGCCGCGGCGTTCGACTGATGCTGCGCCGACACCGAAATGCCCTTAATCAGGTCGGCAAGGTCGGTCGACACCTTTTCGATCTCGCCGAGCTGCGTGCCCGCTTCCTCGGCCAACCGCGCACCGGACACCACCTCGCTCGTGGTCTGTTCCATCGAGGTGACCGCTTCGTTGGTATCCGCTTGAATGGTCTGCACCAGCGTTTCGATACGCCTTGTGGCGCCCGAGGCGCGTTCGGCAAGGCGCTGCACTTCGTCCGCGACGACCGCGAAACCGCGGCCCGCTTCGCCCGCCGAGGCCGCTTGAATTGCGGCGTTCAAGGCAAGAATGTTGGTCTGTTCCGACAGGTCGTTGATCAGTTCGACGATCGAGCCGATTTCCTGCGAAGACTCGCCGAGGCGCTTGATGCGCTTGGACGTCTCCTGAATCTGGTCGCGAATCGAGTCCATGCCGGCGATCGTCTGACGCACGATCGTCGCGCCCTTGCCGGCGATGCGCACCGAACGCTGCGCCACTTCGGCGCTCTCGTTCGAGTTCTTCGACACGTCGCCCGCCGACACCGCGATGTCGTTCATTGCCGTCGACACCGAAGTGATCTGCTGCGCCTGATGTTCGGCCGCGTCGGCGAGGTGCATCGCGGTCGCCTGCGTTTCGTTCGCCGCGGAAGCGACGTGCACCGAGGTGTCGTTGATCGTCGTCACGAGCGAACGCAGCGCGTCGATCGCGTAGTTCACGGCGTCGGCGATGGTGCCGGTGAAGTCTTCGGTCACCGAGGCCTTCACGGTCAAGTCACCATCCGCGAGCGAGCCCATCTCGTCGAGCAGACGTTGAATCGCGACCTCGTTGCGCTTGTTCAGCTCGGCGCTCGCCTGGTAGCGCGCACGCGTGTCGCGGAACAGCTTCAAGGCGAGGAACAGCACGAGGACGATCGCGGCGGCCGCGGCGGCAAGGCCGAGCAGCAAGTTCGGGAAGATGCGGCCCGTGCCCGAGCCCAGGTCGTTGATGTGCTGTGCCAGCGGGTCGGCCTTGAGCAGCAAGGTCTGCGAATCGATCGAGGCCTTGTCCGCCGCCTGCTTGACTTCCTGCAGCGCGGGAGCGGATTCGAGCAACTTGGTCACCGCCGGCGTGAGGTCGATCCATTGCTGGTTGATGTCGGTCAGAATTTCGCGAGCGGCAGAGTTATCCATCGCCTTGACGTGGAGATCGGGCGCGCCGTTGGGCAGGCCGGCGAGAATCTGGCCGTAGAACTGCGCGTCGCGCTGCAGGCCCGCCGCGGCGGTCGGCGAATCTTCGCCACCCTGGATGATCGACTGGGCGCGGCGCTGCATGCGGTCGGCGTAGAGCATCTGGCGCGAGGCAATCATGACCTGGTTGGTCGAGGCGGTGCGCTCGGTCAGGATCTTCACCACTTCGTCCATGCGCGAGTTGAGCACGGCGGTCTTGCGATTGAATTCGTCGATGTTGCCGGCGCTGCCGATGATCTGTTCCTTGCTATCGAGGATCTTGCCGGCATCGCCGCTGAGCTGCTTCCAGGCGTCGTCGAGCGCGGCGAAGTCGCCTTTGAGAGAAGTGTTGCCGCCATAGCCGCTCATGCCGCTGCGCGGATCGCCGTTCTTCAGGCGGTTGATCAGGTCGGCGATCGAATCGCGCGTCTGCTTCAACGTGCCGAATGCGTCGAGGTTGCCGCCGGCGGCGTCATTGGCCTGGCGCGACAACTGCTGCGACAGCACCTGCGCGCGCGTGACCAGCGCGCTGGCCTTGGCGTCCTGACCCGCCTGGTAGCTGAGCCAGCCGAAGTCCACGACCGCGATGATGATGCTGATGACGAGCAGCGCCACCAACAAGCCGTTGAAACCACCTGTGCGTTCTCCTGCCCCCGTGCTGCTCATCGCCCGTTACCTCGCAAAAAAACCAAATTGAAGGAAAGTACTCGAAACCCTGACGTCAGGCCGCGGCCTGCACGAATTCTGGCGCGCGTACGAGCGCTGCCATGCTGAACTGTCCCCACTGCACCTCGCCCAACGCGTAATCGTCGAGCACATAGCGCGCGTAGGGATCGCCCTCGACATTTTCTTTCTGAATAAGCTGCTCGGGCGAGAAGTTGCGCTGTCCGACCACTTCGTCGACAAGCAGGCCGACCATGCCGCCCGACTGGCGCACGACCAGCACGCGACTCGAATCGGTGAGCGAACTCGGCTCGCCGGAGAGGAACTGCTTGAGATCGACCAGCGGCACGAGATTGCCGCGCACGCTGGCCACGCCGAGCAGCCACGCGCGCGTGCCCGGCACGTGCGCGACCTGCGGATAGGCGAGAATTTCGTTGACCTCGGCCAAGCTCGACACCATGTGACGCAGGCCGACGCGGAAACCGATGCCGCGCCACAGGCCGGGCGCGTCGATCTGCTCGGGCAGGCCGGCCGAATGCGCGAGCGAGCGCCGCTCGTATTCGACCAGGATCTCGAACGGCGACAGCAACTCGGAGTTGATGTCGACGGTTTCTTCGTGCATGGCATCGCTCATCGCGGCGGCTCGTCCTTAATGCGGCAGCAAGGTGTTGACGCGCGTGATCAGGTCACGCTCGACCACGGGCTTGGTCATGAAGTCCTTGGCGCCCTGACGCATGCCCCAGACGCGGTCGGATTCCATCGCCTTGGTCGTCACGATCAACACCGGAATGTTCGCGGTGTCGGCGTCCTTGGACAGCGTGCGCGTCGCCTGGAACCCGTTCATGCCGGGCATGATGACGTCCATGATCACGAGGTCAGGCCGGTCGCGCTTGGCCGCGGCGATGCCGTCTTCGGCGTTGCTCGCACTGGTGACCTTGAAACCGCTTTTCTGCAGCCACCGAGTGAGCATTTCCACCTCGGTGGGTGAGTCGTCGATGATCAGAATATGCGCCATTGCCCAATGCCCCCTAAAGCATTCTCTATATTTCGCGAACTACTTGTGCTCGACGTGCCGCCGGATCGCGCCGAGCAATTCTTCGCGCGTGAACGGCTTGGTCAGATATTCCTCGGAGCCGACGATGCGCCCGCGCGCCTTGTCGAACAAACCGTCCTTCGACGACAGCATCACGACCGGCGTGGAGCGATAGGTCTGGTTGTTCTTGATCAACGCGCAGGTCTGATAGCCATCGAGCCGCGGCATCATGATGTCGACGAAGATGATCTGCGGCTGATGGTCGGAAATCTTGGAAAGCGCCTCGAAGCCGTCGACTGCAGTAACGACATCGCAGCCTTCCTTCTTCAACAGCATTTCCGCCGTGCGGCGTATCGTCTTCGAGTCATCGATCACCATGACCCGCAGACCCGCCAGACCGCTTGAATTGGTTTCTTCCACGCCTGATCCTCCAACCCCGAGAGCTTGCCGTCGACCGCACCGCGTCACGGACTACGTCCGCCGGCTCGCGGACTTCCGCGCAAAACCTGCGGAGCCCGTCAAATGATGCAGCAAAGTCGTTGTTTAATCGCAAGCTTGCACCCCTGTCAAGCGATTTCCAGCGACCTGCCACTTTCCATCCGAATGAAGAGCTTATGCACACTTGGTGCCAAGCCACTTGAGGGGTCGGAATGCTAATATTGCAGGATTGCGGCGTGCTTCTGCGGCTTGCGTCACGCTTGCAGGCACCCCAGACCCCGCAAGGCGTTATCCCCAACCCGCAAAACACGCCCTGATCAACTCATGAACCGAACCCTGGCCGTGCTGATGGACCCGATCGAGGCCATCCACGTCAAGAAAGACTCCACCCTGGCCCTGCTGCTCGAAGCGCAGCAGCGCGGCTATCGCTTGGCTTACGTGACCCAGGGCAGCCTCGCGCAGCGTCAGGCGGAGGTGTGGGCGCACGCTGCGCCGCTCACGGTGCGCGATGACGCGCATGACTGGTTTACGCTCGGCGAGGCGCAGTGGATCGACTTGGGCAAGATCGACGTGATCCTTGCGCGCAAGGACCCGCCGTTCGACGCGCAGTTCCTTTACGACACCATGCTACTCGAAGTCGCGCAGCGCGCGGGCGCGCAGGTGATCAACGATCCGCGCGGCTTGCGCGACGCCAACGAAAAACTGTTCGCGCTGCGCTTCCCGCAATGCTGCGCGCCGACGCTGATCGCGCGCGATGCGACCGAAATCAAGCGCTTCGCGCACGAGCACGGCAAGGTCGTGTTGAAGCCACTCGACGGCATGGGCGGGCGCGGGATTTTCCTGTCCTCGGGCGACGATCCGAATCTCAACGTAATTCTCGAAACGCTGACGCACGAAGGACGCGAATTCGCGCTCGCGCAGAAATTCATCCCGGAAATCAGCGCCGGCGACAAGCGCATCCTCCGGACCGACGCCGAACCGGTGCCGTACGCGCTCGTGCGCATGCCGCCGGGCGACGAGTTCCGCGGCAATCTCGGACGCGGCGGCAAGGGTGTCGGCGTGCCCTTGTCCGAACGCGATCGCAGGATTGCTGCCCAAGTAGGCCCCGAGTTGGTCGCGCGAGGTATGCGCTTCGTCGGCCTCGACGTGATCGGCGACTGGCTCACCGAAGTGAATGTCACCTCGCCGACCTGCATTCGCGAACTCGACGCACAGTTCGGACTCAATATCGCCGGCCTGCTGTTCGACGCGATTGAGCGTACAGGGCCGAGGGCTGAGGGCTGAGGGCCGGGGCAACGTCATTGAGCACTCCGAAAGCCAACGTCGCAAGCGAACGGCTGAGCGTCACCCTGCTGTTCTCGCTGATCGCACACGCGGTGGTCGCGCTGGGCTTGACGTTCGAGTACGAGAAGCCACCGGCGCGCCTGCCCGCACTCGACGTGATCCTGGTGCAGTCGGCGAATGCGCAGAAGGCCGACAAGGCCGACTTCGTCGCGCAGGCGAACAACGCCGGTGGCGGCAATAGCGACAAGGCCGTGCGCCCGACCGATCCCGTCTCCGCGCTCGCGCCGAAACCGACTGCGGGCATCGCGCCGGTGCCGGTCGAGACCGGCACGCCGCTGCCGCAGACCGCGCGCGAACGCGAAGTGGTGACGACGACGCGCAAATCCGGCTTCGCCGTGCGCACCGACACCGAGCGCCAGGAACAACCCGAACAGGCCAATCCGAATCCGCGCGCGCTGGCCGAGAGGCATCTCGAAGTCGCGCGCCTGGCCAATGAGCTGCAGCGCGAATCCGAGCTGTACGCCAAGCGCCCGAAGAAAAAATTCATCTCGGCCAACACCAAGGAAGCCGCCTATGCTGCGTACCAGGCCGGCTGGGTCGCGCGCATCGAGCGCGTCGGCAACCTCAACTATCCGGACGAGGCGCGCCGCCGCCAGCTGCAGAACGGCGGCGTGGTAAGCCTGATGGTGACGGTCGGCCTGCGCCGCGACGGCACGCTGCGCAGCGTCGACGTGATCCAATCGAGCGGATCCAAGCTGATCGACGAAGCGGCGGTACGCATCGTCAATCTCGCGGCACCATTTCCGGCGCTGCCGCCGAATTCGGAATTCGACGAGTTCTACATCACGCGCACCTGGGAATTCCAGCCGGGCGA
>CAZDWH010000155.1:0-7491 GCA_964509025.1 uncultured Rhodanobacteraceae bacterium
GGAAGGTCCCAAGCCGGCCCGGTCCGGTCGCGGCTGAAGGCCCGCTGTCGCGGAAGTTGCTCGTGCGGGTGATGGCTCCCCCGAGCTCGGGGGCCGCCGCGTGCGTCCAGTGATAGATCGTCGGCAGGCGCTTCCCTCGAAAGGCCGCGTACGCTGCCGCCTCGTACCAGCTCACGCCCGCGACGGGGTATTGATCCTGCCCCGGCGCGAAGGTCCCTCCCTGCCAGGTGGCGGGACCCGGACGTCCGGTCCGATCGCGCAGCAGGGCCATCGCGGTGGCAAAGTCCATCGTCTGGCCCTCGCGCACGAAGGGCTCGGTCCAGTAGTCGCGCTTCTCGTAGCCGCCGGCGTCCACGAACGCCTTGAACTCCTCGGGCGGCACGGCCTTGACGACGATCGGCATGAAGCCGTGGTCCTGACCGCACAACTCGGCGCACTGGCCGCGATAGATGCCGGGCTCGGAGATGTTGGTCCAGGTGTCGTTGATGATTCCGGGGATCGCGTCGGACTTCCAGCCGAGCGCGGGCACCCACCAAGAGTGAATCACGTCGTCGCCAGTGATGACGAAGCGCACCTTGGTGTTGGTTGGCAGCACGAGCGGATGATCGACATTGAGGAGATAGGTATTTTCTTCGCCGGTCTTGACTGCATACGGATCGAGGCCGGACTTGAGCTGGCGCGTCTTGTCGCTGCTGCCGTCGAGCTTGGCGATGAAGTGCACGTGATAGGCCTTGTCGCCCCAGTTGACGTAGTCGTAGCCCCACTTCCACTGATAACCGGTGATCTTCACCGTCATCTGCGACTGGTCGGTGTAGGCCTCGTTGATCAGCACGCCGGTGGCGGGATAGGCCATGCCGATCAGGATCAGGATCGGCACGATGGTCCAGACGATTTCAGCCTTGGTGTTGTGCGACCAGGTCGCGGCGACCGCGCCCTTGGATTTGCGATCGCGGAACATCGCGATGAACATCGCGCCGAACACGATGATGCCGATGATCACGCAGATCCACAGCGCGAGCATGTGCATGGCGTAGGCCTCGTGCGAGGTCTGCGTCACGCCCGGATGCATATTGAGCTGCCAGCGCTGCGGCAGGGTCGACGCGGCCAGCGCACCCTGCGCGATCAACGCGCCCAGACTCGCGATCAGCGCCTTGGCGTACTTCGACTTGCTACGTTGCATCATTCTCTTCACCTGTAGTTCGCGTGGCTTTCGCCCGCACCAGCAATTCTTCGAGGCGCAGCTTCAAATCCTTCCGCTCCGCCTCGTTCAAAAACGCGCCGATTTCCACCTCGCGCCCATGCGAGCGCAACAGCAAGCGGCTCGGCCAGCCACCCCAGCGTTCCGGCTGCAGCACGAGCTGCGTCCAGTACGGATGAAACTGCAGCGGCGGCGCGGGACTGCCCATGCGGGCGATTTCCAGACGCGATGCCGTCAGCGTGATGATTTCCCCCGCCGCACTCGCCCGCCACACCCGCACCAGGCAATACGCGACGACGGCGAGCTCCAGCACGGCAAACACCGGCGCAAAAACCACGCCGCGCCAAGCCGCGAGACCGGAATACAGCCCGGTCGCGAGACTCTGCAAAGCCAGAAACCACCATAAACCCGCGCGCGTCAACGAACGATGCGGCAGCAACAACAGCTGCATCGCCCTCGCTGAACCGCGTGGCAGGGTCTCGTCCATCGCGCCCGTCAGGCGTCAATCCAAGCTGCAAATGATAGTGAGACGGCGGAACCCGGGCAAGGGAAACCGTAAAGCCTATGCGGGCGTTGGCGGCGCAACCGCCTGAAAGCAGGCGCGAATTTGATACCCAATGCGGGTCAGTGTCGCGTGCGCTTGCCCGGCCCCGCCGGCGTCATCTCGACGCTGAGCGTGAAGGTGCGCTGTTCCTCGGGCTGCATCGCGCCGACGCCGACGAGGCGGCGCGCGATTTCCTCACCGCGCTCGTTGCGGATCGTCAGCACCATCGAATATTCCCAGGTGCCGTCGCCGGGCGGATTGCGCAGCTGGCCTTCGACGCGCAGCGGCGTCACCGCCTCGGGCGCGACCGCCACTGCGCCCCCTGCGCTCTCTGCAAAGCGCAGATGATGGCGGCAGGCCGGACACACCGCCGCACTGGCGAGGATCGTCTCGTTGCAGTGCGGACAGATGCGCGTTGCGCCGGGCGCGCCGACGCGCGGGGCGTTCACGAAATCTTGCCGTGATCCGCGCCGTTGCGGGCCGGCGCCTTGCCGTCCTCCCAGCCGAAGTCGGCGTGACCGCGCATGCGCGAACCCGCGGCGAACGTGACCGAACCGGCCTTGAGATCGCCCATGAGCGAACCCGACTGCAGCAGATCGACATGTGAAGCGGCTTCGATATTGCCTTCGAGCTCGCCCGCGATTGCGACTTTTTCCGCGCGCACGGAGCCGGCGACCTTGGCACCCGATTCGATCGTCAGATCGCCGCGCACATTGACGTCGCCCTTGAACCGGCCGGCGATGCGCACATGACCCGCGCCTTCGATCTTGCCTTCGATCGCAATATCCGGCGCGATCAGCGATTCGCTGCGCGACGCCTCACGTGCGGGTGTGCGCACGGATGCAGGCGCGACGGCCGCAGGCGTCACGGGTTTCGGGTCTTCGGGCGGCAGGTCGAAGCGCGCCGGCCCTTCTTTCGACGGATTCGATTTGAGCTGGTCCCACACGGCCATGACACGGCCTCCTGTTGCTGCTGAGGGGAGGTCGAGCCTACGCCTGTTCTGCGTCGAGGAAAACCCCGTAATGCCAAGATTTTGTTAAGAAAACGCTCAATCGCCGATTGCTCGGTGCGGAAACGGCTTCAATCGACCACGACGATGCGCAAACAGGACCGTTGCGCCGCGAATACGTATGCAGACGCGCTCGCAAGCGCGAAGCCGGCGCTAAGCTTGGCCGGGTTTTACAAGTCACCCGTCGACACGATCGTGCGGGGGCTTTCGGGGAGTAGGGAATGAACGATTCGCAGCGGCAGCTCGCAGCCTGGTGGCGCGGTGCCGTCATCTACCAGATTTATCCGCGCAGCTTTCTCGACAGCAATGGCGACGGCGTGGGCGATCTGCCCGGCATCATCGCCAAGCTCGACTACATCGCGGGCCTTGGCGTCGACGCGATCTGGATCTCGCCGTTCTTCAAGTCGCCGATGGCAGACTTCGGCTACGACATCGCCGACTATCGCGAGGTCGATCCGCTGTTCGGCACGATGGCCGACTTCGAGCGGTTGCTCGAACGGGCGCACGCGTTGGGCCTTCGAGTCATGATCGACCAGGTGCTGAGCCACACCTCGATCGAGCATGCGTGGTTCGCCGAAAGCCGACAGGATAAACACAACCCGAAGGCCGATTGGTACGTCTGGGCCGACGCGAAGCCCGATGGCACGCCGCCGAACAACTGGCTGTCGATTTTCGGCGGCGTCGCCTGGCGCTGGGAACCGCGTCGCCGCCAATATTTCCTGCACAATTTCCTCGCCGACCAGCCGGACCTGAATTTTCACAATCCGCAGGTGCGCGCTGCGGTGCTCGACAATGTGCGCTTCTGGCTCGACAAGGGCGTCGATGCGTTCCGGCTCGACGCGATCAACTTCTGCTTCCACGATCCGCAGCTGCGCGACAATCCGCCCAAGCCCGAGAGCGAGCGCGTCGGGCGCGGTTTTTCGCCCGACAATCCGTACGCGTTCCAATATCACTGGTACAACAATACGCAGCCCGAAAATCTCGGCTTCCTCGAAGACCTGCGCCGCCTGACAGACGGGTACAAGGATGTCGCACTGCTCGGCGAAATTTCGTCGGAGGATTCGCTCGCGACGATGGCCGAATACACGCATGGCCGACGCCTGCAGATGGGCTACAGCTTCGAGTTGCTCACCAACGATTTTTCCGCTGCGTATGTTCGCCGCACGGTCGAAACGCTCGAAGCGCGCATGGACGACGGCTGGCCGTGCTGGGCGATCTCCAATCACGATGTCGAACGCGTCGCGAGCCGCTGGGGCGGCGCGGCACCGTCGAGCGATTTCATCAAGCTGCTTGCTGCACTGGTCGCCTCATTGCGCGGCTCGGTCTGCATCTATCAGGGCGAGGAGCTTGGCCTGACCGAAGCGGAAGTGCCGTTCGAGCAATTGCAGGATCCCTACGGCATAGCGTTCTGGCCCAATTTCAAAGGCCGCGACGGTTGCCGCACACCGATGCCGTGGAATGCCGAGCCGCAGGCCGGCTTCAGCAGCGGACAGCCGTGGCTGCCGGTGCCGGAGATGCATCGCGCGCACGCCGTCGCGACGCAGGAACACGATAGCGCTTCGGTGCTGCAAGCGTTCCGCGCGTTCCTGCGCTGGCGCAAGTCGCAGCCGGCGTTGTGTCTCGGCGATATCCGATTCCTCGATGCGCCCGAACCGGTACTTGCGTTCACGCGCACACATGCCGGCGAGCGCGTGCTGGTCGCGCTCAATCTCGGTGGCACGGACATCGACGTTGCTTTGAGTATCGGCACACTTGCGCAACTCGATGTGCCCGGTCCGCGCGCCGGTCGTGTGACGGGCAGTGGCGCGCTGCATCTGCCGGCGTATGCTGCGGTCTTCGCTCGCATCGGCTAGTCGAACGTGATGGCGCAATCGATCGGATCTTTTTTTGTGGCATTACTCGCTGCGTCCGCAGCTCGCGCGTTGAGTCATCCGCCGCGCGAATATTCGCTTCGGCACCCTGCCTTCGCAGTCCGGATGCTGGAGTCCGGAATGATTGCCGTTCTTGCATTTCTGGCCGTCAGTGTCCCCGCGTTCGCCGTCGACAGCGACTGGCGGTCGCAAATCAAGTTCCTCGATCGCAACGCGAGCGCAAGCCGTACCGCCACGGGCTATCGCCTCGACGCCAATGGCACGGTGCACGAAATTCCGAAACAAGCCTCGAGCAGCGAGACCGCGAGCGCGCTCGTCGATACGCTATTCGCGCTCGCACAGAGCGAGGCGGCCGACGCACGCACAACGCAACTCATCGACGGTGCCTACAACCATGGCCAGCCGATTCCGTGCGATTGCTTCGTCACTGGCGTGAAGTGGCCGTTCGTGTGGACGCGCGACTCGGCCTACTCGATCGATCTCGCGCTCGGCTGGCTCGATCCGGCGCGCGCGCGACGCACGCTCGAGTTCAAGCTGTCCGAAGTGCGCGTCAAATCCGCACCGCAAGGACTTTACGTTGTACAGGACACCGGTTCCGGCGGCAGCTGGCCGATCTCGACCGACCGCGTTGCCTGGTTTCTCGGCGCGCGCCATCTGCTCGACGACGCGGTGTTCGCCGACAAAGTATATAAAGCGCTAAAGGATACTTTGGCACAGGATCGCGCCTACGTGTTCGACGCGCGTGTCGGCCTGTATCGTGGCGAAACCTCGTTTCTCGACTGGCGCGAGCAGACGTACCCGACCTGGACCGAAAAGGACGTGCGCTTCATCGCCGAGTCCTATGCGCTGTCGACCAACGTGTTGCATTATTCCGCGTTGCGTCTCGCGCAACAGCTGGCGGACAGGCATGGGGACAAGGCCGACGCGGTGCGCTACGCCGAACAGGCCGCGGCTTTGGCCGGCGCAATTGACCGCGTGTTCTGGCGCGAGGATCGCGGCACGTACATGAGCTACGTCGGTACGAGCGGCGGCACGCTGTTGCCTGCCGACAGCTATGATCTGCTCGGCACTGCGCTAGCAATAACGGAAGGCGCTGCACCACCGGCGCATGCCAAGCGCGCGCTCGCGCACTATCCGACCTGGGCCGCAGGCAGCCCGGTGATCTGGCCGGAGCGCAGCGATGTGCCGGTCTATCACAACCGCGCGATCTGGCCGTTCGTCAGCGCCTATGCGTTGCGTGCCGCGCGTGCGACCGACGATGCGCCGCGGATTGCGCACGAGTTGCGTTCGATCCTGCGCGGCGCGGCGCTCGCTGGATCGAACATGGAGAACTACGAATTCACGACGCAAGCCGTGCATGTCGAGGACGGAAAACTCAGCGGGCCCGTGGTCAATTCGCCGCGCCAGCTCTGGTCGGTCGCGGCGATGCTCGATGCGGTGATCGAAGGCGTGTTCGGCGTCGGCATGGATGGCGGGATCGAACCGAAAATTCCGGTCGAACTGCTGCCGATGCTGTTTGCCGATGACGATGCGATCGCGCTGCATTTGCCGGAGCAGACCATCGTTCTCACCCGGCCGCACACACTGCCCAAGGACGCAAATCTGCTCGTCGCCGACAAGGTCGAGCGCGATGGCAAGACGACGCGCGTGCAGCTGCGCGGTGTACACGTCGATGCCGCAACGCTGAAACTCGACGCCGCGCAATTCGCACCCGCGGCACCGAGGCGTCCGTCGATCGGCATGGCCTTCGACGAATGGTCGGTGCGCGATCGAGACGGCAAGGACTTCAAACTCTATGTGAACGCGCACAGCGACGGCGCAACGCATACATCCGTGTCAATTCCGATCCGCCCGAACGAGCGATCAAGCTGCTTCGTGCTCACACATGTCGATCCGATCACGCATCTCGAGTCACTGCCGAGCCCCGAACAGTGTGTGGAGGACGAAGTGCCCACGACGACGCCAGCATGGCCGCGTCAATGGTCGGTGCCCGATACCGGGCTGTACCAGGCGCACCTCGTGTATACCAATGCGCATGGCCCGATCAATACCGGCGTGACGGCCGCCGTGAAACGCCTTGCGATCGGTTGCGACACGAGCGCAGAGCAGATCGCGCCCGTCGTGATGCCGCAGAGCATCGGACAGCAATGGTCGACGGCGGTGACTTTCAAGGCGCGCAAGGGCCAGCGCTGTACATTCGAGCTGCGCGACGGTTTCAACATGAGCTATCTCGCGCGCAATGCGCTCTACACCGGCGAGCAAGGCGGCGCGAGCGGTCCGGTCAACGAAGCGCAGATAAAGGATCTGCAGATTTCGCCGCTGCCGAGCGAAGGAAAATGATGACCCGCAAACCCAACCTAAGCTTTTGGCAAATCTGGAACATGTGTTTCGGATTTCTCGGCATCCAGTTCGGCTTCGCGCTGCAGAACGCGAACGTGAGCCGCATCTTCCAGACGCTCGGCGCGAGCGTTGACGATATTCCCGCACTATGGGTCGCGGCACCGCTGACGGGTCTGATCGTGCAGCCGATCGTCGGCTACTTCTCCGACCGTACCTGGAATGCGCTCGGGCGGCGGCGGCCGTATTTTCTCGGCGGCGCGATCCTCGCGACGCTCGCGCTGATCGCGATGCCGAACTCGCCGCTGCTGTGGGTCGCGGCAGGCCTGCTCTGGATGCTCGATGCCTCGATCAATATTTCGATGGAGCCGTTCCGCGCCTTCGTCGGCGATCAGCTGCCGCCGGCGCAGCGCGCGACGGGTTATTCAATGCAGAGCTTTTTCATCGGCGTGGGTTCGGTGGTCGCAAGCGCGCTGCCTTATGTACTCGCGTATTTCGGCGTCGCCAACACGGCCGCGCCTGGCGCCATCCC
>CAZDWH010000156.1:0-7470 GCA_964509025.1 uncultured Rhodanobacteraceae bacterium
GGAAGCAAGGCAGAAGGGAATCTCGTGCTGATTTACTGGATCATGTTCTGGTTGCCATTCGTTGGCGCGATTTCGCCTAAATCGCTCGCGAATACGCAGTCACGCACGGTATTTGCATTTGTATGTTTCGTTCTGGCTATTTTCATAGGGCTGCGAGATCAGGTTGGAGGCGATTGGGCGGCATATCTTTCTGAACTAGCCTACGTAGGCACATTGCCGCTATTCAGCGCGCTCGTAGAAATCAAAGACCCCGGTTATGTCTTGGTGAATTGGCTGGTCGCACAGGTCGGAGGCAATATCTACCTCGTGAATTTCGTCTGTGCGGCGATCATGATGGCAGGTGTCTATCGTTTCTGTCGCAGCATGCCGAATCCATGGTTGGCGCTGCTTGTTGCAGTTCCCTATATGTTGGTCGTCGTCGGCATGGGCTATACGCGGCAAGCCGTTGCACTTGGGCTGGTTATGTCTGGTCTGGTATCGCTTGGCAAAGGACGTACGCTTTCATTCGTTGTGTTCGTCGTTCTCGGAGCTTTGTTTCACTCCTCCGCCGTGCTGCTCGTAGCTATCGCAGGCATCGCGAGTACGCGCAAACGGATTTGGACTTTAATTTGGGGCGTAGCTGCATTTACGCTCGCCTATCTCGTGCTCTTTCGGTCGCAATCCGACGAACTATGGAAGAACTACGTCACGGCAGAAATGCAATCCTACGGAGCGATTGAACGCGTATTAATGAATGTCGTTCCTGCGCTGTTGTTGCTTCTGTATCGCAGAAGATTTTCCGATGATCTTCAAATCCGCAAAGTGTGGATCATTTTTTGCTGGCTCGCCGTGATTTCCTTACCCCTGGTTTTTCTCGCATCGACGGCTGTAGACAGAATGGCGCTATATCTCCTGCCGCTCCAGCTATTCGTGTTCTCGCGCATGACCAACTTGACGCGAAACGCAACAGCCAGAGCGACGATTGTCGTTGGCATAGCTATCTACTATGCGGTCGTGCAAATCGTGTGGTTGAATTTTGCGGTCTATAGCTATCTTTGGTTGCCGTATCATTTCATGCCATTGGGCGAGTGAGTCCTTGCTTGTGAAGTTTCGAGTCGTACTCTTCGCCAATACCGAATGGTATCTCTATAATTTTCGCCGTTCCTTGGCGCTGGCGCTGCAACAGCGCGGCTACGAAGTCCTCCTGCTTTCGCCACCCGGCCCTTATGGCGTGAAGCTGAGGGAATTGGGTTTGCGCTGGGAGCCGCTGCCGATGCAGCGGCGCAGTCTCAATCCAATTCGCGAATTCATCTTGCTCTGGCGGCTCGTCGTGCTGTTCCGACGCGAGCGCCCTGTGCTTGTGCACAACTTCACCATCAAATGTGCGGTGTATGGATCGTTGGCTGCGCGCATTGCAGGTATAGGTGCACGTATCAATGCGGTTGCCGGAATGGGCTACGTTTTCACCAGCGACGGGTTGAAGGCGCGTGCGCTGCGCCCGATCGTGCGCGGACTTATGCGCGGTGCGCTCGGCGGTGAGCGCGCGCGGCTCGTGCTGCAGAACGCCGATGACCTGGAGCTGTTTGAGCGAACGGGACTCGCGAAGCCGGAAAACATCCGCTTGATCCGCGGCTCTGGTGTCGATTGCCAGCGGTTCGATCCAACCGGCACATCATTGGACATCAGACACCATGGCAAGGTGCCGTGCGTGCTGCTCGCCGCACGCCTGTTGTGGGACAAGGGCATAGCCGACTACATCGAGGCCGCACGCATTCTTCACGCAGAGGGACGGTCGGTTCGTTTACTCCTAGCCGGCGATCCCGATCCGGGAAATCCAGCGGCGATACCAGTAGAAAAAGTCCAAGCCTGGGCGGCGGAAGGCTTGATCGACTGGCTGGGTCACGTTGACGATATGGCCGCACTCTATGCGCGCGTCGATATCGTTGCGTTGCCGAGTTATCGAGAAGGCCTGCCCAAGAGCCTGATAGAAGCCGCCGCATGCGGGCTGCCGCTGATTGCAGCGGACGTGCCCGGCTGTCGTGAGGTCATTACGGACGGCATAGACGGCATGCTCGTCCCGGTGCGTAATGGCGTGGCTCTGGCTAAAGCAATCGCGCGGCTGCTCGATGATCCAGCGTTGGCAGCTCGATTGGGTTCATCCGCCCGCGCCAAGGCGCTCGCGGAATTCGACGAACGTATTGTGATCGACAAGACCACGGGCGTGTACGCAGAATTGTTGCCGCAGGCCTGATAGTCGGGGAATCTTTAGGTGTTCAGGCCCAGTCTGTAGAAAGTCATCCCAAGATACTCGTGCAGATACCGTCGCGAGCGTCCAAGCACCTCGCGTTGCGGCCACCATGCTGCACTGGCGGATAACGGCCCTTGATTGGCGTCGATCACCGGCGCTGCAACGACGCTCAGCCCTTGGCGCTCAAAGGCGCCGGCGGCGCGACGCATTGGGACAATCGACGTCACCAGCAAGATACGGCGGCGCTGCTCGCGCTCAAGAATCGCATTCGAAAGCACCGCGTTGTCGCGCGTGGTGACGCTGTCGCTTTCGATGCGCATGGCGCTCGCTGGCACGCCTTCCTGTTCAAGATACTTCGCCATTTCCCGCGCCTCTCCTGCGCCACCGGAAAGCAGGATCACTGGCGCTCGCCCGGCGCGATAGAGATCGAGCGCGAATCGCGTGCGGTTGCCGCGCTCGTTCTCGGGGCCGGCGACGTACCAGGGCGGATCGCCGCCGCCGAGTACCACGATCGCATCGGCGATCGGATATTCGGCTGGCGATCGCATGATGTATGCGCTTACCAGCCCCGCGCGCAGCCAGTTCACGAAAGCGGGAGTCGAGCAAAGCGCGACCCAAGCCATTGCAAAGAACGCGATGCTCGTGGCGATCCGATAGCGGCGGAAACCAAGTAGCAACAGTGCCACTCCGATCAGCAATGCGGACTGTGTTTCGGGATACACGAGATATGCGAATGGGTAGGGTTGCTGCATAAGCGCCGTCGCAAATGTGCCTCGTGTAGTCAGCTGCCCGATCGCTTCACGCGATAAATCGCAATCGCGATGTATTCCTTGATCGCCTTGCTGCTGCGATCGAGCGTTTCCGCGTCCGGCAGCCAATCCTGCAAACCGCCTTGGCGCGGCACGGCATCGAAATCGGTCGGCGCCGGAATCGCATCGATGCCTGCGGCGCGAAATAGCGCGAGCGCGCGCGGCATGTGCACGGCCGAGGTGACGAGCAGAATCTTGCCGAGCTGATGCTCGGCGAGCAGCTGCTTGGTATACAGCGCGTTTTCCTCGGTGTCGCGGCTCTGGCTTTCGAGCAGCAGGGCGGACGCCGGCACGGAGAGGTCGGCCTCGAAAGTCCGCATCGCGTTCGCCTCGGATTCATCGGAACTGGACCAGGCGTTGTTGCCGCCCGAGACGATCACCCACGGCGCGCGTCCGGCTCGATACAGCTGCGCGCCGAACCAGGCGCGGTCGGCACCGAGTTGCAGATGCGGCCCGATGCGCCAGCCGGCGCGTCCGCCCTGGATGCCGCCGCCGAGCACGACAATCGCGTCGACGACCGGATAGTCGCTCGCGCTGCGCTGCGGGAACTGTCGCTCCAATCCTTGCCGCATCCAGATCGAAACCGCCGGGATCGACCACAACAGCAGCCAGAACGTCGTGGCGATCATCGCGCCCCATGCCAATTTCCTGCGTTTGAGCAGGAGCAACAATAGACCCACCAGCACCGACAGGAAAAACAGCCCCAGCGGCGAAGTTGCGGCGATGAAAATCTTTTTCAGATCGAACATGGAGGTAAGCCGTGCGGGCCGGGTGCAACTGTTAGGATGAGTGTATGCATCCGCATGACGCTTTGCACGAGATCCGCAGACTATGGCTCGCTGCCGTTCTGCGCGGCGAGACTCCGCCTTGGTCCGATGGACTGGGCGATCCGCTGGCCGTGCTCGATGTGGCGATTGCCGAAGGCGTGGTCGGCCTGGTCGATGCGGCGGTGACGCCTCGGCGCGACACCTGGCCGCTGCCATCCGAGTTTCGTTCCGGCGTGGCTGAGGCTGCGCGCGCAGAAGTCGTCTCGACCCTGCTGCGCGAATCCGAATGCCGGCGAATACTGCGTTGTCTCGACGAACATGATCTGCAGCCCGTGCTGCTCAAGGGGTCGTCGCTCGCGTATTGGGCCTATGCGGCCCCGCACCTGCGTCCCTGTGTCGACATCGATCTGCTGTTGCGCTCGCGCGCCGATGCCGAGCAGGCGATGGCAATTCTGGCCGGCATCGGCTATGCGCCGTTTTCGCGCATGCCGCCGGGCGACCTCGTTTACTACGAACTCGGCTGCAGCCGCGCACTCGGCGCAGTGCAGATTGCCGCTGACCTGCACTGGAATATTGGCGGCTCGCCGCTGTTCGCGGATCGCTTCCGCAGCGACGAATTGTTCGCGGCGGCGATACCACTGCCGGCGCTGGCGCCGTCTGCCCGAGGCCTCGGACCGGTGCATGCCTACATCCACAACTGCACGCATCGCGCCCTGCAACTGCATCAGGGAGTCGGCGAGGTGTTGAAGTGGCATTTCGACCTGCACCGGCTCGCGCTGCATTTTTCCGAAGCCGATTGGCAGCAACTCGCCACGTTATGCGAGAAACGTGGACTTGCCGGCGCCTGCGACGATGCGATGCGTGCTTCTGCCGCGCTGTTCAATACGGTTGTACCAAAGGAAATTGCCGATCGCCTCGCGCGCGCGCGCAGCGCAGAAAAGCTCGATATCGCGCGGCTGCACAGCTGGAAATACGTGGAGTACCGCAACTTCATGGCGCTGCCGATGTTGCGTCAGCGCATGCGCTGGCTGGCGCAACGCCTGCGGCCCGATCCGGTCTACCTCGACGACATGTACGGCGGACGCTGGCGTGGCTATGCCGGTTATCTGCGCAAAGGCTTGCGCAAATTTTTTGGTGGCACTGCCTAGGTAAGCGACAACTGCACGCTGATGCGGTGCAGAGTGCGCTACAAGCCTGACGAGCCGGCATGTCGCCGCAGCGCCGGATATGGCACAGGGTAGTGGCTACGAAGTTTAGGTGGCAGTAACGGCGGCTATGCTTCAATCAACGTTCTTCCCAGTCTCGGGAGGACCGCATGAAACGCCCGCATTTGCGATACGTTGCGAGTTGGTGCGCACTCGCAATCGGTGTGGTGCATGCGGAGACGCCGCCAGGTGCGCATGACGCTGCGACTTTCGCGTCTTACGCAGACGCGCCGTCCACGAATATCACGGCACAGCCCTCGAATCCGGCGGAAGATTTCTTCTCGCGCGACTATCTGCGCGTGATCTGGGCGGACGCGAAGGAAACCGCGACTGCGCCGTGGCACTGGGACTCGGACGAATGGCGCGCCGCCGGTTTGATCGGCAGCGGCTTGCTGGTTACCGGCGTGCTGCTCGACAAGCCGATCCGTACCGCCGCGCAGCACGGGCGCAACGGTAGTTCGGATCGGTTCTTCAGCGACGTGCAACGCTTCGGCACCAAGCAATATGGCCTGCCCTTGCTCCTTGGCTTCTATGCCTACGGCGAGCTCGCGCACGACGACAACGCGCGCGAAGTGATGCTCGACGGATTTTCCGCGAGCGTCATCAGTGCGACCGCGACATCGGCGATCAAGGGCATTGTCGGTCGCGCGCGTCCGAACACCGGCCACGGGCCGGGATATTTCCGGCCGTTCAAAGGTGACTACTCATTTCCTTCGGGACATGCGACCGGCGCGTTCGCCTTCGCGTCGGTGATCGCGTCGCACTACGATTCGCTCTGGGTCGATGCGGCGGCTTATGGCATTGCCGGACTGGTCGGCGCGTCGCGCATTCGGCTCGACGCGCATTGGACTTCTGACGTTCTTGCGGGCAGCCTGATCGGCGGCCTGATCGGCCACCACCTCGTCGACTTCAATCGCGGGCTGCGCGAACGGCATAGTGCATTCGCGCCGACACTCGGCAGCGACGGCCGCGAACTGACGCTGACGTGGAAGTTTTGACCGGTCGCGAGAATCAGCCGTCCGAACGCACCTTCACCGACTGCCCCGCCTTGAGCCGCTCCGCGCCGCGCACGACGAGGCGGTCGCCGACATTGAGCGGACCCTGCACCGCGACGAGATCGCCGCTCGATGTGCCGGGCGTCACGGTGATCTGCTCGGCCTTGTTGTCGCCGGTTATGCGCATCACGTAAGTACGGTCGGAGCGCTGCACCAGCGCATCGCGCGGAATCGCAAGACTGGCAGTCGTGTTCGCGCCACCTCTCTCTGCCTGCACGTCCGGCAGCGCGACGTCGACCGCGCTGCCGACCAGCGCGAGCGCGGGATCGACGCCGACGCGCAGCTCGAACTGGCGCGCACGTTCGTCGCCGACCGGCACGATCGCGCGCACGTTCGCCGGCTTCTCCGCGCCACCTGCGCGCACCTGCACCTGCATGCCGGCGCGGATCTTGTCGGCCAGCGCGAGCGGGGCCTGCACGCGCGCTTCGATGTGGTCGGTGTCGACCAGATGCACGATGCTCGCGCCGATCTGCAGATATTCGCCGCGCTGCGAGAAGCGTTCGGTCACCACACCGGCAAACGGCGCGCGCACATCGGCCTGTTCGATGTCGTGTTCGATCTGGCGCAGTTGCGCGCGCGCACGCGAGGTGGTTTGCACATTGGTTTCAAGCGTGGCGCGTGCTTCGTCAATCTGCGACTTGGCGATCGTGTTGCTCGCTTCGAGTTTCTGCAGGCGATCGAGCTGCGTTGCGGCCAGCGCGCGCTGCGCATCGGTGCGGCGCACTTCGGCGGCAAGTTCGTCGCGGCGCAGGCGCAACGCCTGGTCGTCGATCTTGGCGATGCGTTCGCCGGCCTTGACGCGCGTACCGACCTCGGCGACGAATTCGAGCCGCCCGGCCTCGGCGCTCGCGATCTTCGCATCGTCGCGGCTGACCACGCTGCCCGGCACCCAGCGCTGCGGCGCGAGCTTGGACGCGCTGGCGGTGCCGACATCGACGATCGCGGGCGGTGTTGCTGGCGTCTGCGCGGCGGCGTCGAAGGCGAGTATAAAAAGTGGCAATGTGCAGATGAATTTCATGTCTTATTTCCTCGCAGGCGTGTCGTCAATCCGTGCCTGCTTCGATGCGGATGGACGTGGTTTGGTTGCACTGGTGCGCGGCTCTCATGCGGCTTCCGACCCCACCAGACGCGGCCGTTCGCCTCGCCGCGGTGCGATCTGCGCCTTTCGCTCGCGCGTGGCCGAACGCAGCAACCAGGACGGATAGAACCACGAGCCACCGCGATCGACGCGCATGCAGTCGGCGGGCGACTCGCTGGCACTACCATCCGTGGGCGCGTGGCCGTAGTCGTCGGCGTAGCAATCCTCCGTCCACTGCCAGACGTTGCCCGCCATGTCGGCGAGGCCGAAATGGTTTGGCGGCTTTGAACCCACCGGATGCGTTTCGGCGCCCGCTTTGTCCCCCAACC
>CAZDWH010000157.1:0-7457 GCA_964509025.1 uncultured Rhodanobacteraceae bacterium
GGCCAGTTCGAACTGAGTGGAGAAAGCGGTGCATTCCGGTCGACAGACTATGGAACTTGCGAGATAAATTTTACGTTTTCGCGATCTTCGGTTCAGATTGGAGAGTCAGATGGCAAGAATGATTGCGGCTTCGGCTTCAGCGTGCACGCGATTGGCTTGCTACACCGCACAAGTTCAACGAAGCCAAAATTCGACAAACACGACCCTAGAGAAGCTCCAGCTAGCTCGCAGCCTAACTATTCGCTCAAGCGGACCGCTGCGCAGTGGTTGCGGTAAGCTGTTAGCCTTCGCGGCAGCGGACGCATAGCGCAAGCGTTCGGCTGGCAGACATGAGGCTGACGCGAGCGTCAGCGAGGCTAGGAGGTACCGCTGAATGAACGGCAATGGCGCCCCCAACTACGGCATCGACGCACCGCTGGCGGTGCGCAATCTGCTCATCGTGGCGGCGCTGGGAGTGATTTCGCTGATCACGCGGCTGCTCGGCGTGTGGTCAGGGCAAGACCCCGTCGCGGCATTCGCGCGGCCATTGATGATGGCCGGCCTGGGCTGCGGCGCGATGGCGTTGTGGATGATTTACGACAGCAAGATCGGCAAGGAGCGCGAGCGCGAAAAATTTCTCGACAAGATTGCCTGGCGGGGTGATGAGCGCGCACTGGATGTGGGGTGCGGTCTCGGATTGTTTCTGATCGGCGCCGCCAAGCGGCTCTCAACCGGCCGCGCGGTCGGGATCGACAAATGGCAGCAAGAAGATCTCAGCGGCAACAACGCAGCGGGGACACTCGGCAACGCGGCGATCGAAGGCGTGGCCGAGAAGGTCGAAGTGCACACTGGTGACGCACGCAAGCTGCCTTTCGACGACGCGAGCTTCGACGTCATCCTCTCCAGCATGGCGTTGCACAACATCTACAACGCGGGCGAGCGGCAAACCGCCGTGCGCGAAATCGCGCGGGTGCTCAAGCCCGGCGGACGTGTGCTGATCGTGGACCTGCGCCACACCAGGCAATACGCCGCCACCCTGCGCGATGCCGCCCTCGATGCGCGGTGCGTGCAGGGAATCGTCTCATCCCTGCTGACCGTGATCACGTTCGGATCGATTCAATCCGGCTACGTGATCGGCAGCAAGGCGGGGCCGGGTTAGACGGCGCAGATCAAAGGACTTTCTGTAGCGCTGAACGCGTTTTAGCCGGTCCCGCAAGTTACCGGCGGGTCTGAGCACGCCCCGGCGCGGCCGCTATGCCGCGCCAACGCGGCGGTATCAAGCTTGCATGCTATGCTGACGCCATCGCCCGATCGCGTGCGGTCGGGAAGCAGTGGGGCAGCGCACCTTGATCGAGATTCCCGGTTACCACATCCTGCGACAGCTCGGCCGCGGCGGCATGGCGACGGTGTATCTCGCGATGCAGGAATCGGTGCAGCGCGAGATCGCGCTCAAGGTGATGTCGACGAGCCTGCTTACCGATCCGGATTTTTCCGAGCGTTTTCTGCGCGAAGCGCGCATCGCGGCCAAGCTGCACCATCGTCATGTCGTCGGCATCCACGATGTCGCGCGGCACGGCGACTTCAACTACATCGCGATGGAATATCTCGGCGGCGGCGCGTTGCTGGCGCGCGACGGCACCGCGCGCGCGGTACCGTTCGCGCTGCGCGTCACGCGTGAAATCGCGCTGGCGCTCAACTACGCGCATGCCAAGGGTTTCGTGCATCGCGATGTCAAGCCCGACAATATCCTGCTGCGCGAGGACGGCTCTTCGGCGCTGACCGATTTCGGCATCGCGCGCGCGGCCGATTCGGCCACGCGCATGACGCGCACCGGCGCGGTGATCGGCACGCCGCACTACATGAGCCCGGAGCAGGCGCGCGGGCGCACGGTCGACGGACGCGCCGACCTGTACAGTCTAGGTGTGGTGCTGTACGAGCTGCTGATCGGGCGCGTGCCTTACAACGCCGACGATTCGCTCGCGGTCGGCATCATGCACATCACGCAGCCGATCCCGGTTCTGCCCGAACATCTCGCGCCGCTGCAGCCGCTGCTCAACCGCCTGCTGGCGAAGCAGCCGGACGAACGTTTCCAGAACGGCGCGGCGCTGGCCGATGCGATCGAACAGCTCGAGCTGCGCATCGCCAACGGCGAACTCCTGCTCGACGACGCCGAAGAAGCCTACCGGCGCGAAGTGCCCGGTGCCGATCGGCCGCGCCGTGTCGCGCAGCGCGACGAAGTGCCCGGTTCGGATCGGCCGACCACACCCTCCGCTGCTTTGCGCGGCCGCGCCGAACCGGCCCTGGGCCGGCTCGACGATGTCGTCGCCGGCAGCGGTTTCCGCCCGCAGGAGTTTCGCGCGGACCGGCGCGCGCGCGCGCGCAAGCGCGGCGGCGGGCGCATCTGGACTGCTGCGATCGCGATCCTGGTTTTGCTCGGCGCCGGCGTGGCGTGGCGTTATCAGGATCGCCTGCGCGCGCTGATTCCGAACACCGAGCTGAACAGCCTCGTCGCACGCGGCGAAAAGGCGCTGGCGGAAGGGCGACTGATCGGCAGCCGGGGCGACAGCGCGCGCGAACTGTTCCAGAGCGCGCGCGCGCTCGACGCCGACAACGACGCGGCGCGCCAGGGTCTCAACCGCGTCGGCGAAAAGCTGCTCGACGCGGCGCGCGATGCGATCAAGAAAGGCGACCTTGCTACCGCGCGCAGCGACACCACCGCGGCAGAGGAAATACTCGGCGGCGGCGCGCGCATCGACGAACTGAAGACCGCGCTGCGCAGCGCCGAAACGCATGGCACGCAGATCGAGGATCTGCTCAAGCGCGGCGACACGGCGCTCAGCGCGGGTCGCCTGCTCGGCGACGACAGCGCCGTGGCGTGGTATCGCAAGCTGCTCGTGGCCGATCCCGACAATGCGCTTGCGAAGAGCGGCCTCGACAAGGTCGCGCGCGCGCAGGCGCAGCTGGTGCGCGACGCGATAGCGCAGGATAACGATGCGCTGGCGGAACAGCGCGTTGCGGACTTGGCGCAACTCGCGCCAAACGATCCGGCATTGCCCGAGCTGCGCGCCGCGCTGACGCAGAAGCACACGAGCGAAACGCAGGCGCAGGACCAGCAATTCGCGCGCGCGGAATCCGCCTTGCAAGCCGGTCGCCTTGGCGGCCCCGAAGGGGCGCAGGCATTGTTCGCCGCGGCGCTCAAGCGCGATCCGGCCAATGCGCGCGCCAAGGCCGGGCTGCACAAGGTCGGTCTCGCCTACGCCAGCATCGCGGCGAAGGATCTCGATAGCGGCAATGCCGCTGCGGCGGAGGGCAACTTCCGCCAGGCCGAGGCGCTCGCCGGCGACAGTGCCGAGGTGCGGGCGTTGCGCTCGCGCTTGCGCGAATCGCGCGAGGCGACCGATATCGCCAAGGAACAGTCCAAGGAGCCCTCGCTGGCCGAGCGCGCGCGCATCGACGAATTGCTCGGTGAAGCCGATCGCGCCCTCGCGGCGGGCACGCTGATGGAGCCCGGCGGCGCCTACGACAAATATCGCGGCGTGCTGCGCAGCGACGCCAACAATGCGCGCGCGATGGCCGGACTGCAGCGCATCGCGCCGCGCGCGAAAGAGCTGTTCGAGCAGGCGCTCAGCGGTGGCAAGACGCACAGCGCGCGCGGCTATGTCGACGCAATCGCGAGCACCGACCCCGGCAGTGCCGCGCTGCCCGGCATGCGCGAACGTCTTGCCAACGCCTATCTCGACGAAGCCGAAATGCGCCTTGGTCAGGGTCAGCGTGACGCGGCGCTGCGCGCGTTCAACACCGCGCGCGAGTTGAGTCCTGGCAATGCGCGCAATGCGGCGATCGAAGCGAAGCTGCAGAGCGCGACGCAATAGTTTAGCTGGCTGGTTTCAGGAGCGGGTCGCCGATGTGCCTCTTGTTGCTCGCCTTGAATCGTGTTCCGCGACGGCCGTGGCTGTTGCTCGGCAATCGCGACGAGTTTCATGCGCGCCCGACCGCGCCCGCGCGCGCCTGGGAAGACGCGCACGATATCGTGGGCGGACGCGATCTGCTCGCGGGCGGATCGTGGCTCGCGGTGCACCGTGCCGGGCGTTATGCCGCGGTGACCAATGTGCGGGTCGCTTCGCCGCGCAAGGCGGCGCAATCGCGCGGCATGCTCGTCGCGGATTTCGTCGCCGGGCAACTTGCGCCGCAGGCTTACCTGCGCAGCGTCGCAGAACGGCGTGACGAATTCGGGCCATTCAACCTGATCGTCGGCGACGCAGCCGGCGCAGGTTTCCTCAGCAGTGTCGACGGCATCGCGCGCGCGCTCGACGACGGGGTGCACGCTTTCAGTAACGGTTCACCCGCGGACGAATGGCCCAAGATGCGGCGTCTGCGCACGAGTCTGCTCGCCCTGATCCAGGAACGCAGCGAGCAGCGCGAGACGAATCCCGGCGGGATCTCGCGCTTCGATGCCGAACTGCTCGACCTGCTGCGCGACACCGCCCAACCCGACGACCGCGAGCTGCCGCAGACCGGCGTCGGCTTGCGCGTCGAGCGCATGCTCAGTCCGATCTTCATCGCCGGCGAAGACTATGGCACGCGCGCGAGCACGCTCGCCTATGCGCGCAACGATGGCGGGCTGGTGTTGCGCGAACGGCGCTTTGGACCGGGTGCGGTGCGGCTGGGCGAGTCGCACTATCCATTCTCGCGCTCGGAGTAGCGCCGTCGGTTTCTCAAGCCAGGATGCCTTGCAGCGCCGCACGCGCGGCGTCGAACGAGAAGTGTCGGCTCACGTTCGCCAGTCCGTTTTTCGATAGCGCGTTCCACAGCGCTTCGTCGTCATAGGCGCGCAGGATCGCCGCGGCAAACTCCGCCGGCGCGTCCGCGACGAGCACATCGGGATCGGCCACGTCGGCGCCAAAGCGCACATGCATGCCCTCGACCGCCAGGGTGGTAGCGACCACGGGCAGGCCGTAGCTCATCGCCATATTGACCTTGCCCTTGACGCCGGCGCCGTAACGCAGCGGCGCGACCGAGAGAAGGCAGTTGTCCATGAACGGCGCGATGTCCTCGACATAGCCGTGCACGACCACGCCGTTGCCGGCGAGCGCGCTGACCTCGTCGGTGATCTTGCTGCCGATCACGTGGAAGGCGACGTCCGCGTGGTGCGCGCGCACCAGCGGAAATACCTCGCGCACGAACCACTGCACCGCGTCGATGTTCGGCGGATGCTGGAAGCCACCGACGAAGACCAGGTCCTTGCGTTCGGCATAGCCGCGACGGCAGCCGTAGATTTCGTGCACATTGCTGAGCACGGCAACGCGCGCCTGCGGCACCTCGCGCGCGAGCAGTTCCTGCTCGACCGGACTCACCACCAGGGTGACGTCGCATTCGCGCATCAGGTGTAGTTCGCTGCGCCGCGTCTGCGCGGCCTGGCGCGCGAGTTCGGCGCTGCCTTCGAGCTGGGCCAGGCGCTGCTCGCGCAGGTAGTGCAGGTCGACGGTGTCGAAAATCAGGCGCGCCTTTGGCGCATACAGGCGTGCGAGCCCGACATACTTGCTCGCGACGTAGTGGCGCGACAGCACGATCGCGTCGAGCGCCGGACCGTTCTCGCGCAGCCACGCGGCCGGGTCGGCGGCATAGGGGTGATACAGCGCCTCGACGCCGAGCGCTTGCAGCGCTTGCGTGTACTTCTCGAAATGCGCGTAGTTGTCCGGCAGGAAGCTGACGCCGTAGCCGAGGTCGCGCAGCAGGCGCATCAGGTTGACCATGCGCAGCGAGCCGGAATCCTGGTCCGGCGTCGGCGTGTAGGCGTCGACGATCAGCACGCGCCGCGGCCTGCGGAAATTCGCCGCCGCAGGCGCGAACTTGGCCGAGTCGATCGGCGCGGGTTGCGCGACGAGCGCGTCGCGCCACTTTTCCAGGAACTTCTCGCGATTGACGACCTGGTACTGCTTCATGCCCGAACCGAGATCGGTGCCGGCGGTCACGCCCTCGAAGTGCACCACGCGCGAGCGCGGCTCGAAGTATACTTTTTTGCCGGCTGCGCGCACGGCGAAGGCGAGGTCGGTATCCTCGTAATACGCCGGCGCGTAGCGTGTGTCGAAGTCGCCGAGCGCGTGGAAGAGTTCGCGCCGCAGCATGATCGCCGCGCCGGAACAATAGTCGGCTTCGCGGCGGAAGTCGTAGCGTGGATCGGCCGGGTTGCCGAAGCGTCCGTAGTTCCAGCCCGAGCCGTCGCGGAACACGATGCCACCGGCTTCCTGCAGGCGTCCGTCCGGATAGACGAGCTTGGCGCCGATCAAACCCGCATCGGGCTCCTCCTCGAAGCAGCGCACGAGCGCGGCGAGCCAGCCCGGCGTGACGACGGTGTCGTTGTTGAGAAACAGCACGAATTCGCCGCGCGCGACCGCCGCGCCGGCGTTGCACGAACCGATGAAACCGAGATTGCGCTCGTTGCGCAGCACGCGGATGCCGTCGATCTGCGCAAGCTGTATCGGGGTTGCGTCGCTGGAACAGTCGTCGACCACGATGACCTCGAACGCGATCGCATCGGCGTGTTCGGTCAGCGAGCGCAGGCAGGCCACGCTGTATTCGATCTTGTTGTAGACCGGAATCACGATCGACACGCGCGGCGTGTCCGAACCCGGCACGGCGAATGGCGCGAAGTCGAGTGTCGGCGGCGGCACCACGACCAGCGGGACCGCTGCGCCGCGTCGCCGTGCGAACTCGTCGCCGATGCGCCGCAGCGTGCCGACGACACCGCGCCGCGCCAGGCTGCCGCGCGTGCGCGCGAGCGCACTACGCACGCGCGCGCGCTGGAATTGCAGGTTCGCGCGCAACGCGCGCAAGCGGCGTGCGGCGTCACGCCAGCGCTGGGTCATGCGCCAGGAGCGGCTGTTGAGCATTTGTCCGATTTCCTGTTCCAGGCGTTCGCGCTGCGCGTCGAGCGACAAAGCCCAGTGCGTGCGGTCTTCAAATTCGTGTTCGAGCCGCGCATGCGCATCGCTGAGTTGTTCATAGTTGTCGCGCGCGTCGCGTTCGCGTCCAACCGCGTCGTGCGCCCACTGCGTGCGCTCGGCGATCGTGATCTGCTGATCGTCGATGGTGACGCGTTGTTGCGCGAGCGCGCTGCCCTGGTCCTCGATCTCGCGATCGAGTCGTTTGATATGGCGGTTGGCGCGCTGCATGTCGCCTTCGAGCCCGATGCCCCACTCGCTGCGGCGGGTCAATTCGCGATTCTGCGCGGCGAGTTCGACGCGCAGGTTCGCGGCTTCGCGCTGCGCATCGCCGAGCTGACCTGCGCGCACGCTGGCGTCGACGCGAGCGGTGCCGGCGACGCTGGCCGTATATATCGGCGCGGAATGCGCGAGCGGCAGCAGCGTGCGGTAGTCCGCGGTCATGTCGGTCGGCGTGCGCGGCGGCTTGGCCGCGACGGCGGCACGCGCCTGCGCCAGCGCGCTGCGGTCGCGCCGCAGCCTGGCCACGGTGGCGAG
>CAZDWH010000158.1:0-7408 GCA_964509025.1 uncultured Rhodanobacteraceae bacterium
CCATGCGAATGGGGACCCGGAATCAAGAGCAGCGCGCTCCTGCGCGCAGAAGCAAGATCAAAATCAAACGACAGATGTAAGCGCCACTGCTTCTGCGCGCACGATGCGCGCGCTGTTGCTCTTTCGGGGCCCCCATTCCATTGCGGCGGCAGCGGTCGATCAGGCCCGTCAGGGTCGGCGCGGGACCGCGCCGACTTCGCGGGGTACACGGACGTACCTTCCGCGAAGCCCGGCCGATGACGCGGACTTTTCGCGCACGATGCGCGAAAAGCGCAATGGCCTGGGGCGTGTTTCTTTGCTTACCTTTCTTTGCACGAGCAAAGAAAGTAAGACGCTCGCCCAAAGGGCGAGTGGAAGCCCTTGCTTTAAGAACTGCTAAGAAAAAGCAGGAGCTGGATTCCCGCCTACGCGGAAATGACCAGCTAAGAGCGGCAGCGGCGTCAGACGATCGCCGCCACCATCACGCGCTTGCCATGCCGCAACTGCTCGTAACCATCCGCCGGCACCGGCAACACGTACGCATCGCGGAAACCGACCGCACGCAGTAGCCAGAGCAGGCCTTCGGTGCTCGGCGCGAGGCAGACGCCGGTGACACTGGCCTCGGGTGCGTGCACTTCGTCGACTTCGTCGATGATGCCGAAACAGCCTTTGAGCGGGCGCACGTATTCGTAGCTGCCCCAGTCGACCATGCCGCCGAGGTGCGGCACGACCTGGGTCTCGATCACACAAGCCTTGCGCGTGAGCGCGCGCGCGACGCGCAACGCGCCGACCGGATTCTCGAGGTGATAGAGCAGTCCGAACATCACCACCAGATCGTGCAAGCCGTCGTCCTTGGCATTGAGCGCGAACACATCGCGCTGGCGCGGACGGATCGAGTCCTGTTCGTAGATGCGCGCGAGCAGTTGCGCATCGGCCACATGTTCGCTGCGTGCGTCGATCGCATCGACACGGCCGAAACCGGCGCGCGCAAGCTGCAGCGAAAACCAGCCCTGATGGCAGGCGATGTCGATCGCGCCGAGCGCGCTGCGGTCGCCGGGAAACTGCGTGCCGACGAACTCATCGAGCATGCGCGCGCGCGTGAGGTGGATCGCGTCGACGCGGCCATCGTGCGTGGACGGCAGCGTGCGCCCGTCTGGCAGGGTCAGCGGATAGAACCAGGATTTGGAGAGCGCCTGTTGCAGCAGTGCGGCGCGATCGGCGGGAGAAGTCGACATGTTGCGAAAGTATACAAACGCGCAAGCGCGGGTGGCGCATTCTAGCGCAGATGAGCGGATCGGCCGCTGCGCGGCCTCGACTGCGGCCTACGCCGCGATCGCCTCGGCCACCATCGCCTCGATCGCACCGAGATCGGGAATGATCGCGTGATCGGCGCGCACCAGCACCTGCGCACGCACGCCGGGCGCGCGTTCATCCTCGCTGCCGGCGGAAATCAGCAGGTCCTGCGTCACCGTGGTCAGACGCGGGAAGCCCTGCGTCAGCATCGCGACGAACGGCAGCTTGGGATTGCCGCCGAGCGCCTTGAGCACGGCGACGCGCGCACTGGTGTAGTTTTCCTTCGGCGCGCTGCCTGACAGCATCGAGAACGAGAACAGCGGCAGGCGCCAGCCGCGCCACGGCAGGCGGCCGAGCAGCCAGTCCGGCGCATTCGGCACTTTTTCCGGATTCGTGTACGACACTACTTCGGCGATCGTCGCGTTCGGCAGCAGCACGCGGCCGCCGGTGATCGGGATCATGACGCCTCGAATGTCGCGGGGTGTGTCGGCCATGGCGGATTACTTCTTCTTCGGATCGGCTTTGGGGTCTTCGGGTATTTCGTCGTCGAGCGGCACGAGTTCGAGCGTGCTCAACACCGGCGCCTTGATCGTGGTGTCACTCTTTGCGGCTTCCGGATCGACTTCCGGCGACAGGAATACGTCGGCCGGGATGCGCTCGGTCTTGCTCACCGCAGCTGCGCGGAAATGCTCGTCCCGCTGCGCATCGCCTTCGACGTGCGGCGCGAGCGAGTCCTCCAGCGACATGGTTTCGAAACCGAAATCGTGAGTCTTCTGCTTCACCGGCGCCGCGGGAGCGACGGGTGCAGCTGGCGCGGATTCCTCCACCGGCTCGAGCGACCAGTTTCCCGCCGACCAATCCGATGCAGGTGCGGGCTTGGGCGGATCGACCGCAGGTGCGGGCGCAGGCGGGCGCGGTGACGCTGGCGCGACCGCGGCGCGTGGCGGCTCCTCTTCCAGGCGCGGCGCGGAAGCGAGCAGCGCGTCGAGATCCGGCACTTCTTCGGTCGGCGCATGCGCCTTGGCCGACGCTTCCAGACTCTGCAGCGCCTGCGCGAGCTGGTCGTCGAGATTGTCGGAGTCTGCTTCTGCGTCGGCCGCCACGCTTTGCTGACTCAACGCCGACGACGACGCAACCGGCGCGATAGCAGCCTGTACGACAACGGGCGCGGGCGACGCCGGCACGCTCAGCCGCAAGGGCGGCGGCGCGCCAGGGATATCGGCTTCCGGCACGCGCTCCGCCCAGTGCTGCTGCGTGGTCGGCGGCGCGACCGCACCGGGCGGGCGCGGCGGCAGGATGATGTCGGGCCGGCGCAGGATCTTCGCCGCAAGATGTCGCGCGAAACGCGCGAGATCGAAACCTTCGAGCTTGGCCGAGGTTTCGCTGTCATTGATGACGATTTCGTACTTCTCGGCATCGAGCCAGTCGATGAGCTCGTCGGGCATGTCCTCACCCGGCGCGAGATTGATCACGACGACGCGTGCGCCCGCGGCACCGAGCGCGGCGCGATCGAGCGCGGCGAGCGGACTCTCGTAGGCGATGTGCGCGCCGAGCGCTTCGAGCGCCGTGCGCAATTCCGCGCCAAGACCGCCGCTGCCCTGATTGAGCAGCGCGACGGCTGCCGCAGATGTGCCTGCTGCGCTCATCGGATGTGCCCGACCGCTTCGGCGATGTTATGCAGCAGATCGGCCTCCTGGTAGGGTTTTCCGAGATAGCGTTCGACGCCGATTTCCGCCGCGCGCTGGCGGTGCTTTTCGCCGGTACGCGAGGTGATCATGATGATCGGCACGCCGCGCGTACGCGGGTCGTTCTTCATGTAGGTCGCGAACTCGTAACCGTCCATGCGCGGCATTTCGACGTCGAGCAGCACGATGTCGGGGATCTGGTCGTGCAGCTTCTCGACCGCGTCGAGGCCGTCCTTCGCGGTGATCACGTCCATGTCCTGGCGTTCGAGCACGCGCGTCGTCGCCTTGCGCATCGTGATCGAGTCGTCGACCACCATGACGAGCAGGCGGCGTTTGGGCTGCAGCGCAGCCGGCAGCGGCGCGACCGGGATCGCGTGCTCCTCGCCCAGCGCGCGGCGCGCGGCAGCGCGACGCAGCAGCGGCGCGAGATCGAGAATCATCACGACCGAACCGTCGCCCATGATCGTCGCACCGAGGATGCCCGGGACCGAACTGATCTGCGGGCCGACCGACTTGACCACGATTTCGCGCGAACCGGTGACCGCATCGACGCGCACTGCGGCGCGCTGGTCGCCGGTGCGCGTCATCAGCAGCGGCACCTGCGTGTCGTCGGTGTTCTTCGATGCGGCCACGCCGAGCAGCGCGGACAGTTCGTTGATCGAATAAGTCTCGCCGGCGTAGGCGTAGGTCGGATCAGCGCCGGTCAGACGCTTTTCGACATCCTCGCGACCGATGCGCGCGACGCCCTGCACTGCCGACATCGGAATCGCATACGCGGTTTCGCCGATGCGCACGAGAATCGCCTGCGTCACCGCGAGCGTGAACGGCAGGCGCACGGTAAACGCCGCGCCCTTGCCCGGATCGGAGTCGATCGTGAGCGACCCGCCGAGCTGCTTGATCTCGTTGTGCACGACGTCCATGCCGACGCCGCGGCCGGCGATGTGCGATACGGTTTCCGCGGTCGAGAAACCGCTGTCGAGAATGTAGGAGAAAATGTCGCGATCGCTGACCTGCGCATCGGCTGCAAGCAGGCCACGCTCGACCGCCTTGCGCCGGATCGCGTCGCGATTGAGGCCACGGCCGTCGTCGGTCACGCGTAACACGACTTCCGTCGCCTCGCGCGCGAGTGCGATGTTGACCGTGCCTTCCTCTGGCTTGTTCGCGGCGCGGCGATCCTTCGGCGTCTCGATGCCGTGCGCGAGCGCGTTGCGCAGCATGTGCTCGAACGGCGCCTTCATGCGGTCGAGCAGGTTGCGGTCCATTTCGCCCTGCGCGCCTTCGACCTTGAGCTGCGCCTTGCGGCCGAGCTCCTGTGCGGTCTGGCGCAGCGTGCGGCGCAGCGCCGGCACGAGCGACTCGAACGGCACCATGCGCGTGCGCATAAGGCCTTCCTGCAAGTCGGAGTTCACTCTCGACTGTTGCAGCAGCAGGGTTTCGGACTGACGCGTCAGATCGTCGAACGTGCCTTGAATCGAGCTCAAGTCCGACACCGATTCGGACAGCGAGCGCGACAACTGCTGCAGCGTGGAGAAGCGGTCGAGTTCGAGCGGATCGAACGTCGACAGGCCCGCTTCCTCGGCGCGCTGGTAGCGCGACAGGATCTGCGCTTCGGTTTCGAGTTCGAGCTTGCGCAGCTGTTCGCGCAAGCGCGCGACGGTTGCGTCGAGTTCGACCAGGTTGTAGCGGAAGCCGGCGACCTGCTGCTCCAGGCGCGAACGATAGATCGCGACTTCGCCTGCGGTGTTGACCATGTTGTCGAGCAGATCAGAACGCACGCGGATGTATTCCTGCACGCGCGTTTCTTCTTCCTCGACCGGACGCGCCGGCTCGGCGGGCTTGGCCGCCGCCTTCGCTGCCTCGACCGCAGGTGCGGGCGCGGGCGCGGCAACTGCGGCGGGTGCGACAACAACCGGCACGGGTGCCACGACCTCGCCGCTGACCAGACCTTCGATGCGGCGGATCAGGCCCACCGGCATCGCCGTCGGCTGATTGCGTTCGACCAGCTGCACCATGCCGTGCATGCGGTCGAAAGCCTGCTCGAGCGCTTCGATCGCGGGACGCGTCATGTCGCGGCGCTGTTCCGCCACGGCTTCGAACAGGGACTCCATCGCGTGACCGAGATCGCCGATCGGCGCGATGCCCGACATGTGCGCGCCGCCCTTGACCGTGTGCAGATCGCGCTGCAGGCTGGTGACGAGTTCGCGGTCGGACGGATTCTCGCGCAGCTTGGCCATCGAGGCGTCGGCGTGATCGAGAATTTCCTTCGCTTCCTGGATGAAGATTTCGAGCAGGTCCGGATCGATGTCCGGCATCGCATGCAGCGCGCCGACTTCGTCGACGTATGCGGGCGCGGGCTCGGCGTGCGCCGCGGGCTCTGCCTGCGCTTCTTCGACCTGCGCCGCGGATGCTTCTTCGACCGGTTCGTGCGCCTTGTGCGCGATGCGCGCGACTTCCTCGTGCACGGCATCGTGCACGGCCTCGTCGACATGCGCGGTTTCCGCCGCCATCTCTTCGGTCAGCGGCAGATGTCCGTGCGCAAGCGCTTCGAGCGGTGCGATCGGCTCCTGCGGTTCCGCCGCCGGCGGTTCGACCGGCGGCGCGGCGAACGCAGCTTTCTGTTCGGGTTGCGCGAACGCGGCCAGCGCTGCGGCAATTGCCGCTTCGTCGGCCGGCATGAGATGACCCCACGACGGTGTCGGCATGGTCGGCGGCGCTGCCGGACGCGGCGGCTCGACCACCGGCGCGGGCGCCTCGGCGACGGGTTCGGGTTCGGGCTCGATGACGGGCACGACTTCGATGTGCTCGACGACGGGTTCGATTTCGATCGGCTGCGTCGCTTCAATCGGCTCGACGTGTGCGGGCTCGACGTGTGTGAGCTCGATCGCCGGCTCGATGTGCTCGGCTAGCGCTTCGATCTCGACGTGTTCGGCATGCTCGACTGCAGTTTCGACTGGCTCGATGTGCGCGGGCTCGGCCTCGAGTGCAATATCGAAATGCTCGAATGCAAAGTCGTGCTCGGCAGGCGCGGCCTCGACCTGCTCGGGCTCGGCATGCAGCGCTTCGACATGCTCGATCGCGGGCTCGGGTTCGGACACCTGCGGTGTCTCGATTTCCGCCACGGGCTCCAGCGTCGGGACATGCGCCTCGACATGCGGCGTTTCGATTTCCACATGTGGCGCTTCGATTTCCGCGACGGGCTCGTGCACGACTTCACGGGCCGCTTCGAGCGGCGCGGTTTCGTGCGCGCGCAGCGCAGTCTCGGTGGATTCTGCTGCGGCTACCGCCGCGATCATTTCGTCGAACTGCTGCGCATCGAATTCATGCTCATGCGCGGGCTCGAGCGTGTCGTGCTCGACCGGTTCGACGATATGCGCCGCAGGCGCCGGTTCCTCGGCTGCGGCTTCGTGCAGCTCGGGTGCGCCTTCTTCTTCGGAAGCGAGCAGCGAATGCAGCAGTTCCGGCTCGGGCAGCGCATTGCGCAGGTCGAGCACGCGGGCAGCGAGTTCGCTCGTGTCGGGCAGCTGGGTCGAGTGGCTTTCGAGCGCGGCGATCGTCGCCTTGACCGTAGCCGAAGCGTCGGCGAGCGCGGCCACGCCATCGGCGTCTGGCGCCTGCTCCCACACCTGCAGGCGCTTGATGTAACCCTCGAGCGGTTGCAGCACGTGGCTCAGCTGCGGCAGCTCGACCATTGAGATCGCGCCGTTGAGCGTGTGCGTTGCACGCAGCACCGCTTCGCTGACAGGAACCGGCGCCTTGCGCGCCTGATCGACGAAAGCGTCGATCACCGCGAGATGCGTCGACACCTCGCTGCTCAGCACGTCGAACAGCACCGGATCGAGCAGTGGTATGCCTTCGCCGAAGCCCGGATGCGCCGGCAGCTGTTCGACCGGCATCGCCGGTATCTGCGCGGCAGCTTCGGCCGGCGCTTCGGTCGCGCCCTTGCGCGGACGCAGCTTGGATTCGTCGATCCACGCCTCTTCGCCCGCGGCGACGCGGTCGGCGACGTCCTTGATCTCGACGATATTCACAGCCGGACGCGGGCCGCCCTTGAGCGCTTCGAGCAGATCCGGCAGCGCCTCCACTGCGTGCGTCAGCACACCCTGCGCAGTCTCGGTACCGATGCTCTTGTCGAGCACGCGGTTGAGCATGTTCTCGATCTTCCAGCTGAACTCGCCGAGCGCGAGTGCGCCGACCAGGCGGCTCGATCCCTTGAGCGTATGGAACGAGCGGCGGATCGTCTTTAGTGTCTCGTGGTCTTCGGTATTGGCGCGCCACTTCGGCACGTTGGTCTGCAGACCGGTGATCTCTTCCTGCACCTCTTCGAGAAAGATGTCGCGGATCTCGTCGTCGAAGCTGTGCGTCGCGTCGGTGGAGAAAGTGAAATCGATGCCCTGATTGATCGCATCGTAATCGGGCAGGTCGAACGTGGCGCCTGCAGCGGCGGCGCCGCT
>CAZDWH010000159.1:0-7364 GCA_964509025.1 uncultured Rhodanobacteraceae bacterium
GGGGCGGATCTGGTTTGCCAGCGGCGGGTCGGCGTGCTGGCCTGGGAAACGGGGTCGGGCAGGGGCACGCAGCTGCCGAAGCTGTGCCTTGCGGCCGGCCGCGGTCGCGCCGGATTAATCGGCTGCACTCAGCCGCGCCGTGTCGCCGCGGGCAGCGTGGCGCGGCGTGTTGCGAGCGAACTCGGCACCGAACTTGGCGATCTGGTCGGCTTTCAAGTGCGTTTCAACGATCAGGTCAGTGAGCGCACACTGATCAAGTTCATGACCGATGGCATCCTGCTCGCCGAAACGCAGGCCGATCCCTGGCTCAACGCCTACGACACGTTGATCATCGACGAGGCGCACGAGCGCAGCCTCAATATCGACTTCCTGCTCGGCTATCTCAAACGTCTCGCCGCGCGCCGGCGCGATCTGAAAATCATCATCACCTCGGCGACGATCGACACCGCGCGCTTCGCCGCGCATTTCGGCAATGCGCCGATCGTCGAAGTCGAGGGGCGCAGTTATCCGGTCGAGGTGCGTTGGCGGGGTCAGAGTCGACTTTCCAACGAGGACAGTGCGGCTCGTTCGGCGCCGCCTTTTCGGAAAGTCGACTCTGACCCCATCTCCGATCTTGTCGCGGCGGTCGACGAGATCACGCGCGAGGACGCGCGTGGCGATGCGCTGATCTTCCTGCCGGGCGAGCGCGAAATCCGCGATGCGCACCTCGCGCTGTCGCGGCGCAACTACCGCGCGACCGAAGTGCTCGCGCTGTACGCGCGCCTGTCCGCCGCGGAACAGGATCGCGTGTTCAAACCAGGCGCGCAGCGGCGCATCGTGCTCGCTACGAACGTCGCCGAAACATCGCTGACCGTGCCGCGCATCAAATACGTGATCGACACCGGCAGCGCGCGCGTCAAGCGTTATTCGCCGCGCAATCAACTCGAGCGCCTGCATATCGAGCCGATCTCGCAGGCCGCGGCGGAGCAGCGCAAGGGCCGTTGCGGTCGCGTCGGACCGGGAGTGTGTATACGTTTATACAGCGAAGAAGATTTTAATTCGCGCGCGAAATTCACCGATCCGGAAATCCTGCGTTCGTCGCTCGCCGGCGTGATCCTGCGCATGCTGAGCCTGAAACTCGGCGACGTCGAAAAATTCCCGTTCGTCGAGGCGCCGAATGCGCGTGCGATCGGTGATGGCTATCGACGGCTCAGCGAACTCGGCGCAGTAGCCCTCGCTGAGGCGAATGAAAAAGCTGCCCTCCCAGCGGGTGGTTCCCGCTATCACCTGACTGATATCGGGCGGAAAATGGCGGCGCTCCCGATCGACGTCGCTTTGGCGCGCATGCTGATCGAGGCGCAGCGCCTCGGCGTCGCATCTGAGCTGCTGATCCTCGTCGCCTTCCTCTCGATCCAGGATCCGCGCGAGCGTCCACCCGATGCGCGCCAAGCTGCCGACGCGGCGCATGTACAGTTCGTCGATCCGAAGTCCGATTTCGTCACGGTGCTGAACCTGTGGCAGGCGCATGCGCAGGCGCATGAGGAACTGACGCAGTCGAAATTGCGTGACTGGTGCGCGGCGCGTTTCTTGTCGTATCTGCGGATGCGCGAGTGGAGAGAGTTGCATCGGCAGTTGCTGCTGCAACTGGATGATGGTGGTGACGCGGAAATTTCAAACGCGCGACGCAACCAATCAAAGCAGGCGGCTCCCGCATCTCACGTCTCACGTCCCACGTCTAGCGAGACCTACGAATCGATCCACCGCTGCCTGCTCAGCGGCTGGCCTACCCAAGTCGGCCTCAAGGACGAGAAGTCCCAATACCGCGGCACGCGCGAGCGCAAGTTCCAGATATTCCCGGGCTCGGCGCTGGCGAAGAAGCCGCCGCGCTGGCTACTCGCAGGGCAGATCCTCGATCTGCAAAAAGTCTACGCCATGCTCTGCGCCGAGGTGGAGCCGGCATGGATCGAGCAGCAGGCCGCGCACCTGGTCAAGAAGAGTTGGCGCGATCCGCACTGGTCGCGCAAGCGCGGCGCGGTGCTCGCATTCGAGCAGGTCACGCTGTTCGGCCTCACGCTGGTCGAAAAGCGCACGGTGCAATTCGGCGCGCAGGACGCGGCCGAAGCGCATCGCGTGTTTCTGCGCGAAGCGCTCGCGCGCTGCGATATCGACTGCCGCGCCGATTGCGTGCGCGCGAATGTGCGCGTGCTCGCCGAGGCGCAGGAGCTCGAAGCCAAGCAGCGCCGCAGCGGTCTGGTCAAGGACGAGGACGAACTCGTCGCATTCTTCGCCGGCAAATTGCCGCAGGAGATCAGCACGGCCGCCGCGTTCGATGCCTGGTATCGCAACGCCGCGGCGGCCGAGCAGGCGGCGCTGCGCTGGTCGCTCGACGATGTGCTCACGACCGCGCCGGGCATCCGCGCGCGAGATTTTCCGACGCAGCTCGATTGTTCCGGACACAAACTGAAACTCGATTATCGTTTCGTGCCGGGCGATGCGGCTGACGGGGTGACGCTGAATGTGCCGCTCGCCTTCGTCAACGCCGTGCCCGCGGCGCGTTGCGAATGGCTGGTGCCGGGCGTGCTGCCGGAGAAGGTCGCGGAACTGATCCGCGGTCTGCCGAAAGCGCTGCGCCGCAATTTCGTGCCGGCACCGGATTTCGCACGCGCGTTCGCCGAAAGCGAAACGCTGCGCGACGACTCGTTGCATGCCGCGCTCGCGGCCTATCTCAAGCGCCTCACCGGCGTCGAAGTTGGCGCGCGCGATTTCGACGAGATCGAATTGCCCGTGCACCTGCGCATGCGTTTTCGGGTATACGACGAGCGCGGCATCAGCCTCGCCGAAGGACGCGATATCGCCGCGATTCGCGAGGCCTGGGGCGGCGCGGCGAACGAGGCGTTCTCGCGCCGTGCCGACGCCGAGCTGACGCGCGAGGACGTGGTCGAATTCGAGGACGTGCCCGAACGCATCGTCGGTGCGGGCGGCCTCGTCGCGTTTCCGGCACTGGTCGATCTCGGCGACAGCGTCGCGCTGCGCGTGTTCGAACGCGCGGACGAGGCGCGCGCCGCGCATGGCGAAGGCGTCAAACGCCTCTTGCGTCGCGCTTTGCGTGAGCGCAGCAAGCAGGCGCGCAAGCAGTTGCCGATCGAACGCCGTCTCGCGTTGCGCTATGCCGGCGTTGCAAGCGTTGATGAATTGCGCGAGGACATCGTCGAGGCGGCGCTGGTCGAACTCTTCGCCGCGCGCGCAGGCGCTGCCCGCCCGGGCGAGGCGCCCGGGCTCGATCTGCGCACGCGCGCCGATTTCATTCATGTCGAAACCGAGATCGGCAGCCGCCTGTTCGCGACCGCGGTCGAGTGGCTCAAGCTGGTCGAGGAAACGCTCAGTGCTTATGCCGAGCTCGCGCCCGCACTCGAACCGCCGCTGATCGGCTATGCCAAGGCCAATTACGACGACTTGCGCGAACAACGCGATGCGCTTGTCTATCCGGGCTTCGTGCAAAGCGTTGCCAAATCCCGGATGGCGCATTACCCGCGCTACCTCGCGGCAATGCGCATCCGCGCCGAACGTCTGCGCCAGGACGCGACGCGCGACCAGGCGCGTATGCTCACTGTACGCGGCTACTGGACGACGTACCTGAAGCTCAGGGCAAGCGGCGAGGTCGATGCAGGCGCGCTCGACGAACTGCGCTGGCTGATCGAGGAGCTGCGCGTATCGCTGTTCGCCCAGGAGCTGAAGACCGCCGAAATCGTCTCGCCGAAGCGGCTCAACAAGCTGGTCGAGACGCTGCAGTCCTGATTTTCACGCGGAGATCAGTGCTCCGATTCGACCACGGGCAACTCGGAATCGCGATGCCCGTCGAAACGCTCGCCAGCGAGCGGCGGCACGATCAAGCCGGTCACGAGATGCGCAATCAGACGCGCCGCGAGCGGCACACGCGCGAGCGGCGCGACGATCGCATCGCGCAACGCCGGCAGCAGACGTCCGTCGGACTGATACACCGGCGTGAACAGCCGGCTCGCAGTCTGGAACACGCGCACATGGCGCCGGCGCAGGCGCGCATAGGTGGCGAGTGCCGCATCCAGATCGGGTTGCGCCGCGAGTGCGCGCGCGAGGGCCAGCGCATCGAGCAGGGCCATGTTCGCGCCCTGGCCGAGCTGCGGACTCGTCGCATGCGCCGCATCGCCGATATGCGCAAGGCGATGCGAATACGGATGACGCAGCGTGTGATGGCGGTACTCTGCGATGCTGAGCTGCGCGGGATCGTCGATCTGCGCGACTATCGACACAGCTTCGGGCCACACCGCGCAGACTTCGTCCTTCCATGCTGCGAGCCCACGTTCGCGCCATGCGCCGATGTCGGCGGTCTTGATGCTCCAGAAGAACGCCCCTTCTGGCATGCCGTTGCGCGTGCCGATCGGCATCAGACCGACCATGCGTCGCGCGTGCACATAGCGTTGCTCCAACGCCGCGGCGTCGAAGGGCAGGCCCGGCCAGGGCACGGTCGCCCACAGCGCGCCATAGGCGAGCGGCGTCACATGGAAACCCGGCGTCGCCGTGGCGATCGGCGAACGTGCACCGAGCGCGTCGACGACGAGATCGAACGGGCCGATGCGCTGCCCGCGTTCATCGACGATCATCGTATTCGCAGTCGACGCCTTCACGCGCGCGATCGGCATCGCGCACTCGATGCGCACGCGTGTCGTCTTCACCGCGTCGAACAGCAGCTCGAACAGCGCCGCGCGATGCACGCCGAGCCCATGCCATGGCGCGCCAGTCGACGCATAGCGCACGTCGAGCGCGACGCGCTGCGACGGCACGGAACGCCCGAACAGGCGCTCGATGCGCGCGCCGCGCGCGAAGATCGCGCGATCGAGCCCGAGTTCGGCGAGTACCGCAAGACCGGTGGGCTGCAGGATCAGGCCGGAGCCGAGCGGACGCGGCGCTTCGAAGCGCTCGAACAGCGTGACGCGATAACCGAGACGATCCAGAAGCAATGCGCTGGCGAGCCCGGCGGGGCCGGCGCCGAGGATGGCGATATCGCGGAGGTTGACCACGCGCGTGGAGCTGTCTTCGACTACTGTACGTCGCGCATTACACGTAAGCGCGCTCGCGCAGCCACTTGGTCGCGATCCATTTTTCGCCGGCGATCACTGGTGCGCCGGCGTGCAGCGTGCCGCTGGACGGGTGTGCGCGGGCGTAGCTGAAGTACACCGCGTTGCCGCGTTGTGGCGTCACCTCGAACTCGACATCGGGAAAGACCGTGCCACCACCCTGCTGCGGCGTGTTGAGGTACATGATTAGGCTGGCGACGCGTTGGCCGCCCTTCTGCAGGATCACCGGCGTGCCGGGCGCCTCGGGAATGAAGTAATCGTAGTGCGGCTCGTATTGGTTGCCGGGGCGGTAGTGCAGCACTTGCAGGCCTTCGCCATTTTCCATCGGCCAGTTCGTCAGTTTGGCGATGCGCCGTTCGATGCGCGTGACCAACGGATTTTCGCCGCGCCCGAAATACATGCCTTCGCTGGTACGGCCGTGGTGAATCATCTTGCCGCCTGTGGCATCGTCGACCGTCGTCGACGGCGTGAGCCGCGGCCGCGCGAGCCGGATCAATTCTTCGCATTCAGTGTCGCTCAGGATGCTGCCGAGCGAGACGATATTGGGATTGCGCATGCGCGATAGTACGCGCACGACGCGATCGCCCGTGGAAAGTTGCGCCGGCGATTGATCGAGTCCGAGATTGGGGACCGGCAGTTCCGGCGGCAGCGAGGTGCTCGCCAGCACGGATTGCATCGCCGCCGTGGCCACGTGCTCCGGCCAGCCCTTGGCGACCATCTCGCGCAACAGCGCTTCGGGCGGCTGTCCCGCCTGTGCGCTCGCCATGATCCACTGCGTCAGTTGGGGCGGGATCGACTCGATGTTTTGCATGGCTGGAATCTAGCGCAAGAACTGCGCGCCGGCTTGACGCAAGTCACGACACCGGGCGCTGCGTTGCCATCACTTGGTGCGTTCCACTCGCACACTGCAACCGCAGGCCGGAATCGACAGCAGCCAGCTACCGAGCAGCATCGGCTTGATGCGCACCTTGGGATGATCGTAGCGGCCGTTGGAGAACTGGCCCGACTCGGTCTGCGTCCATTCCTGGCCGTTTTCCAGGCGGAAGCGCGTCTTGCCGTACCAGCCAGCGAAAGTGCCGTCGATGCGCGTCTCGATGATTTCGGGATGGCTGTCGGTGTCGAACACCGGCTTGCCCGTCGGCGTGACGACCTTGGTGACGACGGTCGTCGCCTGATGCGCGGCGAGCCAGTCGTTCAGCACCTTCAGTTCGGGCGCGCTGAGCTTGTCGAGTCCGGCCGCGTGGAACTCACCCTTCGACATGCGTTCTTCCAGCGTAGGTGCCTCGGCGGCCGTCGCCGCGGCGGCGAGCGCGAGCAGCAGAGTGGAAAGGATGAGGCGAACAACGGCGTTGCGCATGAGAACCTCGACTTGCTGGCAGGGAGTGAACGTGTCCGATTGTAGCGGACGACGTGACGGATCGGCATAAGCGCATCGCTCCCCGAGCGGACGCCGGACGCTGCCGTTGCGACCGGGCGGCGTAGAATAGCGGCAGGAAACGCCGCTCATGTCCGCCCAGCCCGCCCGTAAAACCGACACCCTGGCCGTATGGCTCGATCGCGCCGCGCACGACGCCGGCGCGAGTGCCGATTTTGCGGCCGCGGCCAGCATCGACGCCGGCGCGCCGGCGGCGTTCGCGGCGATCGAATCCGAATTGCTCGCGACACTCGCCCTGCTCGAAAACCTCGATCTGGACAGCGAAACGCGTGCCGCCTACATCCTGCATACGCTGCAGCGATGCGGCGTCGCGTTCGCGCCGGCGCAATTCGCCAGACTCGCGCAGCCGATGCGCGATCTCATCGATGGCCAGCAAGCCGCCGAGCGCGTCGGCGAGCTGTACGCTGCGCGCAGCGGCGGCGGCAACGCGGAGGGGCTGCGGCGTCTGCTGCTCGCGATCATCCGCGACCTGCGCGTGGTGTTCATCCTGCTCGCACGCGCGCTCGCGCGCCTGCGCGCGGCGGACAAGCTGCCGCAGGAACAGCGCCACGCGCTCGCGCAACTCGTCGCCGATATCCACGCGCCATTGGCGAATCGCCTCGGCATCTGGCAGCTAAAGTGGGAGCTGGAAGATCTCGCGTTCCGCTACCTGCAGCCCGAGGTCTATCGTCGCGTCGCGCGACTCGTCGACGAGCGCCGCGGCGATCGCGAGCATTTCATCGATTCGACCATGCGTCTGTTGCGCGGCGCGTTGAGCGAAGCGGGCATTGCCGCCGAGATCGCGGGCCGGCCCAAGCACATCTATTCGATCTGGAAGAAGCTGCAGCGCAAGGGCGGCG
>CAZDWH010000160.1:0-7097 GCA_964509025.1 uncultured Rhodanobacteraceae bacterium
ACCGCGCCGTGGCGCTTGGACAGCTTCACCCCGTCCGCGCCGAGGATCATCGGCAGATGCGCAAAGGTCGGCACCGCCGCGCCGAGCGCGTGGTAGATATTGATCTGGCGCGGCGTGTTGTTGACGTGATCGTCGCCGCGGATCACGTCGGTGATGCGCATGTCGATATCGTCGACGACGACGGCAAAGTTATAGGTCGGAAAGCCGTCGCTGCGGAAGATCACGAGGTCGTCAAGCTCGTCATTGCTCCACTCGATGCGGCCCTTGACCTTGTCGTCGAACACGACGCTGCCGCCGTAGGGATTCTTGAAGCGGATCACGCGATTTGGATCGTCGCGCAACGATTCGTTCTTGTCGCGATAGAACCCGTTGTAGCGCGGCTTCTGCCCCGCCTCCATCGCCTGCGCGCGCATCGCCTCGAGTTCCTCCTTGGTCTCGTAGGCGTAATAGGCCTTGCCGGCCTTGATCAAATCTTCCGCGACCTGGCGATAACGCTCCATGCGCAAGGTCTGATAGAACGGCCCCTCGTTTGCGTCGAGCCCGAGCCAGCGCATGCCGTCGAGAATCGCCTGCACCGCCGCGTCGGTCGAGCGCTCGCGATCGGTATCCTCGATGCGCAGGATGAAATCGCCGCCGCGATGGCGCGCCTCGAGCCAGCAGTACAGCGCGGTGCGCGCGCCGCCGATGTGCAGATAGCCGGTGGGACTGGGGGCGAAACGGGTGCGGACGGTCATTGCTAGCGAAAATCTGGGAAAAACGGGGTGCAAGATTAACAGATGGCTCTAGGGCCGCGCCTCTATTGATGCTGCTTGTCCCGACAAGTTCGCTGGTTCGGAAAGTCGGCGCAGATCGAGCACTACCGTGCGCAACAGAAAGATCAGCGCTTCGCGCGAAGGCGGCGAAACTTCCTTATCGGCTCGCGCGATTTCGGCAAATTGCGCCAGCGCGGCGTCGAGCACGTCAATATTCGTATCCGATGACTCGACCAGCGACACCGCGGATTGCTCGCAGGTCGTTGCGAGCGATTCGCCTATCACATGTGCAGGCGCCTGCAGCGCGACAACCACCGGCACAAGCGGCTTGCGCGCGATCGCACGCGCGAGATAGCTGACATCGCCATTGAGCGCATAGATCAGGCGCAACAGGCGCGTGATTTCCGGATCGGCGTATTTGCGCCAGCCAGACGTCTGCGCAAGGATCGTCAACTCGCGCAACTCGTGCCTGATCGGTTCGCGCAACGCTTCGAAACGCGCGCCTTCCGCATCATCGGACACGAACATTCCGCGCAGACCGTGCGCGAGCAAGCGCAACGCCGCCGCCGCATGCGCGCGTGCCCGCGCGCGCGCGCGTGAGGGGAAAACAAACGCCGCGACGAGCATGCAAGCCAGCGCACCGATTGCGATTTCGATCGTGCGAAGTATGGCCGTCGCCAGCGGACCCGACCCGATCGCAGGATGCGCCGACAGCACGATCAGCGCCGCCACAGGCGCACCACGATACGCCGGCTTCACTGCGACCAAGAGGCATAGCGGCGCCAACGCGGCAAACAGCAGAATTCCGCTGTCGACCTCGAAGCTATGCCGCACATAGGCAACCAGCACCGCGAGCACGGCGCCTGCGACCGTCGCGATCAGGCGCTCGAGTCCAGCGCGTGCGGTGCCACCTGCGTGACCGCGCGCGGTGATCAACGCGGTCAGCACGGCCCAATGCACTTCGCGCAGGCCGAGCAGATGCGCGAGCAGATAAGCCAACAACGCACCAGCGAACAGGCGCACGGCATCGGGCCAGTTTTCGCGCAATTGCGCGCGCCAGTCGAACCTCGGCAACAAGCTGGGCTTGGCAATCACATTCATTTACATGGCTCGTCGATCGCGATGGCGGCATTTTGACATGCGCGGGCGCTACACTCGGTGTTTCCCGATCGAACCCGATATCCATGTCCCGCAACTTCCTGCTTCTCGCCGCGTGCACCGCCACCCTCGCCCTCGCCGCCTGTGCGAGCGAGTCCGCCAAACGCACCGCGTCGCCCGCAAATGGTTCGACCGCACATATCGGCGTGCTCGAGACCACCGACATCCACACGAATATCCTGAGCTACGACTACTACAAGCTTGCGGAGGATCCGGGCATCGGCCTCGTGCGCACATCGAGCCTGATTCACGCCGCGCGCAAGGAATTCGAGAACACGTTGCTGTTCGATGCCGGCGACACGATCCAGGGCACCGTGCTCGCGGACTATCAAGCACTGATCCAGCGCGTGCCCTGCGACCAGGAACTCGCCGTGTACAAGGCGATGGATGCGCTCGGCTACGACGCCGGCACGATCGGCAATCACGAATTCAACTACGGGCCGGAGTTCCTGAGCCAGGTCACCGGCACGCCGTTCAATCTCGACGGCGTCGCGCGCAAGCAGTGCAAGGGACCGAAATTCCCGTTCGTGCTGTCGAACGTATTCGGCGCGAAGGACGGCAAGCCATTGTACGCGCCGTGGCGCATCCTCGAACGCCGGATCAAGACGCATGCGCCGGACGGCAGCGCGCGCGAGTCGATCATTCGTATCGGCATCATCGGACTGACGCCGACCTGGATTCTCGACTGGGACAAGCGCACGCTCGAAGGCAAGGTGACGGTGCTCGGCCCCGTCGAAGCCGCGCAGAAATACGTGCCTGAAGTGCGCGCGGCGGGCGCCGATATCGTGATCGCGCTCGTGCACGGCGGCATCGACGCTTCGCCCTATTCCGCGCAAAAAACGGAGAACGCGGGCTGGCATCTCGCGGGAGTGCCAGGCATCGACGCGCTGCTGCTCGGCCATTCGCACAACGTATTTCCGAATCCGAACGATCCGAAATCGAGCTACGCGCACGTCAAGGAAGTCGACAACCAGCGCGGCTTTATCCGCGGCGTGCCGGCGGTGATGGGCAACTACTACGGCAAGAGTCTCGGTGTGATCGATGTCGCACTCGCGTATCGCGACGGACACTGGCAGGTTGAGCGCGAGGCGACGCACGCCGAAGTGCGCCAGATCAAGAATCCCGATGGAAGCTTCGTCGCGGTCGATGAGGACATGGCGCACCTCGTACACGACGAGGATGCCGGCACGATCGCCTATGTCAAGACGCCGATCGGCCGCAGCGACTATGCGATCAACACCTATTTCGTCGCCGCGGGCGAAACCTCGGCGCTGCAGCTCGTCAACATGGCGCAGCGCGACTATGTGGAAAAGTATATAAAGTCGAATCTGCCGCAGTACGCCGGGTTGCCCGTGCTCTCATCGATGTCGCCGCTCAAGGCCGGCTTCGGCGGGCCGAAGGACTACACCGACATTGCGCCGGGCCTGCTCGCGATCAACAACGCTGCCGATCTATACCTGTATCCGAACACGCTGACGGCGGTGAAGCTCACCGGTGCCGGCGTGAAAGCGTGGCTCGAAAAATCCGCCGAATGGTTCAACCGTGTCGACCCGGCGAAGCATGAGGAACAGGACCTGATCAACCGCCGTTTCCCGACCTACAACTTCGACGTGCTGCAGGGCGACCTCACCTACGCAATCGACGTGACCAAGCCGGCCGGCGAACGTATCGCCGATCTGCGCCACCACGGCAAGGCGATCGATGCGGCGCAGGAATTTGTCGTCGTCACCAACAACTATCGCGCGAGCGGCGGCGGGCGCTTCCCCGGACTCGACGGCAGCAATGTCGTGCTGTCAGCAACCGAGGCGAATCGCGACGTGCTGATCGCATACGTCAAGGCGCAGGGCGAGCTCACGCGCGCGCGCAACGGCGCCGATCGCAACTGGCGCTTCGTCAAGGTCAAAACTGCCGGCCCGGTCGTGTTCACCTCCGCCGCAGGCAGGCTCGAACTGGCGCGCGCGGCGGGGCTCGACAACGTCAGCCTCGTCAAGGACAAGGGCGACGGGTCGGCGGTGTATTCGATCGATTTGTCCAAATAACGTCGACAAAAACGGGCCGCACCACGCAACCGTGGTGCCTGCCCTGCCGGAGGTTGGAGCAGCTGCCTATTTCTTCTCCGTTGCCGAGGAGACCTGGGTAATTCCCGAAGGGCCCGTGCCAACGACATAGATGACGGCCTCGCCGCCCTTCGCCCAAGTGAAATGCGGCTGCTTGGCCGGCTCGGTCCAGAACCCGCCAGTCGCGACCGCTTTCATGCCGGCTTCGTCGAACTGCGTACCGTAGCCGACCTGCATCGTGCCAGAGATCACCGTCACCACGCGTTCGTCTGGATGCCAATGAGGCTGAAGCTTGAAGTTCGCCGGGATTCGCGCCAGATACGCGTAGACGCCGGCCTTTTTGTCATCGCCCGATAGATAGGCCCTGGAAACGCCATTGGGCATGACCACCCATTTCAATTCGCTGGAGTTCAGCCGCGTCGGCTCCAGCGGGTCTGCCATTGCGATCGCGCCGACTACGAGCGAGGCGCTCGCGAAGATCCACGCAGCGGGTGTTGGCAAGCCCATGACCATCTCCTTTCATTGGCAGAAAATTTGCGAGCCACGATCTGGTCGAGACGTGCGCAAAAACTAATGCACCGACTTCGGATGCAGCGCCGACAGATCGCTCTGAAACATCAAATGCTCCGGAAACGCTTCGCCGAGCATCTCCGAAATGTGCTGCACATCGTCGCGCCTGGCATCGATGCGCAACAGGATCGTTCCGCGTACGATCTCGTCCTCGAACGTGCGCTGGATGCGATCGGGTACCGACGAGCCGATCATCGCCGAGGTCCACGCACCGATCAGTCCGCCGCCGAGCGTCGACCACAGCAGCGGCGCAGCAGCGATACCGATACCGAACGCCGGGATCGTCGTCGCGGCGATTCCGACAACGAGACCCGCAGCGGCGCCCGCAGCGATGCCGCGACCGACCGCTGGCGTGAAGTCCCCGGCGACCTCGCGCATATCATCGAACTCCTCGAGCGGAATATCCGGGCGCGCGACCACCGCGAGACGATCCTCGCGGATACCATCGTGCAGCAGCATATCGACCGCGCGGCGCGCGTCGGGCGCGGAATCGAAGGCGTAGACCAGATGTCTCATGGTGTCCTCCTCGGCGTGACATGATGAAACCATCGCTCGAACGCGATGGCCATGCCGGTGGTGGTCTGCAACAGAGGATCTGTTACAGACCATGTCGAACGCGTTCCCTCGCAGCGCGGCGGCCGGGGCGTTCGGGAGACTCTGCAGGTTTATTCTCCTCCGGCGCGCCGAGGTGTCAACAGGCGCATAAACCATCGCACACCCGCGCCCAGGCCATTTCCCTTCTTGGCTAGCGAAAACCTATCCGTTGCCCGAAAGCCGGTTCCTCAATGGCCTCGGCTACAAGACATTGCTCGCGGGCGAGGCTGCTGCCGCGCCGCTGCAAGGCGCACTGTCGCCATTCACGTTCCACGCGAACTGGACCATCGGCCTCGACAACAAGCGCGCGCTAATGCGACAGACCGGAACCTGGTTACTGGATGAAACAAGCGCCATCCATGGCGCCAGCGCTACTCGGCGCAGCCGAAGTCGGACACGAAGGCCAGTCGCGTCAGCGGAAACTGGCCGCTACCGAACCCGTCCAGATTCGATGCGTAATTGAACTGCGCAAGCACGCAGCTGGTCAGGTCGATGTCGACTGTGCCCCAAGGCCGGACCGACGATCCCGTTGGCGCACCACCCGGCTGCAGCACACCGCCGATGTTCTGCGACATGTTGGCGTGGATGCGCTTGCCAGTGAGCTGGCCGACGCCATAGACCCAGGCCGGATTGCCGTTGGCGTCGAACGCACTCCATACGATCGCGACATCGCCGTTGTCGTGAATGCGCTGGATCGAGACGTAGTGGCCGTTCGCATCCGGATCGTAATAGAAGCCGTTCATGCCGTTTTCGGTCAGCGCGCCCGAGCCGCCGCCATACTCGTACGCGCCCGCGTCGCAGCCATGCGGCGAGCGCGTGTAGCCGCGCGCGTCGAGTGCTTCGCAATACTGCGCGACGCCAGCGCCATGGGCCGGGCTGCCGCCACCGATTGCCTGCGTCGGGATCAGGCCGCCGTGATTGCCGAAGCTGCCAAGGCCAGTCTCCTGCAGGATTTTGTCGCCGCCATCGGCGGAGAAGCCGCAGCTGCTGTCGTCGGTCACGTTGCCACCGAGCGAGGTAAAGCGGGCCGTGAACTGCTGGGGAGGTAGTGGGCAAATCGAAAGCGCATTGTGCGAAAACAGGGAATTGGAAACCGTCATGCTGCCTTGCTTGCCAAAGTAAATAAGCGACGCGGCAGTGCTGTTGCCCACGAAGGTGGAATTGTATATTTCTAAGTCACCCCCGGCGGTTATCAGAGTTCCACCGTTCACTGACTCCGTGCCAATTACCGAGACGTTGCGCAACGTCAGGTCGCCCGATGAAACAAGGTATCCGCTGTAATAAGCCGTACTCGGGTGTGAAGCAAAATTTCTCAACGTGACCGATTCAAGGCTCAACGAGCCCGCATTGAGAATTGAGACATATACCGGTATTTCGGGTAGGCCTGGGAGTTCGCCAACCTGGCAGAGGTTCTGTCCGCCAATCTCTGAAGAACCCACTATCGACAGATTTCTCAGCACGAGAGCTGTGCCGGGGTTGACGCTGTGGTAGTAGTCGCCCACACACGCGTCGAAAGAATTCATCGTCGCGCCTTGCCCATCGATCACGATGTTGCCCGCGTACATATTGATGCCGCAACCCGAATAAGTTCCTCCACGCGCCAACAGAACAGTCGTGTTGCTATTGGTGGCGGACGCGATCGTTACGGCCCTGGTCAACGCTGCGCAATCGCCATCCGCAATCCTGACCACGCCGGCAGATGCGATCTGCCAGCCGCCAAACAAGAGACACAACAACACAATTCGCGAGAACATGATCCGTACTCCTTCACGTGCACACAGGGTAAATCCGAGCGTGCGTCTCTACGGACGATCGCCCGGTCCGTCACTCTGACGGATTCGGACCAGCCCCTTCGCGATTAGTTCAGCCGGCTTTAGCGCAGCCCGGTCTCGTTGCGCGCAATGACCATGCGCTGGATTTCGCTCGTGCCTTCGTAGATCTCGGTGATCTTGGCGTCGCGGAAGTA
>CAZDWH010000161.1:0-7089 GCA_964509025.1 uncultured Rhodanobacteraceae bacterium
TGATTGCTTCGTCGACCGAGTTGTCGATGACTTCCTGCGCGAGATGGTTCGGGCGCGAGGTGTCGGTGTACATGCCCGGACGGCGCTTGACCGGTTCCAGGCCGGAGAGGACTTCGATGTCCGCGGCGTTGTATCTGCTGCTCATATTTTCTGCACGAAAAAACTCACATAAAAATAACACACTTGCAAAGCGTGATGAGTTGTACGGATTGTGCGCGAGTTCAGAAACGAGACAGGCGAATCGGTGTACGGTTTGGCTGCGCGGCTGAGGGGAGCTACGTGTTCGCTTTCCTCAGGAGAAACATCATGCGCAAGTCTCCCCTCCTACTATTGATCTGTGCAGCGGCAGCGACGCCGGCTTTTGCGGGCGGGCATGGCGGCGCTGGCGGTTTCGGCGGCAGCCACGGCATGGGTGGCGTGGGTTCATCCATGAACCATTCCTCGATGGGGCACATCACGAATCCCGACACCCACGGTGCGCTTGTGTCGGGTACCGCGCACGAGGCGAAGCTCAGCGGCGACAAGGTCGGTCCGCAGGTGCGTGAGGTTGCGCGCTCGAACAAGCCGGACGACGGCGCATTCAGCGATGTCGATACGCCACGCCATAGTCTCAGGGCGAGCGCGAAGACCAAGACGGCGAAGGCACACCCGGCCAATCACGGCGCGCTGGTATCGCAGACCGCGCATCAGGCGCATGCGAGCGGCATGAAGGTCGGTCCGCAGGTGCGCACAGTGGCGCGCTCGAAGTCGCAGGCTCCGTCGCACGCGAATGCGCATGCGATCGCCGCTGTCAACGGCGCACATGGCAACGCCGGTTCCAACTCGGTGCTCGGCGCGGCGGCCTCGACCGGCACCTCGATCAGGCACGGCAAGGACGGCCATCGGTAATCACAGTAGTTGATGCAGTTCTGTCATGCCCGGCGGGATGGCCGGGCAAGGGGATCAGCGCTGCAACACGACGGTCGCGAATTTCGCATCTGCTGCGTTACGGGTGTTGCCGTAGTCCCACGCCCACTGATCGGCATGCAGGCCTGCGGCGGCGCTGAGCGAGGCGAGCGCCTCGGGCGCGTAGGGCCGGATCGTTTCGTCGGTGAAAAACTCCTCGCGCAGCGTGCGGTCGGCCGCATGCAGGCGATAGCGCCGTTCGATGCGATTGCAGCCGTCGGCCTGCACGCTGATGCGCTTGTGCCGCGCGAGAAATCCGTCGCCGTGCTCGCGCCAGTAATCCGGACGGAAGTCGGCGAAACTTTCGACCGGCTTGGGCACGAAGGCGTCGAGTACGATGCGGCCGCCACCGGCGAGCATCGATGCGTAGCGCCGCAGCGCGCCGACCGCGGTCGCAGCTGAGCGCAGATAGGTGATCAGCGAATACGGCAGCAGGATGAGATCGAACAATCCGTGCAGCGCCGGCTGCGCGATGTCCATCTGCAGTACCGCAGGGGACAAAGTGTACTTTGCCGCATCGCGACGCAGGCGCGCGAGCATCGGCAGCGAACGGTCGGCGCCGACCGCATCGATGCCGGCGCGCAACAGTTCGATCAGGATGCGCCCGGTGCCGCAGCCGAGCTCAAGCGCGCGACCGCCTTGGGCGAGGCAGAGTGAACGGTAGAAGGCAACGTCATCGAACGGCATGCTTTGACCCATGTCGGTCGCATAAACCTCGGCGATGGAATCGTAGGACCAGGACATCATTGCCCTAGCTTAGCGCGTTGCGATCAGGCGTTGATACAGCGCGAACTGCTGCGACGCAATGGCATCCCAGGTGTAGCGGTCGAGCTTGGCGTCGTCGGCGCGTTCGAGGCGGCGGCGACGTGCCGGGTCGGCGATCAGCGCGGCAATCGGTTCGGCCATTGCGGCGATGCTCGGCGCCACGATCAGATCATCGAAGCCCTCGTCACCGAATCCACGCGTGCCGTCGGCGGTGCTGACGCAGACGCGTCCGGCGAGCAGCGATTCGATCAGCTTGATCGACGAGCCGCGAATGGCGCGCTGCGGATTGATGCTCATCGTACAGCTTTGCAGGTGCGGTGCGGGATCGACGAAGGCGGAAATCGTTTCGACGCCGTCCTGGCGCAGGCGCGCATCTTCCGCGACCAGCGCGGCGGATTCGACGCCGCCGAGGATCGTCAGGCGCAGATCCGGAATTTGCGCCTTGAGCTGCGGCCACGCCGTGTCGAGAAATTCGAGGATGCCCTCGCGATTCTGCGCATAGCGGAATGGCCCCATGAACAGCAATCGCGGCGGCGTCTGCGGCGAAGGCATGTAACCGGCGCGGCGGTCGGGTGAACCGTTGCCGATCAGGCTGCGTGCGGGATGCGCAAGCAGTTCGAGATCTTCACGCGAGCAGGCGGCCACCGCGTCGAAGCGTGCGATCGCTGCAAGTTGTTCGGCATCGTCGCCGCTGCCATCGCCACGCAGGTAGACATCATGCAGGGCAAGCAGCCAGCGCGCGCGGGCGCGTGCGTCGCGCTGTTCGGCGAGCAGGGCGAGCTCCATGAATTCGACCTGCACGATGTCGGGATGGTAAAGCGCGATCAGGCGCTCCAATTCACCACGCAGTTCCGTCCATGCGTGGCGCTGCATGCGCTGAACAAGCGTCAGCGGCGCGTCGGTCGGCCGATCGCCGCGCCCTTCGACCAGATGCGTCGCGAGCACGTGCCGCAGCCATGGCTCGGACTTGATCGAATACAGCGAGCGCTCGTCGCTGAGCAGGATGAAGTCGACGCTATCGGCAAGGCGCGTGACGAGTTCGGCCACGCGCCGTGCGCCGCCGTGCGCGGGCGGGAACAGCGCGAACGGCGAGAGCAGCAGGACGCGCGGCTTCGGCGGTGCCGACACATCCGGCGTGCGCGGCGCGTAGAAGCTCTGCGTGATGATTTTCTTGTACGGCAGTTCGCGCAATTCGGCACGGCGTGCGGCGAGGCGCAGACGCAGCGCGATCCATGCATTGCGCAGGCCGGCGAATTCGCGCCAATGCATCGGATCGCGCGCGGCGATGCGGCGGATCTGCTCGATCGGTTCGATCTGCGAGCGCGCGTGGCGGATGTCGAACCACTGCGCATTGCGCCGGATCACGCGCTCGACTTCGGTTTCGGCGTAATAGCGCTTGACCGTGCCGCGATGCTGATGCCATGCCTGCGAGGCAGGGCAGAACAACACTTCGTGACCCTCGTGCCAGGCGCGCAGGCCCCAGTCCGCGTCTTCCCAATAGAACGGGTTGTAGACGTGCGACTCGCGCGCGTAGCGATGCAGCAGGCGCGTCTGGAACAGCGACGAGCCGCCGCCCGCATAGAAATTGCCGCGCGCGAGCGTGCCGGGCTCGGGTTCGCGTTCGTAGACTTCCGGCGTTTCGGTATTCGGATGGAAATCCGACCAGCCGGTTTCTTCGCGCCGCCGCGTCGCGTCCTCGAAAAAAATCTGCGAGGTGATCGCGAACAGGTTCGCGCGCCGGTACGGCAGCAGTTCCGCGAGCGCGCGTGCGTCCAGACGCATATCGCTGTTGAGCAGATACACCCAATCGTGGCGCACCGCGTCGAGTCCCGCGCAGATCGCCCCGTTGTAGCCGAGTGGCGCGCCGTGGAATTGCCATTCGAATTGCGGATGCGTCGCGCGTAGTTGCGCATAGTCCTCGGCGCTCGCGCCATTGACGACGACGATTACTTGCACGGGCTCGTCGACCTGCGTGCATGCGGCCGCGAGTGCACCGAGCGTCAGCGCGAGCAGATCGGGTGTACCGCGCTCGGGCACGATTACGCTGAGGCCGGGCTTGAAGCGGCGCGCGTGATCGCCGCGCGGCCAGCGCAGCGGCAGTTTTTTGGCGAGCCAGTCGGCCGCAAGCATCGCGCCGTACAAAGGCAGGAAGCGCAGCTGGAATCCGATGCGCCGCAGGCGCGATACGCGCCTGCCTGATGTCATCGCGCTGTCGGGCACGTCGAAAAACCGTAGCGAGCGAGGAAAATTTGCGCGTCGCCGGAGCGCAGGAACCGGAGTGTACAGTCGAGTACATGAGGATTCCGAGCACCGCCGGCGCGCAAATTATCGAGCGCAGTAGGTTTTTCGACGTGCCCGTCGGTCATACGAGCGCGTCGGCGGTGGGCCGGCGTGGCACGGAATCGTCGAGCGCGTACCAGCGCAGTGCCTGCTCGGCGAACATCGTCGCCCAGACGTTCGCCTGATCGGCGGTATCGGTATTGAACGTGAGGAACTCGCCGTCACCGATGCGTTCGAGCAGCGTCGCGGCGAGACTATCGAGCGCAGCCTGCGTCGGCGCGCCCGGCGTTTTCGCTTCGCGCAAAAGGAGTCCGACGCGCAGCGCCTGCGCGAGGATGTCGTTGCGCACGCGCGTGCTGCCATCCGCCGTTTCAGGCAGAGAACCATCCGCATGCATCAGCGCTAGGCAGCGCTGCAGCAGTTGCGCGATCGCATCGGCGCGATCGGGACGCGACAGCAGCAGGCCTTCGGCAAAATACAGCGTCGGATGCAGCATGCCGAGATCGATGCTGCCCGCGCGCGGCGCCCAGCGCGCGCTGTCGTTCTCGCAGGCGAGTGCGAGTGCGGACGGCAGCGCACGGTGGCGCTCACCGTAAGCGACGCGCGAGCTGGCCTTGACGAGAAACGGCCCGCCGAGCGTCGACCAGCGTGTCGGCAGGGTGTGCGTGCCGCGCAACTGGATCGCCGCGCGCAGCGATCCGTCGCGCGCGAAATGCGACAGCTGCTCGTGCAGCGTCGCGCGCAGCACATGGCTCGGCGCGGCGACGCCGGCTTCGTCCGCGGCGTCGATGCCGCGCAGCAGCATCGCGAGGTCGAAGAAGAACACCGCATCGTTGCGCCAATCCGCTTCGGCAGCGTCGAGATAGATGCGCGTTTGCGGCGCCTGTCCCGTGTGCGCGAAGGCGCGCGTGGACCAGTCGACGGCGTGCTGTGCTCGCTCGCGCACCAGTGCATCGTCGGCGCCATTCGCGACGTCGGCGAGCCAGCTCAGGTAGTAGCCGGTGATTTCGGCATACACATAGCGTGGCTTGCCTGCGGCATCGATCAAGCCCGCCACGCCGCCGACCTCCTCGCCGCCGCGTAGCTGCGCCGGGCCATGCAGCAGCCAGTGGCGCAGGCGAATGGCAGTCGCGCGTGCGGCTTCCGCGTGTGCGCTGTTGACGTTCGTCGCGATAGTGAAAGCGGTATTCATGTTCATGCGGCGAACGGCACCGAACGGCCTGCTGTGCTGTGAGAGTCTTGCGCGTGGAATGCGGCGAGCGTCCGCGCGATGCGCGTGCCGGCATGGCCATCGCCATAGGGCGCTTGCGCGTCGAACGCGATCGCATGTGGACGCCGCGCGGCCAGCAGGGCACGCGCCGCGATCACGATTTCGAGCACCTGCACGGGAACAAGGCTGGCGAAACCCAGCGCCAGCGTTTCCGGGCGCTCGGTGTTCTCGCGCGCGACCAGGATCGGCGTGCCGAGATACGGCGCCTCTTCCTGGATGCCGCCCGAATCGGTTATTGCCAGCGCGGCGCGTGCGAGCAGGGCGATGAACGGACGATAGTCGAGCGGCTCGGTCAGCGCGATGCGCGGATGATTCGAAAGATGGCGGCGGATACGTGCGCCGACGGTCGGATTCGGATGCACCGGGCAAACGACGCCGACATCGGGTTCCGCTTCGAGCAGGCGCAGCACGGCCTTGCACACGGTGTCGAGGCCACGGCCATAGTTTTCGCGCCGATGCAGGGTCAACGCGATCAGGCGTCGTGTCGGCGGCAACGCCGGCAATGCGGTCGCGTCGGAATTTTCGACTGTTTCGCGCAGCACGTCGATCGCGGTATTGCCGACGCGATGAATCGACGCCGCATCGACGCCTTCGGCGAGCAGATTGTTCTCCGCCAGCACGGTCGGCGCGAAGTGCAGCTGCGCCAGCTTGCCGATCGCGCGGCGGAAATATTCTTCGGGGAACGGACGCAAGGGGTGATCGGTGCGCAGGCCGGCCTCGACATGCGCGAGCGGCAGGGCAAGATCGCGCGCGGCGAGCGCGGTGGCATAGGCCGTCGAAGTGTCGCCTTGGGCAACGAGCTGGGTCGCCTGTGTCGCGCGAGCTGCGTCGCGGATGCCCGCGCGCAGCGTGCTCAGCGTGGCGGACAGCGAATGCGCGCGACATTGCGGCGCGGCGATGTCGGGCGCGAGCCCGAGCTGGGCGAAGCTGCGCGCGACCATCTCGACATGCTGGCCGCTGTTCATCACGAGCGCGTCCACGTCCTCGCGCGCGCGCAGCGCGCGCACGAGGCTCGCGAGTTTCAAGCATTCCGGACGGGTACCGGCGACCAGCAGGACCCGTTGCCGGTTCCCGCGCGCAGACATGTTCAAGTTTTCCCCCTTGCACCACAGCCGGCTCTGCGGCCCGCTGGAACAGCTAAAAATACTGGTTCCACGGAGCCAAGATTACTTACGTTTATTTACATTCACAAGCATGGGATGCCAATGCTGAACGGAGTCACGAATCGTGCCGGATCAAGGGATTACATCCCGCCCCGGGCGGTTCTCTCGCCGCAGCGCACAAGAGCAAGTAAACTATCGTTTTACCAGCATTGGATTATTGCTGCGTCATGACTCCCCTGATTTTCGTCACCGGCGGCGTGGTCTCCTCCCTTGGCAAGGGCATCGCATCGGCCTCGCTTGCGGCCATCCTCGAAGCGCGCGGGCTGCGCGTGACGATGATGAAGCTCGACCCCTACATCAACGTCGATCCGGGCACGATGAGCCCGTTTCAGCACGGCGAGGTTTACGTCACCGACGACGGCGCCGAAACTGACCTCGATCTGGGTCACTACGAGCGCTTCGTGCGCACGCGCCTGACCGGCAAGAATTCGATCACGACCGGCAAGATTTACGAGTCGGTGATCCGCAAGGAACGCCGCGGCGACTATCTCGGCGCGACCGTGCAGGTGATCCCGCATATCACCGATGAGATCAAGCACAGCATTTTTGAAGCGACGCGCGGTTTCGACGTCGCGCTGGTCGAGATCGGTGGCACGGTCGGCGATATCGAGTCGCAGCCGTTCCTCGAGGCGATCCGCCAGATCCGCATCGAACACGGCGCGGAAA
>CAZDWH010000162.1:0-7073 GCA_964509025.1 uncultured Rhodanobacteraceae bacterium
GACTTGGGTCCGCGGGGTTTGGCCTGGGGGGCGTTCGCGGTTGCGGTTGGAACGGGAGGGTGCGGGGCTGGCGATCCGCGTCGGCGTTCGCGCCGCCGGTGTTGCGCCGGAACTGCTCGAGCGTCTCGGCCAGCCATTCTTCCGCGGCGACGTCGCGCGCGGCGGCAACAGCGGCACGGGGCTCGGTCTGTCGATCGTCGCGCGTGTCGTGCGCCTGCATGGCGGCAGCGTGCAATTCGGCAATCGCGACGGCGGCGGCTTTGAAGCGCGCATCGAACTGCCACTGTCGTTACCGTGATCTCCCATTCGCGCTTGGAACGGCCATGAAGAAATACGCAATCCCATTGCTGCTGTTCCTTGCTGGGACGACGCAGGCACAGCAGCATGTCGAAGTGCCACGCGCCGACGGCGCTAAGTCGCCAATGATTGTCTACGAACCGGCGACGACCAAGGGCTGCGCACCACTCGTGCTGCTTTCGCACGGCGCTGGCGGCAGCGAAGAGCGCGGCCTGCGCTATCTCGGCAAAACGCTCGCGCGTGACGGCTGGCGTGCGATCGCGCTCGGCCATCGCGAAAGCGGCATGCCGGTATTGCGCAAGGACATGCGCGCTGAAGGCTTTCACAACGGCATAGCCGCGCTGGTCACCGACGCGGATGCATACAAGGCGCGCTTTATGGATATCGATGCCGCGCTGAAGTGGTCGGAAGCGCAATGCCATGCGCCGTACAAGGTACTCGCGGGGCATTCGATGGGCGCGATCACGGTGGTGCTCGAAGCCGGCGCGCGCAACAAGCTCGGCTTGAGTCCTCATGGCGCATTCGACGCCTATGTCGCACTGTCGCCCGAAGGGCCGGGCATCGTGTTTCCGAATGACGCGTGGCAACCGATCAAGGCGCCGATGCTGCTGATCACCGGCACCAAGGACAAAGGACTCGACGGCGATTGGACCTGGCGCGCGCAGGCTTTCGACGGTCTCGGCCGCGGCGCCTGCCGCTGGCTTGCGGTGTTCGACGGCGCGACGCACATGAATTTCGGCGGACTCGATTTCGGCGATCGCTACAAGACACGCGTTGCCTCGCTCGTGACGCAGTATCTCGGTGGATTGCGCGGCGGGCGCTGCCCCGACCTGGCTGCGACGGCAGGTATGACTTTGCGCTCGAAGTAGCGCAAAACATCGCGCCGGCGCGCGCGGGTATGCGACACTTGCCGCATGCACGCGCTCGTCCTGACGCTAATCTCAACCGCACTCTATCTCGCCGCAGCGGGCATTTTCGCGTTGCCGCTGCTGCATCGACAGGCACAGCCGCGCGCGCTCGGACTCGGACTCGCCGCGCTCGCGGTCGTCGCGCATTTCATCGTGCTGATCGGCGCGCATCGCGGCGGCGTGGATCTGCACTTCTTCGCCGCGCTATCGCTGGTCGGCGCCTGCATCGCGGCACTGTGCCTGTTCGTGAATTTGTCGCGCCCAATCGCGACGCTCGGCGTGATCGTGTTTCCGCTCGCGGCGTTCTTGCTCGGCATCGATGTGCTGTTCGCGCCGGCGACACAGCCGCTACCGCTCGAATGGCAGATCAAGCTGCATGTGATCTTCGCCCTGCTTGCGTATAGCGTGCTCGCGCTCGCCGCAGTGCTCGCGATCCTGCTCGCGCTGCAGGAACGCGCGCTGCGCGCGCGGCGCTTCGACGGCATCGTGCGCGCGCTGCCGCCACTGACGCTGACCGAATCGCTGATGTTCCGCCTGATCGGTGCCGGCTTCGTGCTGCTGACGCTGACCCTCGTCTCCGGCATCCTGTTCGTCACCAACCTGTTCGACCAGCACCTCGCGCACAAGACGATCCTGTCGATCGCGGCCTGGTTCGTGTTCGGCGCGCTGCTGTTCGGACGCTGGCGTTACGGCTGGCGCGGCCGCCGCGCCGTACAGCTCACGCTTGCGGGCATGATCCTGCTATTGCTGGCGTTTTTCGGCAGCCGCTTCGTGCTCGAAGTGCTGCTGCATCGCGTGCCGTGAACCATGGTCACGTTGCATCACACCATCCGTATCAAGCGAGCCTACGATGCGCCGGCAGCCGACGACGGCTATCGCGTTCTCGTCGACCGTTTGTGGCCGCGCGGCGTAGCCAAGGTCAAGTCAAAACTCGACGAGTGGGACAAGGACATCGCACCGAGTCCGACGCTGCGCATCTGGTTCGGTCATGTGCCCGCGCGTTTTGCGGAATTCGCGAAACGATACCGCGCCGAACTCGCGCACAATCGGAATGGCGTCGCGCGCCTGCGCGAGCTCGCCGCGAACGAAACGCTTACCTTGGTCTATGCGGCGAAAGACCCTGCCTGCAACCACGCCCTCGTGCTGCGGGCGGTTTTACTGCGCCAGCGCAAGCCCTGACGCGATCCTGCACCGCTGCCGGCACCGTGGCCGTCACACGCGCCGGCCGGATCGGCGCCGTAAACAAGCGAACCGTTCCCCTAACGATGATTCTTTCCGGCATGTAACGGCGTCCTGATCGACAGGAGCGAGACGATGGGACTTTTCCTCATCGCCCTCGTCCGCGACTTTCTTCTGATCGAGGACAGGCACCATGCAAATTTCATCTCTACGGCTTCGCGCAGTGCGCAGCCTTGTCGCGGCGGCGATGTTCGCTGGGGCGACCATCACCGCACAGGCAGCCGGGACGGTCGGCACTGGCACGGCGGCCAGCTGCACGGAAGCCGCTCTCATGACCGCGTTGACGGGCGGCGGCAACGTAACGTTCAACTGCGGCGGCGCGGCCACGATCGTGCTGACCTCGACGAAAAATCTGACCGTCGACACGAACATCAACGGAGGCGGGCAGATCACGCTGGATGGCAACGCTGTCGTGCGTCATTTCTTCGCGACCGCCAACCTGACCCTCGCCGGCCTGACTTTGTTCAATGGCAAGTCTGCCGGCCAAGGCGGCGCGATGCTTGTCAACGGCCCGGTCAATATCGTGCTGACCAATGTGGCGCTGAACGCCAACAGCTCGGGCTCCGACGGCGGCGCGGTCGCGACGCAAGGCGGAACGCTGACTCTGACCGACGTCATTGCGAACGGCAATCAGGCCAGCCTCACCGGCGGCGCGATCTTCGCGGGCGGCACGAGCGCGCTGAGCGTGACGCGCCTGAGCGCGAGCAACAACCAGGCGCACTCCGGTGGCGGTGCGATCTCGGTCTACGGCAGTTCGCTGTCGATCGACGCCAGTGCGTTCGACGGTAACTCCGCTACTGGGTTCGGCACGTCTGGAGGCGCCGTGTTCCTTAACCCGGTGGCCGCGGCCACTTTCGGCATCGTAAACACGACTTTCTACAACAACCAGGCCAGCAATGGCGGCACTGGCGGCGCGGTCAGCATAACGAGCGCTGCCAGCGGCACGATCAACAACAGCACCTTGGCCAACAACAGCTCACAGGGCACGATCGAAGTCTCGCAGAACGGCACGCTGCACTTGAGGAACACGATCGTCAGCAACACGATCTCGAACCAGAACTGCTACTTCAGTGGAAGCGGGGCACTCATCGACGACGGCAACAACATCCAGTTCGGCGGCACGATTTCTAAATCCTGCGACGCCAGCATTACGCAAGTCGATCCGAAACTCGGCCCGTTCGCCAACAACGGCGGTTTCACTAACACGATGGCCTTGCTGGCTAGCAGCCCAGCGATCGACGCCGGCAACGACGCGGCCTGCGCCGCGACCGATCAGCGCGGCATCGCGCGCCCGATCGGTGCGCATTGCGATATCGGCGCCTACGAGGCGCCGACAGCCGGCACGCCGCCTGCGATCACGAACGGACCCGCGCCGAACGGCACCGTCGGCGCGCCCTATAGCTTTACTTACACGACGACGGGCTCCACGCCGATTACCTTCTCCCTGTCCGGCGCATTGCCGCCAGGACTCGGCCTCACCGCAGCGGGCACGATCATCGGCACGCCGACCACGCCCGGTACGTTCAGTGGTTCCGTCATTGTGACGAATGGCGCGCTGCCCAATGCGACGCAGAATTTCTCGATCACGATCGTCGCGGCACCGATCGCGGCAGCCGCCGCACCCGCACCAGCGCTCGACACGTGGGCCTTCCTCGCGCTGATGACGCTGATCGCCGTGATGGCGCGTTTCGCGATGCCAACCGATAGCCGACACCGGACGATGAGCGACCAAGAGGGCTGAACCCGCCCCGCAACGACGCGCCCTGCGTCGCAGGCGGCATCGCGCAGGCGGTGCCGCCTTTATTTCTGCGAAAAATTTCCGCATCGTGATGCGTGCGAAAACAAAGCCTGTGTCGCACTGATCTCCCCGCACTCGCCGCCGAATCGGTGGTCCTGCGGAGCTTGAATCCCTGGCATCTGCCGTGCCAGCCGTATTCGCTGCGCTCAGGCTTGTCGTCGTAGCACGCGATTCCATTCTTCGAGCGCCCCGGTCACAGTGTGACCAGCTTGCGCAGTGCGCGGAGCGCGCCTACCGGGCGAGCGTTGCGACCAGCGCGCGTGTACGTGGATGCGCATCGCCGAGGATACGGCGAAACACGGCGAGGGCTTCCTCGCGCGCTCTGCGTGCAGCGGTCGTGTCGCCGTGTGCGTCGGCGATATCTGCGATCAGCAGGTCGATGTCGGCGAGGCGCAGGCTGTCGGCACTTTTCCCCTTGAGCAAGTCCTCGCGCGCGACGCGCGCCTGCGCGAGACCCTGCTCCGCCTCGCCGTTGCGAGCGAGTCCAGCCGCGTCCACCACAGCGGCAAGTTCGCCGAATCCGCTGTCGGCGCCGGTCGATCCCGGTTTCAACGCATCGCGTGCCTCGCGCGCGGACGCCACGGCTTCGGGTTTCCCGGCGGCGAGTTCGGCGCGCGCAAGCCAGAGCAGCACGCGACCGCTGGCCGGGTCATTGTTCTTGAGATAGATGCCGCGCGCCTCACGCAGGCTTTCGATAGCACCCTCGAAATCGCCAGCGTAGAACCGCGCCGCACCGAGCGACGTCTGGATCGCGCCGTGCATCGCCGAATCCTGCGGCAGCTTCGCGCGCGCGAGCGCATCGGCACCACGCAATGTTTCGATCGCCTCGACGGTGCGGCCGGCATAGGCTTGCGTCAGGCCGAGCACATTGTCGACGTAGATGCGTCGCGCGTGCTCGGCGCCGAGCAGCTCGACCACCATCGCGTGTGCTTCCCATGCCCGCTTCTCCGCCTGGGCGTAGCGTTCTGCGTAGATGTCGTCGCTCGCAAGATTCATCAGGTCCATCGCGATGTCGGGACTCTTTTCGCCTTGCATCGCGCGGTGCTCTCGTAGCACCGCCTCGTGATGCCGCTGTGCGGCAGCATGATCGCCACGCAGATTCTCGAGCTTGGCCCAATGCGTCATCAGGCTGACGCGCAGTTTCGCCCAGTCCGGGCCCGCATCGCGCAACACCGCGTCGGCGGCGGCGAAGGCCGCGCCCGCGGCGTCGAGATCGCCGGCATCCATGCTGTATTGACCATAAGCCGACCAGGCCATGCCGAGTTTCGGCGAGGTGTCGCCGTAAAACGCGCGCATCGCCGCGAGGTTGATCCTTGCAACATCGCGCGCCCGCGCGATGTCGTCGAGCCGATAGAGCACGTCGCCGATCGTCGTGCGCAGTTCGATCTGCGTCTCCGGCGCGTCGGCGAAATCGGTATCGACGCGCTTCAACGCATTGCCGATCACGTCGGCGGTATTCGGCCGGTTGGCGTGGTGGGAACTGTAGGGATTCAGGTCCTCGAGCACGCCGACGAGGAACTTCTGGCTGCGCCGGGCGTGCTCCGCTTCGCGCGTCGCGACGCGCGCCTGCCAGGCGACGCCTGCGACGCCCGCGGCGATCGCAACCGTCAGCAACGCGCCGGCGCCGACGCCGACGCGGTGGCGGCGCACGAACTTGCGCAGGCGATACCACCGGCTGTCGCCGCGCGCGACGATCGGCTCGTTGCCGAGGTAGCGTCGGATGTCGTCGGCAAACGCCTGCACCGAGGCGTAGCGCTCCGCCGGATCCTTCTTCAGCGCCTTGGCGACGATCGTTTCCAGATCGCCGCGCAAGGTGCTGCGCCAGCGATCCGGTGTCGTCGCCCGCGCCCGCGCGCGACGCCGCGTTTCTTCTTGCGCAATGTCGATGCCCGCCGACAGGCGGCGCGGTTCGGTTTCGACGATCGCGCGCACCCATTGCGCAGGCGTCGTGAGCGCTTCGTCGTAGGGTCGCCTTCCAGACAGCAGCAGGTAGAGCACATTGCCGAGCGCGTACACATCGGTCGCGACCGTGACCGGGCGGTTTTCGATCTGTTCGGGCGCCGCGTACTCGGGCGTGATCGCCACGCCGGCAGTGCGCGTCAGCGCCGCGCTGCCATCCTCGTCCTCAAGCAGCTTGGCCACACCGAAGTCGAGCAGCTTGGCGCCACCCTGCGCGTCGACGAAGATATTCGACGGCTTCAGGTCGCGGTGCACGATGAGGTTGGCGTGCGCGTATGCGACTGCCGCGCAAACCTGCACGAACAGTTCCAGGCGCGCGGCGATCGGCAAGCACCGGCGGTCGCACCACTCGTCGATGCGCTCGCCGTCGACGTATTCGAGCACGAGACAACGCTGGCCGTCATCGAGCCCGCCCACGTCGAGCAGGCGCGCGATGTGCGGATGTTCGAGGCGCGAGAGGATCTGTCCTTCGCGCAGAAAACGCTCCTGCGCCTTCGCGTCGCCATGCAGCCTGCGCAACACCTTGATCGCCGCGCGGCCCGCATGCGCGCCGTCGTCGCGCATGGCCAGCCACACCTCGCCCATGCCGCCGCGGCCGAGTAGGCGCTCGATGCGCCAGGCGCCGATGCGCATGCCGGCGATATCGCCGTGCGCGGATTCCGCGTCGTGCATCGGCTCGACTTCGAGCAAGGCCGCACCGCGCATGAAACAGGCCGCATCGACGCGCGCATCGGCCGCGATCAGCGCCCGCACGCGTGCGAATACCATCGCATCGTCAGCGGCGAGCTGCGCGAGCAACCGCGTGCGCTGCGCGTCGTCGCCATCAAGCCAGTCGTTGAAAAGCCGCATCGCCACGCGTGCGGCGTCGACCC
>CAZDWH010000163.1:0-7017 GCA_964509025.1 uncultured Rhodanobacteraceae bacterium
AAGACCACCCCACAGGCGAATTGCCCGAGAGAATATGGAGCAAGGAAAAAATTGCAGGCCCGCCGAACCAGGTCGGGATGCCGTACCAGCCGCAAGCCACAATCGCGCGCAGCAGCGCCGGCAGCTTCGCACCCTGCGTGCCGAACGAGGAGCGCACGAGCACCGCATAGGGAATGCCGTACTTCGCACCGGCATGGCCGATCAGCAACATCGGCGCCAGCACGATCAGATTGCCGAGCAACACGGTGAACACCGCCTGCCATGGCGACATGCCTTGATCGATCAGTCCCGCCGCGAGCGTGTACGACGGAATGCACATCACCATGCAGACCCACAGCGCGGCGTAGTGGTACCACAGCCAGGTGCGCTGCGCGGGTGAAGTGGGCGCGAGGTCTTCGTTGTACAGCGCGCCTCGGCTTAGTTGCTCATCGATCGTCATTCTCTCGCTCCGTCATTCCGGCGAACGCCCGAATCCATTTTGATCTTGATTCCTGGTGAAAAGCGAAACTGGATTCCGGCGTTCGCCGGACTGCGAAGGCAGGATGCCGAAGCGAACATTCGCGCAGCGAATGGCCCGTAGTGCGAGCCGTGGATGCGGCGAGTAATGACGAGCCATTCATGTAGTCGCCATGGGGTTGTTCTTGTGTGTCGTCCAGTTGGCGTAGCTGCCCTTGTCGACGCGCTCCATCGTAATGCAGTTCTCGACCGGGCAGACGTGCATGCACAGGTTGCAGCCGACGCATTCCTTATCGACAACTTCGAACATGCGCTGACCGTTCTTTTCCTTGGTGATCGCTTGATGCGAAGTGTCTTCGCAAACGACGTGGCAGAGGCCGCATTGGATGCATTTGTCCTGATCGATGCGCGCCTTGATGTCGTAGTTGAGATTGAGGAATTTCCAGTCGGTGACGTTAGGCACCGCCTTGCCGCGGAAATCTTCGATGCTCCGATAGCCCTTCGAATCCATCCAGTTCGACAGGCCCGTGATCATGTCCTCGACGATGCGGAAACCGTAGTGCATCGCCGCGGTGCAGACCTGCACGCTGCCCGCGCCGAGCGCGATGAACTCGGCCGCATCGCGCCAGGTGCCGATGCCGCCGATACCCGAGATCGGCAGGTTCGGCGTTTCCGTGTCACGCGCGATCTCGGCGACCATATTGAGCGCAATGGGCTTCACCGCCGGGCCGCAGTAACCGCCATGCGTGCCCTTGCCGTCGACGGTAGGCATCGGCGCCATCAGGTCGAGATCGACTTGCGTGATCGAATTGATCGTGTTGATCAGCGAAACCGCATCGGTGCCGCCGCGGAACGCTGCGCGCGCGGTGTGACGGATGTCGGTGATGTTCGGCGTCAGTTTGACGATGCACGGCAACTTCGAGTGCTGCTTGACCCAGCGTGCAACCATCTCGACGTATTCGGGCACCTGGCCCACGGCCGCACCCATGCCGCGTTCGCTCATGCCGTGCGGGCAGCCGAAGTTGAGTTCCACTGCGTCAGCGCCGGTGTCCTCGACCTGCGGCAGGATGTTTTTCCACGAGGCCTCGTCGCAGGGCACCATCAGCGACACGACCATCGCGCGATCGGGCCAGCGGCGCTTGATCTCGCGGATCTCGTCGAGGTTGGTCTTGAGCGGTCGGTCGGTGATCAGCTCGATATTGTTGAGCCCGGCGATGCGCTGGCCATTCCACTGCACCGCGCCGTAGCGCGAACTGACATTGACCACGGGCGGGTCGAGCCCGAGCGTCTTCCACACGACGCCGCCCCAGCCGGCTTCGAACGCGCGGTTGACGTTGTAGGCCTTGTCGGTCGGTGGCGCGGAGGCGAGCCAGAAGGGATTCGGCGATTTGATGCCGACGAAGTTGGTGAAAAGGTTTGCCATGATCGTAATCCCGGATTCGTTATGCGCGGCGCAGCGCGGCGTCGATACTGCGCGCGGCGCGCTTGCCATCCTCGACCGCCTGCACGGTGAGGTCGACCTTGCCGCCGACGCAGTCGCCGCCGGCGTAGACCTTGGCGAGCGGGGTGGCATAGTCGGCGTTGACGACTATGCGGCCCTTGCTCAGCTGCAGCACCTCGGCGCCGTCGCTGGCCGGCACGAGCACCTGACCGATCGCCTTGAGCACGACATCGGCATCGAGCCGCAGCACGTCACCACTGCCGAGCAGATTGCCCTCGTCGTCGAGCTGCGTGTATTCGAACTCGATCGCAGTGACCGCGCCATCCTTCGCGATGATTCGCTTGGGCGCAGCCCAGTTGATCACGTTGACGCCCTCCTGCTTGGCGAATTCCTGCTCGACATGCGTCGCGCTCATCGATTCGGTACCGCGGCGATAAACGAGCGTCACCGATTCGGCGCCGAGCTTTCTGCTCTGCACGGCAGCGTCGATCGCCGTATTTCCGCCGCCAATAACAACGACGCGTCGGCCGACTGGAATTTTCGCCAACTCGCCCTGGCGCAGCTCGGCGATGAAATCGACTGCATTACGCACGCCAGCGAAATTTTCGCCCTCGATGCCGAGTGCATTAACGCCGGTGAGGCCGATGCCGAGAAATACCGCGTCGTAGTCGTGGCGCAGATCCGCGAGCTTCAGATTCGCACCGAGCTTCTGTCCGTTGCGCACTTCGATGCCGCCGATCGACAGCAGCCATTCGATTTCGCGCGCGGCGAAGTCGAGCACCTTGTAGCGCGCGATGCCGTATTCGTTGAGGCCGCCGGCTTTCGGCAGCGCATCGAAGATCGTCACGCGATGCCCCGCGCGCGCAAGCGCATGCGCGCAGGCGAGGCCGGCCGGACCTGCGCCGACGACCGCGATTTTCTTGCCGGTATCCGCCGCGCGCGTGAACAGCGGCGTATGCGTGTCGAACACCCAATCCGTCGCATAGCGCTGCAGCGCGCTGATCGCGACAGGCGCCTTCTCGTTCGGATGATTGCGCACGCAGTCGCCTTCGCACAGGATCTCGGTCGGGCACACGCGTGCGCACATGCCGCCGAGGATATTCGCGTCGAGAATTTCCATCGCCGCGCCGCGCAGGTTGTCGGTCGCGATGCCGCGAATGAACATCGGAATATCGATGCCGGTCGGACAGGCCTTGATGCATGGCGCATCGAAGCAGAAGTGGCAGCGTTGCGCCGCGATCAACGCGGTCTGCCGGTCGAGCGGCGGTGCGATATCGGCGTAGTTTTCCGCGAGCGCTGCAGCAACCAGTCGTCCCGCTGCGATGTCCGCAAATTCTTTTCGTGCCATTCAATCCCCCAACACCACATCAAATTTTCACACCGTCATCCCGGCAGGGAATGCCGGGACCCAGACTGCATGGATGCCAGTCCCGGAAAGTCGGTTGTTGTCCGCCATCCCTGGGTCTGGATTCCGGCAATCCATGCCGGAATGACCAGCGCCTAGCTCTGCGCGCGTTCCAACATCGCATGCAGCAACACGTTCGCACCGGCTTCGATCCACTCCGGTGTCGCGTCTTCGATTTCATTGTGGCTGATACCACCGACGCAGGGCACGAACACCATCGAGGTCGGCGCGACCTGAGCGAGATAGCACGCGTCGTGACCCGCACCCGAAACGATATCGCGGTGTGTATAGCCGAACTTCTGTGCGCCCGCGCGCACCGAGGCGACGCAGTCCGCATCGAATGCGACCGGCTTGTAATAGAAGATCTGTTCGAGCGAAGTCACATCGACTTTCGTCTCGGTCGCGATGCGCGCGACACCCGCGCGCAGTTCCTTGTCCATCTCAGCCAGCACGGTGTCGTCGGGATGACGGAAATCGACGGTGAAGAACACGCGCCCCGGAATCACGTTGCGCGAGTTCGGATGGTTCTGAATCATGCCGACCGTCGCGCAGGCGAACGGCGCGTGCGCGTGGCCGATCTCGTTGACGAGCTGGATCACCTTCGCAGCGCCGAGCAGCGCGTCGCGGCGGCGTGGCATCGGCGTCGGGCCCGCGTGTGATTCTTGTCCGGTCAGCACGACTTCGTACCAGCGCTGGCCCTGTGCATGCGTGACGACGCCAATTGTGACATCTTCGGTTTCGAGGATCGGGCCCTGTTCGATGTGCAGCTCAAACGCGGCATGAATCGGCTTGCCCATCGGCCGATCGCCCGCGTAGCCGATACGCGCGAGTTCCTCGCCCATCGTCTTGCCATCCACATCGGCGCGAGACAGGCCGTATTCCAATGTGAACACGCCGGCAAACACGCCCGAGGCGACCATCGCGGGCGCGAAGCGCGAACCTTCCTCGTTGGTCCAGATCACGGTCTCGACCGCACGCCGTGTCTGGATGCTGTGATCGTTGAGCGAGCGGATCACTTCGAGCCCGCCGAGCACGCCGTAGATGCCGTCGAAGCGCCCGCCGGTTGGCTGCGAATCGGCGTGCGAGCCAGTCACGACTGGCGGCAACGAATCGTCAAGTCCCGCGCGGCGCGCGAACACATTGCCCATCTTGTCGACGCTGATCGTGCAGCCGGCTTCTTTCGCCCAGCGCACGAACAGGTCGCGACCTTGCTTGTCGAGATCGGTCAGCGCGAGGCGGCACACACCGCCCTTCGGGGTCGCGCCGATCTTCGCCATTTCCGCGAGGCTGTCCCACAGGCGCTGGCCGTTGACGGTGAGCGACTGCGCGCTCTGCGGTTTGAGTTGTGCGTTCATTCGTTCCCTCCGAATTCCTGCGCTCAGGCCGCGGCCTTGATGCCGCCGCGCAACACTTCGATCATGCGTTCGACTTCGGCTTGCGTCGCGATCACCGGCGGCGCCATCGCGATGATGTCGCCGGTGAAGCGGAACAGCATGCCGTGCTTCAAGGCATGCTCGAACACGCGCAATGCGCGAATACCTGGTTGACCGGCAATCGGCGCCATTTCGACGGCCGCGGAAAAACCGATATTGCGGATATCGATCACGTTGGCTTCGCCCTTGAGCGAGTGCACTGCGGCCTCGATGATCTTCGCCTGCTCACCCATGCGCTGCGGAATATTCTCAGCGTGCAGGATGTCGAGCGTCGCATTCGCCGCCGCGACTGCGAGCGGATGCGCGGAGTAGGTGTAGCCGTGGAAGAACTCGACCAGATGCTCCGGCCCCTGCATGAAGGTGTCGTAGATCGACTGCTTCGCGATCACGCCGCCCATCGGCACGGTGCCGTTGTTGACGCACTTGGCGAAGGTGATGAGGTCGGGTGTCACGCCGAAGGCCTGCGCGCCGAACCATGCGCCCATGCGGCCGAAGCCGCAGATCACTTCGTCGAAGATCAAAAGTATGCCGTGCTTGTCGCAGATCTCGCGCAGGCGATTGAGATAACCGACCGGCGGCACGATCACGCCCGCGGAACCCTGCATCGGTTCGACGATCACCGCGGCGATGGTCGACGCATCGTGCAGCGCGACGATGCGCTCGAGTTCGTCGGCGAGATGTGCACCCCAGGTCGGCTGACCTTTCGAGAATGCCATCTCCTTCAAATTCTGCGTATGCGGCAGATGATCGACGCCAGGCATCATCAGCGGCGCAAACATCTTGCGGTTCGCGACCATGCCGCCGGCCGCGATGCCGCCCATGCCGACGCCGTGATAGCCCTTCTCGCGCCCGATCACGCGCGTGCGCGAGGCTTCGCCGCGCAGGCGGTGATAGGCGATCGCCATCTTGATCGAAGTGTCGACCGCTTCCGAACCCGAGCAGGTGAAGAACACGCGATTGAGATCGCCCGGCGCGACTTTGGCGATGCGTTCGGCGAGACGAAAGGCCTGCGGCGACGCCATCTGAAATGCCGGCACATAGTCGGCCGTATCGAGCTGTTTTTTTACCGCTTCGACGATTTTCGCGGGCTTGTGTCCGAGCGAGGAACACCACAGTCCCGAGAGGCAATCGAACACCTTCTTGCCTTCGGCCGTCGTGTAGTACGCGCCCTCGGCGCCGGTGATGATGCGGTCGAGCGGCCGCGTACGCTTGAAGTAGCGGTTATGCGTGAACGGCATCCAGTACGGATCGAGATTCAGATCCGTAGCGAGCGAGGCGTCGGCTTGCGTGTCGGTCATATGCTGCCCTGTGGGCAGGCGCGCGCCGAATTCCCGGAGAATCCGCGCCGCTGGCGACCTTGGAGTAACTGATCCGCGGTTGATCGGTCCCGCGCCATCGCGGGATGGGAAACGGGCGATCCCGCCGTTTCGTTGTCGAGCAGTCGAGACTACACCAAAGCGCGTCTATTGCAAGACGGGGTGCGAAAAACGAAAGGTCGTCAAGGCAAACACGCTAAACGGAGCGTCCGCAGGTGATCGCTTTCAAAAACAAAATCCAAGAAGCAGTCATTCCCGCTGCTGGTGAGATTCCAGTTGTCGGGGCTGCTTTCGTAAAATTTTGCGATGCCCATTAGGATGCGTCGGACCTCTACGCGCGTCATGCCAGGACAAATCTTATGTGGCGTGCATTTGCTGCGGCGTGACGACTCCAGCCACTGGAGCTTGTCTTCCATAAAAAATGCGTGAGCGTCGTCGTACGTTAGCTTGGAGTCAAAAACGTGTTTCTCCGACTCAGCTAGTTCGTTGGAGCGTGTCGATTTGCCAAAAACCTGAAGCACTCGCGACTTCGCGTCGAAGAGCCTGACGCCACCGATGCTCATCTCGGCTTCAGCCGGTGTTTGCGGCGCAGCGAATACACGAGCGGCCAGAAGTAGACCGACGGCCAAACTGCAAAAAAGGCGCTGGATCGTTTTCAAGCCGCTGCTTTTGTTGCAATCCGCCCACGCAACGAATTGGTCAGCGCCTCGGTGATCGTCACGTCGACGAATTGACCGATCAGGCGCGCGTCGCCGGGGAAGTTCACGTAACGCATGTTCTCGGTGCGGCCGGTCATCTCGCGCGGATTTTTCTTGCTCGGTTTTTCGACGAGCACGCTCTGCACGGTGCCGACCATCGCCTCGTTGATCTGTTTCGCGTTGGCGTTGATCGTCGCCTGCAGGCGTTCGAGGCGTGCGTGCTTGACCGCGTCGAGCGTGTCGTCGGCGAGGTTTGCCGCGGGCGTGC
>CAZDWH010000164.1:0-6983 GCA_964509025.1 uncultured Rhodanobacteraceae bacterium
GCTCGCACAGATCGGCGCGCACCTGCGCGTCCTCGCGCGCGACGGCGCCGATCCCGCGCCGGCACTCTCCGCGCGATTGCGCGAGGCCGGCATCGAAGCGCGCGTCGAGGCGACCGAGGCCAATCTCGAGGACGTGTTCGTCGCTGCGACGCGCAAGCCGCTCGGCGACGATGCCGGCAGAGGCGCAGCAGCATGAACCTGCGCCGCCTGTGGTCGATCGTGGTCAAGGAGTTTCGCCAGACCCGGCGCGACCGGCTCACGCTCGCGATGATCGTCGGCATTCCGACGATGCAGCTGCTGCTGTTTGGTTACGCGATCAACCTCGACATCCGTCATCTGCCGGCGGCGGTCGTCGATCAGGCGCACACCGCGCACGCGCGCGAAGTCGTCGCCGCGATGGAGCAGAGCGGCGTGATGGATTTTCGCTATTACCTGCAAACGCCGCAGCAGGCCGGCGATCTGTTGCGCCAAGGGCGGATCAGCTCGGCCTTGGTGATTCCATCCGATTTCGAGCGCAGGCTGATCGAACAGGGCGAGCAGAACAGGAGCGGGGATACGAAACCGCTGCCGCGCCCGCCGCTGCAGATCATGGTCGACGGGTCCGAGCAGGTAATGCAGCAAGCCGCGGCGCAGCTCGCCTTGCTGCCGTTGCAGTCCCTGCTCAATCCGGGCTCCGCGGCGCCGGTGAAGAATGTGGAAATCGTGAATTTCTACAATCCCGAGCGTCGCGCGCCGATCAATACCGTGCCCGGATTGATCGGCGTGATCCTGACTATGACGATGGTGCTGTTTACCGCGATGGCGATCGTGCGCGAGCGCGAGCGCGGCAATCTTGAATTCCTCATCGCCACGCCGGTGTCGCCGCTCGAACTCACGATCGGCAAAGTGCTGCCGTTCATCGGTATCGGCCTGATCCAGGTCACGGTCGTGCTGCTGCTCGGCGTGGCGATCTTTCATGTGCCGATACGCGGGCACCTGCTCGACGTCTACGGCGCGGCGCTGACTTTCATCGTCGCCTCGCTGTCGCTCGGCATCTTCCTGTCGACGCTGGCGCAGACGCAGTTCCAGGCGATGCAGATGGGTTTCTTCACCTTCCTGCCCCAGATCCTGCTGTCGGGTTTCATGTTTCCGTTCGCGGGCATGCCGTGGCCGGCGCAATGGCTCGCGGAAATCTTTCCGATGACGCATTTCATGCGCCTGATCCGCGGCATCATGCTGCGCGGCGCGCATCTGGCGGAGATGTGGGCCGAAGTCGCGGCGCTGGGGCTGTTTTGTGTCGTCACGTTGACGATCGCGGTGCTGCGCACGCGCAAGCGCCTGGACTAATCCACAGTAGCGGACCAAGGCGCGCGCGCCTTGCCTTTGTATAGTTTTTACATGCGAGCGCTTATACTTGCCTCGTTTCGCCTCTCTACGCCTTCGACTCGCATGTTATCGATCCGCCGCGCGCGCAGGGGCGCGCTATTTCTGCTTATGGCCGCTCTGGCCATGTCCGGCTGTACTTCGCCTGCGCCGCCCGCCGTATCCCTGCCCGTAGCCGATGCCAAGAGTGAAGCCAAGGCCGATGAGACGAGCAAGGGTGAGGCGATCAAGGCCGAGGTGCAGTATCCGGAGCTCGCGCCCGAGCTTGCGCCGCTGCTCCAGGCGATGCATCGCTACACCGACGAGGCTATGGCCGACCTCAAGCAGATCGTCGCCGACGCGCCGCCACGCGCAGACGCTGCGGCACATCCGATGTTGAATCTCGATTTCAGCGTACGTACGCAGACCCGCGATTTCACCAGCGCCGTGGGCAGCGGCGACAGCGACTTCGGCGGTGCGCACCCGAAGCCGCTGCTAGCGACCTTCACCGAGCATGTGCCGAGCGGAAAACTGGTCGCGCTCGGCGATCTGTTCGGCGACAAGGATGCCGCGTTCAAGGCGCTGAGCGCCGAAGCGCGGCGCCGGCTCGAGGCCGACTTCGATGCACGCCTCACGCAACAGGTCGCCGATGCGAAGGCGCGTGGCGCGCAGATCAAGGCCGCACATGAGTGGATCGAAAAGGGCACGGAGCCAGACGCGGAGAACTTCGAGAGCTTCCTCGTCGATGGCGTCGACGGCAAGGCGATCGGGCTGACTCTGATGTTTCCGGCTTATCAGGTCGCGCCCTATGCCGACGGGCCGCAGCAGATCGCGGTGCCGGCCAGGGTGTTCTACACCCAGCTCAAGCCCGAGTATCGCGATGCTTTCGCGATCGACAAGGAAGACATGCAGGCGGGCGAGGCGACGCAGCAGCCGGCAGCACCGAGGCCGGCCGGCTAGGCGCTTCTCGCATGCAAGGATGGCACGCGCTTTATTTCGTTGCCGCAGCGGCGCTGATCCTCGTCGGCATCGCCGGCACGATCCTGCCCGTGCTGCCGGGCGTGCCGCTGGTTTTTGCGGGCATGCTGCTTGTGGCCTGGGCGGATGATTTTGTGCACGTGGGTGTCGTCACCCTCGTCATTCTCGGCGTGTTGAGCCTCGTCGCGCTGGCGATCGATTTCATCGCAAGTCTCGCGGGCGCGCGCCGCGTCGGCGCGAGTGCACGCGCGCTGTGGGGGGCGAGCCTCGGAACGCTCGTTGGTCTGTTTTTCGGCATACCGGGCATCGTGCTCGGGCCTTTCGTCGGCGCGGTCGCCGGTGAATTGTCGAGCGGCAGCGATGCGCGCCGCGCCGCACATGTCGGCATCGGCACCTGGCTGGGACTGCTGTTCGGCACGCTCGCGAAGATCGCGCTGTGCTTCACCATGCTCGGGATTTTCGCGCTGAGTTTTCTTTTCTGATCGTCTCTGATCAGCAGAGTCACGAGCGGCCATCCTTGGGCCGCACTTCTCAAATAACATCTGACAGATGCTTGATCGCGGCGGTAGCTGCTTCCCGATCGTTGTCGTCGAACGGCGTGATTTCGATCGTCTCGATCGTTGCGCGATCGAGGCAGCGCACGTTGACGTCGACTCCGTCGGGATGCGAACGCGGCACGTAGAACGATTTGACGCCGCAGATACGGCAGAAGCGATGCTTGGCCGCGCGGGTGTTGAACGTGTATTCGGTCAGCGCGTGCGCGCCATCGAGCAAGCGAAAGCGTGCTGCCGGCACGATCAGGTGCAGAAACCCGGTCATGCGGCAGATCGAACAATTGCAGTCGAGCGCGGCGATGCGCGCCGGCGCCTCGACTTCGAAGCGCACCGCGCCGCAATGGCAGCCGCCGCGATGGGTGACCAGCGCCGCGCTCATCGCGCTGCGCCCGGCAACACATAACGCAGGATCGCGAAGTACTGCAGCACGCTGCCGCCGAGCACGAACAAATGCCACAACGCATGGTGATAGCGCAAGCGGCGCATACGATAGAACACGACACCGAACGTATATACCGCGCCACCACCGAACAACAGCCACAATCCCGCGGTAGGCAGCGCGGCAACCAGCGGACCGATCGCAACGAGGCCGACCCAGCCCATCGCGATATACAACACGATCTGCACGCGGCGAAAACGCCGCAGCGAAGTAAGCTCGAAGATCACGCCGAGCATGGCCAGCGTCCAGGTGACGCCGAACAGGCTCCAGCCCCAGGCGCCGCGCAGCGTGATCAGCACGAACGGTGTATAGGTGCCGGCGATCAGCAGGAAGATCGCGATATGGTCGAGCGTCTGTAGCAGGGCCTTCGCGTCCGGCCAGGCGCGGCTGTGGTACAGCGTCGACGCGACGTAGAGCAGCACCAGGGTCAAGGCATAGATCGCGCACGAGGTGAGCGCGTGCGGGGCGGAGCTCGTGCGCGCCGCAAAAAACAAGGCGATCGCGCCGAACAGGCTGAGTACCACGCCGCAGGCATGCGTCACGCAGTTGGCGAGTTCTTCGCGAGGGGTGTAGCGCGCTGCCGTTTCGCTGGACATCGCGCGACGTTAGCGGCTCTGACGCAGCGCAGCAAGTCCGTTGCGGCGGCATGATTGGACATCGCCAAAAAACAAACGCCGGCGCAAAGCCGGCGTTTGTTAAGGCTTGTGCGAAGTTAGTCGCGCGTTCGGCGCTGTTTACTCGCCCGATCAGTGGGCAGGCGTAAGCGTAAACTTGCCGAACGAGATGCCGATATCGACGCCTTCGCCCGCGCCCGCGAGCGCCAGCGTGGCGGTGCCCTTGGTCAGCACCTGCGCGGTGCCGGACTTGACCACGCCGGCATTGGCCTCGCCCTGGGCGTAGTCGCCCCAGAGCTCGCTGGTGTTGCTGACTTCGCTGAATTTGCCGGTACCGTTGTCCACGTGATATTTGCCGACCGTGAGGCCGCCGCCGACCGCGACAATGTTCACGTTGAAGATACGGCCATTGTCGCAGCTCACCACGCCCTGGCCTTCGGCGTGCTTGTACAGTGCGGACCAGCCGCGCAGATTGAACTTGAGCTTGCAGTCGATCTTGCCCGCCGCGGCAGCGTTGCCGGACCAGCCGCCAGCCACTGCGATAGCGAGAATTGCCATGGGTGCGAAAGTACGCAGGCGCATAAACCACTCCTTTGTTGATGAACCGGGAATCATGGTAGCCCCGCCGCATGAAGAAATCGTAAATGGCGCGGATTCCTGTTCAGGCGCGATTTCGTGCTGCCTGTGCGGATCTGCACGCGAGGCGTAAGCTAGCGACGATTCCGAATTGATCGGCGAATCTGAAAGTTCGGGTGAACTTCGCCGAGCCATTCCAGAAACGAGTACGGAGGTGCGCTGTGGCCAGCTTCGACATTCTCGTACACGTACGCCGTCTCGACGGCGAATCCCACGCGACCTCGGTCGCCTTCGCGCTGGCGCAGCGGCTCGGCGCGCATGTCAACGGCCTGTATGTCGCTCCCTTCGGCTCGATGGCGTATTCGACGCTGGAGACGGTCGTGTTCCAGGTGCAGGAGGCCGATCAGCTGTATGGCGAGGCGCAGGCGCAGCGCGGCGCATGGGAACAGCGGCTCGGTGCGAATGGCGTGTCCGGCGAATGGCTGGTGGCGCAGGGCGAGCCGGTCGAGGCGATCTGCCACGCGGCGCGCTGGTGCGACCTGATCGTGGCGGAGCGTCCGCAACTGCACGCGGATGCCCCGATCGGCTGGGGCACGGTGTCGCGCACAGTATTCGGCGCGGGCGTGCCGGTAGTGGTGGTGCCGCCCGCGGCGAAGACCGTCGGCATCGGCGGGCGCATCGTCGTCGCGTGGAACCACAGCCGCGAAGCCGCGCGAGCGATCCACGGCGCGCTGCCGCTGCTGCGCCTCGCGCAACAAGTTCTCGTGCTTGACGGCGCCGAGCAACAAGGCCTCGTCGGGGCACGGCATCTGCCACAGCTCGATCTCGCCGCGTATTTCGCGCGTCATGGCGCCACCGCGGAATTTCGCCAGTTCGCGGCGAAGAGCGACTACGGCGCGGGCATCCTCGCGGCGGCGCATGAATTTGCCGCCGACTTGATCGTCATGGGCGCATGGGGGCACTCGCGCATCGCCGAACTCGTACTCGGTGGCGCGACGCGGCATCTATTTCAACACTCGGATCGGCCTTTGTTCGTCGCACACTGAGTGTCTCGAGGAAGTTTCGTTCGTATTGCGCTTGTCGAAGCATGGCTCGAAACGTTGCGAATGGCCTTCAGTCGCAGCTTCGACAGGCTCAGGGCGAACGGACAATTTTTCGGACTATCCCTAGCGCAATCCGCGCGCAATCGGCATGCTAGCGGCCTCATCATCCGGGGAAGATCGATGTCCGCCACCGCCGCGCACGCATCGCGCAACTACAAATACTACGACTTCATCCTCGGTGCATTCGTCTGCGTGCTGCTGTGCTCGAACCTGATCGGTCCGGCCAAGGCCGCGACGGTGCATCTGCCGCTGCTCGGCGACGTCACCTTCGGCGCGGGCGTGCTGTTCTTCCCGATTTCCTATGTGTTCGGCGACATCCTCACCGAGGTCTACGGCTACGCGCGCGCGCGCCGCGTGATCTGGTCGGGCCTGACCGCGCTGATCTTCGCCTCGATCATGGCCACGGTCGTGGTCAAGCTGCCGCCCGCCGCGATCTGGCACGACCAAGCGGCATACGAGTCGATCTTCGGCCAGACGCCGCGCATCGTATTCGCCTCGATCACCGCGTTCTTCTTCGGCGAATTCGTGAATTCGTATACTTTGGCAAAAATGAAAATCTGGACCAACGGCAATGCACTGTGGTCGCGCATCGTCGGCTCGACCATCCTTGGCGAAGGCGTCGACTGCCTCGTGTTCTATCCGAGCGCGTTTCTCGGGGTGTGGGACACCCAGCTCGTGTTGACCGTGATGTTCTCGAACTATGTGATGAAGGTGCTGTGGGAGATCCTCGCCACGCCGCTCACCTACAAGGTCGTCGCCGCGCTCAAGCGCGCCGAGAATGAGGACTACTACGATCGCGACACGCAGTTCACGCCTTTCTCCATTCGCACCTGATCGAATCGCACCTGAGTCGCCGCGGACTTGCTCCGCGGCGCGCTAGTCTGCTTGCGTCGTCGCGTAGGAATTACAGCGCGTAGCCGAACTGCTGCTTGAACTCGTCGGCGAACTCGGCGTAAGTGAACTTCTGGTTCTGCGTGCCGTGGTGTTCGATCTTGAGCGTGCCCATGAGCGAAGCGATGCGACCCGTGGTCGCCCAATCCATGTCGCGCACGAGGCCGTAGATCAGTCCCGCGCGATAGGCGTCGCCGCAGCCGGTCGGATCGACGATCTGACGCTCGCGCGCGGCGGGGATCTCGATCAGTTCCTTGCCCGCAAAGATCTGCGAACCACGCGGGCCCTGCGTGACGATGTAGGCCTTCACGCGCGCGGCGATCTCCGACGCGGTCCAGCCGGTGCGCGTCTGCAGCAGCTGCGATTCGTAGTCGTTGACGATGACGTACTGCGCCTGTTCGATGAATTCGCGGAACTCGGTGCCGTTGAACAGCGGCATCGCCTGGCCCGGATCGAAGATGAAGGGCGTGCCGCGCTCGGCGAATTC
>CAZDWH010000165.1:0-6972 GCA_964509025.1 uncultured Rhodanobacteraceae bacterium
GTGCTGCGCTTTGCGTCATGCGCGCAAGCTAACCGAAGTGTGCCGCAAATTCAATGCTCATGCGGTGTCCAGACCAGTCGGGCGTCGAGTCGATCACACCATGCGGCGCCTGCGTCGCTCAGAAACAGGTCGCCGACCGCGAGCAGTACATCGCCGAGCCAGACCAAAGGAAGGTGCGCACGCTGCCATGGCGGTACGCCGGCTTCCTGCAACAGCAGGCGCAGTTCGCGCGTGTGCGTGGCACCGGCCGGCTTGATCCGCTCGCCGCCATTGCGATGTGCGACGCGCAGCGGCGGGTCGATTCGCCGCGGCGGTTGCAGTGCCAGCGTGCTGCCATCGGGCAGGTTCAGCGCAGTCGTTCCATCCCAATCCGTCTGCCAATCGGTCGGTGGCGGAGCGCTTGGACGCGTCGCATAGATCAGTTCGCGATAGCGGCGCAGCTCGGTTCGGGCGAACGCGATGCAGGGCGTGCGATCCTCCTGCGCCTCGCTCAATTGCCGCTCGAGCTCGCGCACGTGTGGCTGTGCCGGTTCGTCCAGTCCGAGTTCGCGCAACCACAGGCGCAACACCGGGTCGCGCAGCGCATCCGGCAGGTCGAGCCAGCCGCGCCAGTCTAATGTTGCAGGATCGAGGCCCTGCAGGCGTGCGAGCGCCTTGCGCGCCTCGGCCTCGATGAATTCGGCGGCGGCGCGCGACGCGTTCGCCGCATGCGCGATGGCGGCATCGGCATCCGGCCAGCGCTGAGCGAGACGCGGCAGGATTTCGTGACGCAGGAAATTGCGGCGCAGCTGGGTCTGCATGTTGCTTGGATCGTCGATCCAGTGCAGGCTGTGCGCCTGCGCGTACTCGTGCAGGTCCCTGCGGTTTATGTCGAGCAGCGGGCGCCACAACCAGCCCGCGCCGAGTTCGCGCAACGTACGCATGCCGCCGAGGCCTTCGGGACCGGCGCCGCGCAGCAGTTTCAACAGCACGGTTTCAGCCTGATCGTCGCGATGCTGTGCGAGTGCGATGACCTCGCCCGGCTTGAGCGCTTGCTCGAACGCGGCCATCCGTGCCGTGCGCGCGGCGTCTTCGAGACCCTTGCCGCTGCGACCGACCGTGACGCGTACGATCTCGATCGGAATGTCGAGTTGCGCCGCAAACGCCTTGCACTGCGCGGCCCAGCGCGCGCTGTCGGCGTGCAGGGCGTGATCGACATGGATCGCGCGCAGCCCTCGCGTGCGCGCGCGGGGCGACGCCGCGAGCGCATGCAGCAGCACGGTCGAATCCATGCCGCCGCTGAATGCCATGACGAGCGCGCCCTCGCGCAGGGAGACGAGCGCGACATCGAGATGCTCGGCGAGGCGGGCGGACATGCCGCCATCACGCCAGAGCCGCGACGATTTTGCAATGTCCGCTGCGCCATGCGCCTGCGCGGAGCCTTGGGGAGTTGCGAATCGCCCGCGTCGCCGTCACCATGCGCGCCGCATGAGTACTCCCGCGCGCACCCTCGACGAATGGTTCGCCTACCAGCAGCGCGTGCACGCGCTCGGCGTCGACCTTGGCCTCGCGCGCGTCGGCGAAGTGTGGCGGCGCATGGGCGCACCGCGGATCGCACGAACGGTGATCACGGTCGGCGGCACCAATGGCAAAGGTTCGACGGTCGCGTTTCTCGAAGCGATGCTGCGAGCGGCGGGCCATAGTGTCGGCAGCTACACCTCGCCGCACCTGTTGCGCTACAACGAGCGCGTGCGCATCGATGGCACGGATATCGACGATGCGTCGTTAGTCGACGCGTTCGAGCGCATCGAAGCCGCACGGCTGGCGGACGTCGCACTGCCTGTTCCGCTGACCTATTTCGAATTCGGCACGCTGGCCGCATTGTGGATTTTTGCGCAGCGTGAAATCGATGTCGCGGTGCTCGAAGTCGGACTGGGCGGGCGGCTCGACGCGGTCAATATTATCGATGCCGATGCGGCCATCGTCACCACGATCGATCTCGACCATCAGGACTGGCTAGGTCACGACCGCGACACGATCGCGCGTGAGAAAGCGGGCATCTTCCGCGCCGGCCGTCCCGCGATTATCGGCGACCCGGCAGCTCCGCTGGGTTTGTTCGAATCGGCGCGGGCCATCGACGCACTGGCGTGCGTCGCGGACCGGCACTATCGCATCGAAGCGCATCGCCATGGCTGGACTTGGCGCAGCGGCGATGTCGCGTTAGAACTGCCGGATCCGCAGCTTGCCGCGCCGATGCAGCGCGCCAATGCCGCCGCGGCGATTGCGGCTTTGTATACTTTGCGCGAGCGGCTTGGTTTCGACGCCGGCGTGCTGGCTGCGGGCGTGCGCAACGCGCGCATCGCGGCGCGGTTGCAGCATCTGACAAGGACCGGCGCGGCCGAACTCATCGTCGACGTCGCACACAATCCGCAGGCCGCGCAGGTGCTCGCGCATTGGCTTGCGGCGCACCCGCCACATGGACGCAATCTCGCCGTGTTCGGCGCGCTCAACGACAAGGATGTGGCCGGCATCGTCGCGCCGCTTGCGCCGCATGTCGCGCAGTGGTTTGCCGGCGGACTCGATGCCGAAACCGCGCGTGGATTGTCCGCAACCGATCTCCTCGCGCGCGTGCGTGAGGAAGTGGTTGAGACGGCGGTCGCGACGCACGTCGACATGTTCGCGGCGCTCGACGCGGCGGCAGCATGCGCGCGCGCGGATGATCGCATCCTCGCGTTCGGCTCGTTCTTTGTCGCCGCCGCGGCCATGCGCTGGGCGCAGCGCAACGGTTATTCCTGAATCGTGCGCAACAGGCGCTGACGGTGCGCACGATGCGCTGCTCGCCGCGCCGGTTATAATCGGCGCGCTATCAAACGAGGCCAGTTATGGATTCTGCATTGAAGCACCGTCTCGTCGGCGCCGCCGTGCTGATCGCGCTCGCGGTCATCTTCGTGCCGATGTTCTTCTCGTCGACGCCGCCGAAGCAGGAGAACACGACGATAGGGTTGAACATCCCGCCCGCGCCGGAACGCAATTTCGAGACGCGCAATCTCGCGATCGATGCCTCGGGCAAGGCCACTCCGGCGCCGAAAGTCGAAGTCGCCCCCGCAGACAAGGTGACGACGGTGACAGCTGCAGTGCCAGCGTCGAACGACGCTGCCAAGCCTGCCGCGTCGTCGTCCGAAGCCAAGCCGGAAACCAAACCGGCTGCGGTCGAAACCAAGCCCGCTGCCGCGCCGCCGCCGGCGGAGGCAAAACCGGCGCCAGCGCCGCCGCCCGCACCCGCAGCGCAGGCGGAAGGTCATTTTCTCGTCGGCCTTGGCGTCTATTCCGACGATGCGCATGCGAAGGCCCTGGTCGACAAGATCAAGAAGCTCGGCTACCCCGCGTTCGCCGAAGCGACCGAATACCAGGGCAAGCCTGCGCAGCGCGTGCGGGTCGGGCCGTATGCGGACCGCGCCGCGGCCGAGAGTGTGCGCCTGAAGATCAAGCAGGCCGACGACAAGCTGCCGAGCAATGTCGTCAACATCGGCGACAAAGCGGTGTCAGCGACTGACGCCTCGCCGGCGGCAGCGCCGGCGCCCGCTGCGGTCGCAAATCGCGCGAGTGGCTTCGCTGTGCAGGTCGGCGCGTTCAAGTCCGAGGACGAAGCGAACAAGCTGCGCGATCGCCTGCGCAATGGCGGCGTCGCGAGCTTCGTCGAGAAGGGTGCGGTCGGCGACACGACCTGGTGGAAGGTGCGTGCGGGTCCGTATGCCGACCGCGCCGGCGCAGACGCAGCGGTCGCGAGCCTCAAGCAGAAATTCCAGGTCAACGGCATGGTGACGGCACAGCCGTGAGATTAGTGTTGCGGATGTCGGCGGCATGTAGCAGTTGGAGTGAGCCTGTCGCGCCGGAGTTGAGCGGCGCGCAGCGTCAGCTTGAACCGCGGCAGCTGATCCGGCGCGCAGCGACTGGATCGGCATGAACTGGGCCGACTACTGCATTCTCGCGACGCTGGCCCTGTCGGTACTGATGGGCCTTTGGCGCGGATTGGTCGGCGAGGTGCTCGCGCTCGCGTGCTGGGTCGTTGCGGTGTGGGTGGCGTGGACGTTCGGGCCGCAGGTCGCGGCGCAATTCACCCGGGTCGACGTGCCTTCTGCGCGCCTGCTGATCGGCTATGCGCTGTGTTTCATTGCGGTACTGATCGCCGGCGCGATCCTGAGTTTCGTGATGCGCAAGCTGATCCGCGGCAGCGGCCTGTCCGGCACCGACCGCCTGCTCGGCATGGTGTTCGGCCTCGCGCGCGGGCTCGCGCTCGTGACGCTTGTGGTGCTGCTGCTCGGCTTCACGCCGTTCCCGCGCGATCCGTGGTGGCATCAGTCGCAATTGCTGCCGAGCTTCCAGCAGGGCGCGCAGTGGGCATCGTCGCATATGCCGAACGAAGTCACGAAATACCTCGATCTGCGTGGCTTGCTGGTGCCGCCGGCAACGCCGCCCACACCGAAGGATCGCAAGCAGGGCGCCTGAATTCGCCGCTGATATTTAACACGGACGAGGCCGAATCTGAGAAAATAGCCGCCTCGGTCGATCAGGTTCATCCGCGCGTCCGTATTCGAGTTTTTGAGAGCAGCAGCATGTGCGGAATCATTGGCATCGTCGGCAAATCCGAAGTGGCTGGGGCCCTGTACGACGGGCTGACCGTGCTGCAACACCGCGGCCAGGATGCGGCCGGCATCGCCACGGTCGAGAACGACAAGCTGCGCCTGCACAAGGCTGGCGGTCTGGTCAGCGACGTGTTCCAGCGTGAAGACATGCTCAAGCTGCGCGGCCGCATGGGCATCGGCCATTGCCGCTATCCGACCGCGGGCTCCGAAGCCGCCGCCGAGGCGCAGCCGTTCTACGTGAACTCGCCCTACGGCATCGCGCTGGGCCACAACGGCAATCTGATCAACACCGATCAATTGCGCAAACAGATGTACGAGGAAGACCGGCGCCACATCAATACCGAATCCGATTCGGAAGTGCTGCTCAACATCTTCGCGCACGAGTTGCAGACGCAGGAACGCCACGCGCTGACGCCGGATCAGATATTCAAGGCGGTCGCCGGCGTACACGAGCGCGCGCGTGGTGGCTATGCGGTGGTCGCGCTCGTGCTCGGCTACGGTGTGGTCGCGTTCCGCGATCCGCACGGCATCCGTCCGCTCGTGCTCGGCGAGCGCGATACCGAGCAGGGCCGCGAATACATGGTCGCGTCCGAGTCGGTCGCGCTCGATATCCTCGGCTTCAAGCTGTTGCGCGATGTCGCGCCGGGCGAGGCAGTGCTGCTGGCCGAGGATGGCAATCTGTTCAGCCGTCAGTGCGCAGACGTGCATCTGCACGCACCGTGCATCTTCGAATACGTCTACCTCGCGCGTCCGGACTCGATGATGGAAGACGTGTCGGTGTACAAGGCGCGCCTGCGCATGGGCGAGCGACTGGCCGAGAAGATCCGACGCCTGCGTCCGGACCATCACATCGACGCGGTGATTCCGATTCCCGACACTTCGCGCACCGCGGCGAGCTCGCTCGCGCAGGCGCTCGGCGTGCCGATGCGCGAAGGCTTCGTCAAGAACCGCTATATCGGCCGCACCTTTATCATGCCAGGCCAAAGTGAGAGGGTTAAGTCGGTCAGGCGCAAGCTTAATCCGATTCATCTCGAATTCCGCAAGAAGAACGTGTTGCTGTTCGACGATTCGATCGTGCGCGGCACGCCCTCGAAGCAGATCGTGCAGATGGCGCGCGATGCGGGTGCGCGTCAGGTGTATTTCGCTTCGGCCGCCCCGCCGGTGCGCTATCCCAACGTCTACGGCATCGACATGCCGGCAGCGGCGGAGCTCGTTGCGCACGGTCGCACAGAAGAGGAAGTGCAGCAGTTCATCGGCGCGGACTGGCTGGTCTATCAGGATCTCGACGATCTGGTCCTCGCGGTTGCCGACGGTAACGAAGATCTGAAGCATTTCGACACGTCATGCTTCTCTGGCGAATACGTCACCGGCGTCGACACCGACTATCTGCGCGAACTCGAATTCGCACGCGCCGACGCGACCAAGGCGCAGCGGCGCCGCGCCTCCTAACCGATCGCGCACGATGCCGGATCGCATCGACATCTTTGCGCTCGCCGACGCGTGCATCGGTGCGACGACGGTCGATGAGAAACTTGCGCGCAGCGAGCAGGCTGCCGCGCTGATCGCCAACACCGAATTCGCGATCGAATCGCCCGCGCCGCCGCGTGCGATTGTACAGCCCGGACGACCGCCGCGACCACATCTGGTCGAACCGCGTCAGTTGCCGCAACGCGGGCTCGGCAGCGCGGAAGGCCGTGCCGGACTCGTGCACGCGGTCGCGCATATCGAATTCAACGCGATCGATCTCGCCTGGGATGCGGTCTACCGCTTCCGCGGCATGCCGACCGACTACTACCGCGACTGGATCGGCGTGGCGGCCGACGAGACGCGACACTTCCGCATGCTGCAGGTGCGTCTGGCTGAATTCGGGCATGCTTACGGCGACTTCGATGCGCACAACGGCCTGTGGGAAATGGCGGTAAAGACGGCCGATTCCTGTCTTGAGCGCATGGCCCTGGTGCCGCGCGTGCTCGAAGCGCGCGGGCTCGATGTGACGCCAAGCATGATTTCGCGCCTGCGTCAGGTCGGCGACGACGCGACGGCGGACATCCTCGAGATCATCCTGCGCGAGGAAGTCGCGCACGTCGCCGCCGGTTCGCGCTGGTTCGCGTGGTGCTGCGCAAGCGCGAGCGTCGATGCGGAGACGACGTTTGCGCAGCTGATTGCGCGGCATGCCGGCACACTCAAGCCGCCGTTCAACGAAAGCGCGCGCCGCGCCGCTGGCTTCAGCGCGGCGGAACTCGAACGTCTGACCCCCCGCAGCGCCGCATGATCCGGCCCGGTGTTTTTTTTCCCGCCCCCCTCCCCACCCTGTTCGGCGTGCTTGGGTGGGGGGAGAGACCGCGCTGGG
>CAZDWH010000166.1:0-6949 GCA_964509025.1 uncultured Rhodanobacteraceae bacterium
CGTTGCGCTCGATGCACGGAATCTGCACGAGGCCGCCGATCGGATCGCAGGTGAGACCGAGATTGTGTTCCATGCCGATCTCGGCCGCATTCTCGACCTGATAGACGCTGCCGCCGAGCGCGGCGGTGAGTCCGCCCGCGGCCATCGAGCAGGCCACGCCGACTTCGCCCTGGCAGCCGACTTCGGCGCCGGAGATCGAGGCGTTCTCCTTGTACAGGATGCCGATCGCGCCCGCGGTCAGCAGGAAATCGAGCACGCCTTGCTCGTTCGCGCCGGGTACGAAACGATCGTAGTAATGCAGCACCGCTGGAATGATCCCGGCCGCACCATTGGTCGGCGCGGTGACGACGCGTCCGCCTGCGGCGTTTTCCTCGTTGACCGCGAGCGCATAGAGATTGACCCAGTCGAGGATGGTCAGTGGATCGCGCAGGGATTGTTCCGGTCGATTGCGCAATTCCGCAACCATCGCCGGCGCGCGGCGCTGTACCTTCAGACCTCCAGGCAGTACACCGGTCTCACGTGTACCGCGCGCAACACAGTCCGACATCGCACGCCAGATTGTGAGCAAACCCTCGCGAATTTCCGTCTCGCTGCGCCAGACCTGCTCGTTCTCGAACATGATTTGCGCGATGGTCTTGCCCGATTCCTCGCACAGTTTGAGCAGTTCGTCGCCGGTCTTGAACGCGTACGGCAGCGGCGTGGTGTCGGCCACGATGCGATTGCCCGCCGCCTCATCGTGATTGACGACAAAGCCGCCGCCGACCGAATAATAATCGCGCGTCGCGATCAGTTCGCCATTCGCATCGAACGCGCTGAAACGCATGCCGTTGGTGTGATACGGCAGCTTCTGCCGCTTATTCATCACGAGATCGGTCTTCTCGTCGAAGGCGATCTCGTGCGTGCCGCCGAGGCGGATTTTCTTCTCGGCGCGGATGCGCTTGAGCTTTTCCGGGATGACGTCCGGGTCAATCCGGTCCGGCCACTCACCTTCGAAACCGCAGAGCACGGCCTTGTCGGTGCCGTGGCCGCGGCCGGTCAGCGCGAGCGAACCGAATACCTCCGCGCGCACGCGCGCGACGCGAGCGAGCGCGCCCTTCTCGACCAGCCAGCGTTCGACGAAGCGCGCCGCCGCGCGCATCGGTCCCACGGTATGCGAGGACGAAGGGCCGATGCCGATCTTGAACAGGTCGAAGACACTGACGGACATAGCATTAATCTCCGGCTCGTCGTTCCGGCAGGGACTGCCGGTCGCTTCTAACAGCGAAGCTGGTCACTCAGTTGCCATGGGCGGCATCCTTGCAGTCTGGATGCCGGCAATCCATGCCGGCATGACGTCACTTGTTTTTACCAAGACCTCGAAATTACGCCGCTTGTGCGGATTGCGGCGCGGCGTAACTCTCCATCGGCTCGCAAGTGCAGTGCAGATTGCGATCGCCCCAGGCGTTGTCGACGCGACCGACCGGCGACCAGTACTTGTCCATGCGCGACACGCTGGGCGGGAAACAACCTTCTTCGCGCGTGTACGGTCGGTTCCAATCGGCGGCGGCGATGTCGTGCACGGTGTGCGGCGCGTTGCGCAGCGGCGAATGCTCGACGTCGAAGCGGCCAGCCTCGATCTGCGCGATTTCCGCGCGGATCGCGATCATGCCGTCGCAGAAGCGATCGAGTTCGATCTTCGGCTCCGATTCGGTCGGCTCGATCATCAGCGTGCCGGCGACCGGGAAGCTCATCGTCGGTGCATGGAAGCCGTAGTCGATCAGGCGCTTGGCGATATCGTCGACCGTCACGCCCGCAGTGTTCTTCAGCGCGCGCGGATCGACGATGCATTCGTGCGCGACGCGGCCGTGCGCATTGCGATACAGCGTCGGAAAATGCGCCTCCAGTCGGGCCGCGATGTAGTTCGCCGAGAGGATCGCGATCTCGGTCGCACGCTTGAGACCTTCACCGCCCATCATCAGCATGTAGACATAGGAGATCGGCAGGATCGAAGCCGAGCCCCACGGCGCCGCCGCGACCGGACCGACCGCCGACTTGCCGTTATTCGGATGCCCCGGCAGGAACGGCGCGAGATGCGCCTTCACGCCGATCGGGCCCATACCCGGGCCGCCACCGCCATGCGGGATGCAGAAGGTCTTGTGCAGGTTCAGATGCGAGACGTCGGAGCCGTAATCGCCCGGACGCGACAGGCCGACCTGCGCATTCATGTTGGCGCCGTCGAGATAGACCTGGCCGCCGTGCGCGTGCACGATCTCGCAAATCTCGCGGATCGCGAGCTCGAACACGCCGTGCGTCGAAGGATACGTGATCATGATCGCCGCGAGCTTGTCGCCGCATTTCTGCGCCTTCGCGCGCAGATCGGCGACATCGACGTTGCCGTCGGCATCGCAGGCGACGGGCACGACGTCCATGCCGACCATGTTCGCGGTCGCGGGATTGGTGCCGTGCGCCGAGGTCGGGATCAGGCACAGATTGCGCTGCGCATCGCCGCGGCTGTGATGGTAGGCGCGGATCGCGAGCAGTCCCGCGTATTCGCCCTGCGCGCCCGAGTTCGGCTGCAGCGAGACCGCGTCGTAACCCGTGACTTCGCACAGCTGACGCTCGATATCGGCGAACATCTGACGATAACCCGCAGTCTGCTCGGCCGGCGCGAACGGATGCATGTTCGCGATCGCCGGCCAGGTGATCGGAATCATTTCCGAGGTCGCGTTGAGCTTCATCGTGCACGAACCGAGCGGGATCATCGCGCGATCGAGCGCGAGGTCGCGGTCGGCGAGCTTGCGCATATAGCGCAACATCTCGGTTTCCGAATGGTGCGTGTTGAACACCGGCTGCTGCAGGAAGCTCGAGGTGCGGCGCAGCGTGCCGGGCAGGCGCGCGGGTGCGCTCGGCGCGAGCGTGGCGTAGTCGAGTTCGCCGCCAAACACGCGCCAGACGTTTTCGACGATCTTCGGTGTGGTCGTTTCATCGAGCGCGATGCCGAGCGTGGCCGCGTCGATCTTGCGGAAGTTGATGCCGGCCGCTTCCGCGCGAGCAATGACGTCCACCGTCTTCGCACCCGTTTCTACGGCCAGCGTGTCGAAACACGTCGCGTTGCGAACTTTGAAACCAAGCTGCGCCAGGCCCGCGGCGAGCGTCGCCGCGCGCGCGTGCACGTCGCGCGCGATACGCTTCAGGCCTTCGGCGCCGTGGTAGACCGCGTACATCGACGCGATCACCGCGAGCAGCACCTGCGCGGTGCAGATGTTCGAAGTCGCCTTCTCGCGGCGAATATGCTGCTCGCGCGTCTGCAGCGCAAGGCGATAGGCCGGATTGCCGCGCGCGTCCACCGACACGCCGACGAGGCGGCCCGGCATATTGCGCTTGAGCGCATCCTTGACCGCCATATAGGCTGCATGCGGACCGCCAAAACCCATCGGCACGCCAAAGCGCTGGGTCGAACCGACCGCGATATCGGCACCGAGATCGCCCGGCGACTTGAGCAGGGTCAACGCAAGCGGATCGGCCGCGATCACCGCAAGCGCGCCCGCGGCGTGCAGTTTCGCGATCACCGCGCTCGGATCGTTCACTTCGCCAAACGTGCCCGGATACTGCAGCACTGCGCCGAAGCATTGCGCAGCATCGAGATCGGTCGCGGGATCGCCGACCTGCACTTCCCAGCCGAGCGGCTCCGCGCGCGTGCGCACGACTGCAATGGTCTGCGGATGCGCGTGATGATCGACGAAGAAACGCGTACGTTTTCCTTTCGCGCTGCGCGCGCACAGCGCCATCGCTTCGGCAACTGCGGTCGCCTCGTCGAGCAACGAGGCATTGGCGATGTCGAGACCGGTGAGATCGCAGATCATCGTCTGGAAATTCAGCAGTGCCTCGAGGCGACCCTGGCTGATCTCGGGCTGGTACGGTGTGTAGGCCGTGTACCAGGCCGGATTCTCGAGGATATTGCGCTGAATCACGCCCGGCAGCAGGGTGCCGTGATAGCCCTGCCCGATCAGCGACACCATCTCGCGATTCTGCCCGGCGAGTTCAGCCATACGCGCGAGCGCGTCGACTTCGCTCAGCGCCGGCGCCATGTTGAGGGCCTGCGCGTAGCGGATGTTCGCGGGCAGGGTCTGCTCCATCAGCGCGTCGAGGCTCGGTGCGCCGACGACCTTGAGCATCTCGGCGATATCGTGATCGTCGGGACCGATGTGACGCGAAGCGAAGCCTTCGGGAATGATGCGCGGAGCAGGATGGGACGATGTCATAAACACCTTCAGACTAAGAGATGGTTAGCAGTTGTAACCGCTCAGAAGCGTCGCGAGCGAAGGTAGATCGCGTGACGCCGGAGCGCAGGAACCGGAGCGTACTTCTAGTACGTGAGGATTCCGAGCACCGCCGACACGCGAGATGCCGAGCGCAGCAGCTTCTTAGCGGTTACACATGCCCCATCTGTATATTGGCCTGAGAGCGTTGTCCCGTCGGCGGCCCGCGCGCAGCGCTGCGGCGGACACTTTCCAGATTGTGTTGGCGCAGCGGTCCTTTCGCCTGAGAGTTTCCGGGGCGGTTGCTCCTTCGGCGCCGGCCGCGTGGCGGTTGCGCGCCACAGCCGGTCTCTCCCGCTGCACTTGTGACTCTGTCGCCTGCCACCATCTCGACAGGCGATGCCGGCACTGACCGGCCCCGTAATTTTACATGTGATTGGACTGCGGCGCGATAGTACTCCGCGGTACAATATTCTGTTCGCCTCCACACGTTTCAATCATGGACACGATCCGCATCCGCGGTGCACGCACGCACAACCTCAAGAACATCGATCTCGACCTGCCGCGCGACAGCCTGATCGTGATTACCGGCCTGTCCGGTTCGGGCAAGTCCTCGCTCGCCTTCGACACGATTTACGCCGAAGGCCAGCGCCGCTACGTCGAGTCGCTGTCGGCTTATGCGCGCCAGTTCCTGTCGGTGATGGAAAAACCGGACGTCGATCATATCGAGGGCCTGTCGCCGGCGATTTCGATCGAGCAGAAATCGACTTCGCACAATCCGCGTTCGACCGTCGGCACGATCACCGAGGTCTACGACTATCTGCGTCTGCTGTTCGCGCGCGTCGGCACACCGCGCTGCCCCGATCACGGTATCCCGCTCGAAGCGCAGACCGTGAGCCAGATGGTCGATGCAACGCTCGCGCTCAATGCCGAACATCGCTACATGCTGCTCGCGCCAGTCGTGCGCGAGCGCAAGGGCGAGCATCTGCAGGTGTTCGAACAGCTGCGTGCGCAGGGCTTCGTGCGCGCGCGCGTGGACGGCGTGCTGCACGAGCTCGACGCGGTGCCCGCACTCGCACTGCGCCAGAAGCACACGATCGAGGCGGTGATCGACCGCTTCCGTCCGGATGCGGAAATCAAGCAGCGTTTGGCGGAATCGTTCGAGACCGCGCTGCGTCTTGGCGACGGCATCGTGCTTGTGGTCGATCTCGACGATGAGAAGGCCGCACCGACGCTGTTCTCGTCGCGCTACTCCTGCCCGGTCTGCGACTACTCCCTGCCCGAACTCGAGCCGCGCCTGTTCTCGTTCAACTCGCCAGTTGGCGCATGTCCATCCTGCGACGGACTCGGCGTGACCCAGGTGTTCGATCCCGCGCGTGTCGTCGTGCATCCGAACCTGTCGCTCGCCGCGGGCGCGGTGCGCGGCTGGGATCGGCGCAACATGTACTACTTCCAGCTGATCATGTCGCTGGCGCGGCATTACAAGTTCGATATCGACGCGCCGTGGGAATCGCTGCCGGAAGATATCCGCCAGGCGATCCTGTTCGGTTCGGGCGAAGAGCAGATCACGTTCCGCTATCTGACCGAAACCGGCGGCGCGGTGCAGCGCAAGCATCGCTTCGAGGGCATCGTGCCGAACCTCGAACGGCGCTACAAGGAAACCGAATCGCCCGCCGTGCGCGAGGAATTGTCGAAATTCATTTCGCAGCGGCCCTGCCCGGACTGCCACGGCCAGCGCTTGAATCGTAGTGCGCGCAATGTGTTTGTCGCAGACTCGAATCTGCCCGCGCTGACCGCGCTGCCGATCGACCAGTCGCTCGACTTCTTCACTGCGATCAAGCTCGCCGGCTGGCGCGGCGAGATCGCGGCGAAGATCGTCAAGGAAATCCGCGAGCGCCTGCGCTTTCTCGTCGACGTCGGTCTCGACTATCTCACGCTCGACCGCCAGGCCGATTCGCTCTCGGGCGGCGAGGCGCAGCGCATCCGCCTCGCCTCGCAGATCGGCGCCGGCCTCGTCGGCGTGATGTACGTGCTCGATGAACCTTCGATCGGCCTGCACCAGCGCGACAACGAGCGCCTGCTGGGCACGCTCACGCGGCTGCGCGACCTCGGCAACACCGTGATCGTGGTCGAGCACGACGAGGACGCGATCCGCATCGCCGATCATATCGTCGATATCGGTCCCGGTGCGGGCGTGCATGGCGGCGAGATCGTCGCGCAAGGCCAGCTCAAGGACGTGCTCAACGCCAAGCGTTCGGTGACCGGCGAATTCCTTTCGGGCAAGCGCGGCATCGCCGTACCGAAGGAACGCCACGCAATCGATCCGCAGTTGATGCTGCGCATCCACGGCGCATCCGGCAACAATCTCAAGAACGTCGATCTGGAAATTCCCGCTGGCCTGTTCGTCGCGATCACCGGTGTGTCCGGCTCGGGCAAGTCGACCCTGATCAATGACACGCTGTACCGCCATACCGCGGCCGAGCTCAACGGCGCAAACGAAAAACCCGCGCCGTTCGAGAAGGTCGAAGGCCTCGAACACTTCGACAAGGTCGTCGATATCGACCAGTCGCCGATCGGGCGGACGCCGCGCTCGAACCCGGCCACGTACACGAAGCTCTTCGACCACATCCGCGAGCTCTACTCGCTGACGCCCGAGGCGAAGGTGCGCGGATACAAGCCGGGGCGGTTCTCGTTCAACGTGCGCGGCGGGC
>CAZDWH010000167.1:0-6943 GCA_964509025.1 uncultured Rhodanobacteraceae bacterium
GAAACGATGCGCCGCGAGGGCTACGAGCTCGCCGTGTCGCGTCCCGAAGTCATCATCAAGGAAATCGACGGCGTGAATCAGGAGCCGTACGAGCAGCTCGTCGTCGACATGGAAGAACAGTTCCAGGGCGGCGTGATGGAGAAGCTCGGCCAGCGCAAAGGCCAGCTCAAGAACATGGAGCCCGACGGCCGCGGCCGCGTGCGCCTCGAATACATGATCCCGGCGCGCGGACTGATCGGTTTCCAGACCGAATTCCGCACGCTCACCGCGGGCACCGGCCTGCTGTTCCACGTATTCGATCACTACGGCCCGCTCGCCGAAGGTGCGATCGCCAAGCGTCCGAACGGCGTGATGATCTCCAACGGCCAGGGCCCGGCGCCGGGCTACGCGTTGATGAGCATGCAGGAGCGTGGACGCCTGCTGATCGAGGAAGGCGCGGAAATTTACGAAGGCCAGCTCGTCGGCATTCACGCCAAAGACAACGACCTCACCGTCAATGCCCTGCGCGCCAAGCAGCTCACCAACATCCGCGCCGCCGGCAAGGACGACAACGTCTCGCTCACGCCGCCGGTGAAGATGTCGCTCGAACAGGCGCTCGAGTTCATCGAGGACGACGAACTGGTCGAGATCACGCCGAAGGCGATCCGCCTGCGCAAGAAGCACCTGACCGAGAACGATCGCAAGAAGGCGTCACGGCAGGCGGCGTGACCCCGCACGGCCGGAACGACATCAGTTCCGGTCGACTGATTGTTTTGTGCGCCAAGCTCTCACACCCGCACCGCTCACCGCCTTGAACTTGCGCGACAGAGCGGTCGCGCTGCCGTAGCCGACCGCTTGCGCCACGCGCGCCAGCGGCTGGCCGCGCCGCAACAAGTCCTGTGCCACGCTGACACGATAGCCAGCGAGATAGTCGCCTGGTGTCGCACCAACGATTTCGCGAAACGCAGCGGCGAACGCACTGCGCGACATGCCGGCCGCCTTGGCGAGACGATCGAGCGTCCAAGCGCGCGAAGGCGTTTCGTGCATCGCGACCAAGGCTTTGGCCAACTGCGGATGCGCCATGCCGGCGAGCATGCCGGAGTCGAGCGTAGCGTTGTTCATCAGCGCGCGCAGGATGTAGATCACTGCGACTTCGAACAAGCGGTTGACGATCGCGCGGCGGCCGCAGCGCTGGGTGAAAGCCTCGGCAAATAGACGCTCGAGCACGGCGTCGATGCCGTCGATCGCGTCGACCGGCAGCGCCACGAATGGCGGCATCGCGCGCACGATCGGATTCTCCTCACCGGCACTGAACTCGACGTAGGCACACGCCATGTCGGCGCCGCGCTCCGCGTCGGTGATCAGCCGATGCGCGTAGGGACGCGGATAGAACAGCAGGCTTGCGTCGTCCAGCTGCAGCGCGCGACGTTTGCCGTGCTCGACCCGCAGCGGGCCGCGCTTGATCAGATGCAGCTGGCCGCAGCCGCTCGCGGTGTCCATATCGTTGATCCCGCACAGCGCGCCCGAATGGAACATGCGTGCGCTGACGGAAAAACGTGAAAGCAAGGAATCGAGGCGGTCGAATGGCATTCGTCTGGACGATCGGTTGTGATATGTGGACTTTACATCACCTTGAGTCCAAATATCACGCCTAAAGTGGCCACCGTGCGCAGAACGCACCATCTCAACTACTAGACGGAGACCGCCATGTCCTACATCAAACCGATCGACCGCAACCACGCCGACGCCGCTGTCAGCGGCACGCTCGACGCGCTCAAGGCCAAGCTCGGCAAGCTGCCCAACCTGTTTCTCACCCTGGCGCATACGCCGGTGGCACTGAACACGTACGTGCAGCTGGCCGACATCGCTGCCAAAGGCAAGCTCAACGCCAAGCAGCGCGAACAGATCGCGCTGACGGTGGGCGAAGCGAACGCCTGCGACTACTGCCTGGCCGCGCATAGCACGATCGGCGGCCTGGTCGGGTTGAAGCCCGAGCAGATTGCGGCTGCGCGCGAGGCGCACGCCGAGAACCCGCGCGACGACGCCGTGCTCAAACTTGCGCGCAGCATCATCGACAACCGCGGCCACGTGCCGACGGCAGAACTCGACGCCTTCAAAGCTGCCGGCTTCAGTGACAGCGACGTGCTCGAAGTGCTGGTCAGCGTGGTGCTGAACATTTTCACCAACTACGCCAACCATATCGCACGCACGGACGTGGATTTCCCCCTCGTCGCCCAGCGCCAAGCGGCGTGAGTTCAAGCATGGCACGGTGCCTCAGGGGCGCCGTGCCATGGCCGCATAGTTCAGCCCAAGACTCTTCGCATAGAATCGGCGCATGGAAAAAATCCTGCGCCGATTCACCGCCATTCTGACGCTTGGTGTCTGCGCGTTCGCGCACGCCGCAGCGCCTGTCGAAACGCTTCCTCTAAGTGAAGCCAGCGTGGCTCAGCTCGCACAAAGCATGCAGCGCGGCGAGCTGACCTCGCACGCGCTCGTGCAGCACTACCTCGGTCGCATCGCCGCGATCGACAAAGCGGGTCCGGCGATCAACGCCGTGATCGAGCTCAATCCCGATGCGCTCGCAATCGCGGACCAGCTGGATGCCGAGCGTCGTCGCGGCAAGTTGCGTGGCCCGCTGCACGGCATTCCGGTGCTGATCAAGGACAACATCGACACCGCCGACAAGATGCACACGACGGCGGGCTCGCTCGCGTTGAATAGCTCGATTGCGCTCAAGGATTCGACCGTCGCCGCGAAGCTGCGCGCAGCCGGCGCGGTGATCCTCGGCAAGACCAATCTGTCTGAATGGGCGAATTTCCGTTCCGAACATTCCACCAGCGGCTGGACCGGCCGCGGCGGACTCACGAAAAATCCCTACGCGCTCGATCGCAACGCCTGCGGATCGAGCTCGGGCAGTGGCGCGGCAATCGCGGCCGGTCTCGCCGCGGTCGGCGTCGGTACCGAGACTGATGGTTCGATCGTCTGTCCGGCTTCGATCAACGGTCTCGTCGGCATCAAACCCACACTCGGCCTGGTAAGCCGCGCCGGCATTATCCCGATCGCGCACAGCCAGGACACGGCCGGCCCGATGACGCGCAGTGTCGCCGACGCTGCCGTGCTGCTCAACGTGCTCGCGGGCACGGATGAGCGCGATGCGATCAGTGGTGCTGCGGACAAGCACCACACCGACTACACGAAGTCCCTCGACGCGCACGCACTCGAGGGCGCGCGCATCGGCGTCGTGCGCAAGCTGGCGGGAGCTGGCCCTGACGTCGAGAAAGTTTTCGATGCAGCCATCGCCGCACTGCAGGCCGCTGGCGCGACCATCGTCGACAATGTCGAACTACCGAACCAGGGCAAGTACGACGACGACGAGAACACCGTACTGCAATATGAATTCAAGGCCGATCTCAACGCCTATCTCGCGCAGCTGTCGCCCGCAGTGAAGTCGCGCACGCTAGCCGATCTGATCGCATTCGATCGCGAGCATGCGGCAGACGAGATGCCCTGGTTCGGCCAGGAGCTGTTCGAGAAGTCGCAGGCGCGTGGAGGTCTCGGCGATGCCGCCTACAAGGAAGCCCTTTCGCGTTCGAAGAAGCTCGCCGGACTCGAAGGCATCGACGCCGCGCTCGCCAGGGACAAGCTCGACACGCTGATCGCGCCGACCATTGGCCCAGCCTGGGTCAACGACTTCGTCGCCGGCGACCACATCGTCGGCACCGGTAGTTCGACCCCGGCGGCCGTGGCGGGCTATCCGGACGTGACCGTGCCGATGGGGTTCGTGCACGAATTGCCGGTCGGCCTGAGTTTCTTCGGAGCAGCCTGGAGCGATGCGAAGCTGATCGGCTATGCGTATGCGTTCGAGCAGGCGACGCATGCGCGCCGACCGCCGAAGTTTTTGACGCACATCGGGCCCAGCACCCAATAAGCGCAACGCCGCTGAAATATTATCCGGCGAAGCGCCCGGGTATGCTTGCGCGAAATTTTTGGAGCGTGGCGTGAGCTGGAAATCCTGGGGAATGCTGTGCTGCACGCTCGCAGCCACTTCTGTCGTCCAAGCCGATGAAGCGCAGCTGTTCGTGCCGCAGTTGCTCGGCGCGCAGTACACGCTGATCGACCAGCATCAGGACGCGTTGCGCTCGCCCTATTCCGGCGCGCTGAGCCTGCGCGCTAACGGCGACACGGAACGTTCGCACACGTTTGGCGCCTATATCGGCGTGCCGCTGCCTTGGCGCTTCCAGTTCTACTTCGATGCGGAAATGTTCAAGGGCGAAGCGGTCAGCAACGGCACCGGCCTCGGCGCGGGGCCGAACGGCGACGTCGTACACGCGGGGTCGGGCAATCTTGGAAAGCGCGCCTATGCCGCGCGGCACTATCTGCGCTGGCTGCTGCCGATCGGTGACGGCACGCACGAAGTCGAAGCGGGACAGGACCAATTGCCCGGCAAGGAACCCGACAACCGCGTCGAAATCAAACTCGGAAAAATGTCGGCCGGCGACGACTTCGACAAGAACCGCTACGCGAATTCGGTGCGCACGCAATTCTTCAACGCGGGCCTGACCAACAACGGTGCGTGGGATTATGCGGCCGATACGCGCGGCTACACGAACGGTCTGTCGATCGCCTATGCAACGCCGAGCTGGACCCTCCGCTACGGCGTATTCCAGATGCCAGCCTACGCGAACGGCCAGACGCTGGAATGGCCGCTCGCGCGTGCGCGCGGCGAGCAGATCGAGCTCGACTGGCAACCGGACAAGGACGGCTGGGTGCTGCGTCTGCTCGCCTATCGCAACCTCGCGCGCATGGGCGTGTACGAGAACGCGATCGCCGACGCCAAGGCAACCGGCTCGATTCCGAATATCCGCGCTGACGACAAGGACGGACGCGACAAACACGGCCTCACCGCGAATTTCGAATTGCCGCTGGCCGACGCCGGCGAGACCGGATTGTTCGCGCGTGCAGGCTGGAACGATGGCCGCACCGAGTCGTTCGCCTATGTCGAAGTCGATCGCACGCTGAGCGCCGGGTTGCAGGTCAGCGGCGCGCGTTGGGGACGGCCGGACGATCGCTTTGCGCTGGCGCTGATCCGCAACGACCTCTCTAACCCGCATCGCGACTATCTCGCGCTCGGCGGCAGCGGATTCCTGCTCGGCGACGGCAGTTTGCGCTACGGCGGCGAAAACGTGTTCGAGATGTACTACCGCATGCGCCTGATCGCGCACGTCGACCTGTCACCGGATTTCGAGTTCGTGCGACATCCGGGCTACAACCGCGATCGCGGGCCGGCGCGCTTCGTCGGCCTGCGTGCGCACTTCGAGCTGTGATGTACCTGCATCGCTACGGCTGATACAAATCCACACCGCTGTAGGCACGCCAGACGCCGCCCGCGAAGTAGTACGAATCGACAAAACGTATCTCGTGTGGCACGCCCGCCTTGTCAATCGTCTTCATCAGCGAGAACGCCAACGCTGAGTCGCCATTGATCACGACCATGGTTTCGAGCGGCGGAATTTGCGGATTCTTGCCCTTGTTCTTCGCCACTCGTCCCAGCAGATCATCGCGCGTGCGGATCTTGTTTTCGTTCGGCGCCATCACGCGATAGCCCGGCGCGAGCAGGCATTGCAGGAACTCGACATTGCCCTGATATTCAGCGGCAAGCCAGCCGCGCTCGATACGACGGATCGTCTCTTCGTCTTTCTGCTGTACCGGAGTTTCAACCGACTTGCAGTCAGTCGCTGCGGCAGCAGCAACGGTGTTCAGCGCGAACATGGCGCCGCAAAAAAATGCGAGCGCGCGCGGCATCGACATGATGTTCTCCTTCAATCGACAGGTGGGTGCAGTCCGATGCGCCAGAAGACTGTCGGGCGCATCAGCGACGCGCACAGCCTGACGGTAATCCCGACTACCGTATTGAAGATTCGCGACAGCGCCAGCGCGTCGCGCGCGGCTGCTTCAGCCGGCCGTGCTGATCGACGTCACCGCGCCGCGTTTGCGCACGATCAACATCGCGAGTTCCAGCGACTGTTCGTAATTGAGACGCGGATCGACGGTCGATTTGTACGCCCGCGCAAGATCGGTCTCGTTCAGATCGCGCGCGCCGCCGAGACACTCGGTGACGTTTTCGCCAGTCAGCTCGAGGTGCACGCCGCCGAGGCGCGTGCCGTGCGCGGCGTGGATGTCGAACGCGCGGTCCAGTTCGCCGCGGATATTGACGAAACGTCGCGTCTTCACGCCGTTGGCGAGCGTTTCGCCGTTGCCGTGCATCGGATCGCAGCACCACAGCACGCGCTTGCCTTCGCTCTTGATCGCCTTGAGATGTTGCGGCAACTCGGCGTCGATCTTGCTCGCGCCCATGCGCGTGATCAGGGTCAGGCGTCCGGCCTCGTTGTCGGGATTGAGTACATCGATGATGCGCAGCAGCTGGTCGGGTTTCACGCCGGGGCCGACCTTGAGCCCGACCGGGTTGCGGATGCCGCGGAAGTATTCGATGTGCGCGCCGTCTAGCGCGGCGGTACGCATGCCGATCCACGGGAAATGCGTGGCGAGATTGAACCAGCCCCACTGCCGCGGCACTTCGCGCGTTTGCGCCTGTTCGTAATGCAGCAGCAAAGCTTCATGCGAAGTATAGAAATCCACTTTGCCGAAACTGGACAGCGGCACGCCGGCCAGCGTTTCCATGAAGCGCACCGACTGGCCGATCGACTCGACCATGCGCTGATACTCGTCCTGCAGCGGCGAATGCTGCACCCAGCCGAGATCCCAGTATTCAGGGTGATGCAGGTCTGCGAAGCCGCCGTCGATCAGCGCGCGCGTGAAGTTCATCGTCAGTGCGGATTTCGAATGCGCCTCGATCAGGCGCTGCGGGTCCGGTTCGCGCGCAGCGGCCGTGAATTCCGGCGCATTGATGATGTCGCCGCGATAGCACGGCAGGGTCACGCCGTCGCGCGTCTCGGTGTCGGCCGAG
>CAZDWH010000168.1:0-6878 GCA_964509025.1 uncultured Rhodanobacteraceae bacterium
CTCAGATCTGTACGTAGCAGTGCAGCACTTCGTGAAATATGACAACGAGACTGAAAAAAAACGGCTCTTGGCTATTCTCGACGAGCGATTTGAGGGCCATCCGTGGGCACCTCGCTTGCGGGCGTTCGAGAGCAGCAAGGATCATGACGATGCAAATGAAGTCGCGCGAATGCGCGCTGAGATTGCACGTGATCCGAACAACGTCGTACTGTTCTCGGCCCTCGCCGAACGCTTGGTCGTGATTGGACGCTACGACGAAGCTGCTGAAGTCGCAAAATCCTATCCCGGCTTCAAACAAGGCGCACTAGAAAACTCCGTCGCTCTGTCGAACTATGCAAATTCGGTCGGTTCTCTGCTTTATTGGCACGGCGCTATTGAGCCTGCCAAGGAGCTCTATACCTTAGCCGCAGGATATGACAACGGATCCGAAGCAAGTCTTGTGGCCCAGCAGCGCCTTTTCGGATTGGCCGGGGACTATCGGGATTACGCGGCTGTCGCAAGACAACGCGTCGCACGATACGACTCTCCATTCGCAGCGCGCGACTATCTCTGCATGTTATTTGCCATGGGCTACAGCAAAGAAGCATGGGCGGCATTCCAAGAGACTTCCGGTCGTTACAAGAACGCTGAAGTATGGCACGCAGCCATGGTCGGGCATCGCGTAGCGGGGGGTTCCGATGAAGCGGTTCGCACATGGATCGCGGATGGTGCTGTGCGCAACATTAGAATTGGCTCGGATCAGCCGGCACTACGTTTCGCGCTCGAGTATTTCATAGTCGATCGGACGCCAACCGCCGATCTCGGGAAGTTTCTGGCAACTATTGAAGGTGAACCAAAAAATACAGTCGACGTTTATGGCTATTCAATAGGACATCAGATCGAAAATCGATTTTATCCGTTAGGCCCTAGCTTGTTCCGAAAATCGACTCGCGAAAAGCGCAAGGCGAATGAAACAGTCCCCTCTCCTTTCGCTCTCTTTGCAGATGCATATACGGCTCAACGGCGAGGAGATGATGCCGCCGCGGTAGAGGCGTTTGATCGTCTGGCTGCTTCATATCGGATAGAATTAAGCGAAATGAGCTTTGTTTTGCCATATTTCGCTATGTCCGCAGCGAAAACCGGCGACAAGTTGCAACTGCAGTCATTTCTGCTGGAGCATGGTGGAAAAAACCAATTCGATTCCGAACTGGCTCAAGCGATCTTCAACGGAATCGCACGCAAACCTGATGCCGCGTTGGAAAACTTGCACCGGGCGTTTCAGTACAGACCTCAGGATGGGCATGGCCAGCTTTCAGCCTACCAGTACGCAGAAGTATGCGTATGGTTGTTTGATGAAACCGCCGACAAGAGATATATAGATCTTGCGCTCGATTGGGCTCGCAAATATCAGCGCCTAGACCCAGCGTTCGCTTGGGCGTACGCCTTGGAAGCTCGGTATTCGCCAGCCAACGATGTCGCGCGCACTCGCGCCATCGCAATCGCAGACTATTTGGATCGGAATTCTTTTTGGCTAAGCACGATTAGCAAGGGTGACATTGAGAAGGCGCGTACCTGGTTCAGGGCAAACAATCCCTTTGCGAAACCTTTGCAAACGAAGCGTACGGAAGCTATTTGAGTACGCCGCTGCGACTTATTGATTTTATTGGTTCCCCTATCTGACTCGAAACAGGTGACCCACATCTTACGAAGTCGAGCGCGCCGCGCTTGAGCGGAGCGCGAGCAAATCCGGGCCCTTCAGGCCGGCTGCGCTGCTCGCGCGCGCTCCGGCGCGCAATCCTTCCCGGCTGCCTTGCGAGTTGTCTTTATAAACAAAAGGCCGCATTGCTGCGGCCTTCGTTCATACTTTGCGCGCGTCGTATGACGCGAGTCAGGTCGACGTCAATCGCGACGCGAAGTGAAAACGCTACCCATTACGAGAAGCATGGCGGCCAGCGCCATCAGCGCGAGCCATCCTGTGGTTGGAGCGGGCACGACGGGCGGTGGCGGCGGCTGACCGTTGTCGAGCACGAAATCGTCGAAGTTGACCACGTGCGTGCCAGCCGCGGCCGCATTGTTCTGACCGGTGATCCAGATCGCGACGGTGCCTGCAGGCGCAGTGATCGGGCCGGAAAGCGTCTGGAACGAGCCCGTAGTGGCGGTGCTCAAAAAGCTGGAGCCGAGCAAGCCGGTTGAGCAACCCGGGGCGGAGAAGAAGGACACCGTGACCAAACCCTGACCGCCTACCGCCTGTCCATTGGGGATCAATACTTTGCCGCCAAGCGTGTAGCCGCCCGGGCCGGTAACAATGCACTGGCTGAGCGCGAGCTGCGTACTGGCTCCGCCCGCGACAAATGCGCTTTGTGCAGAACCTGAACCAGGCGCACCCGTGGCGTCGTTGGAGGCATCGAACGTTACGTTGCCCGCCACCGACCAGCCGTTGGTATTGCCTGCGAACGATGGGTTGTTGACCAGGTTGTACGCCGAGGCCGGCGCGACCAGCGCGAGAACCAGGATCAGGAATGACGCGGTACGTATGACAAGAGCGCTCACAAGAACACCTCCCCGCATGGACGTCGCGCGGAGAGTAGCACATCGCAGTTGCTGCGAGCCTCGGTTGAGGCGACTGCTATGCAACGACGAAGTTTGCGAACTGCTCGGCGTCTTGGCCTTTCGGTACCGTGCGCTTGTGGTATAGAGCAGGCGACAGGGCATCACGCAGGCGCAGATTGCAGAGGCAGATGAACTCGCATGGCCAACCCTGAAGACAGCGTGCTCCCGAAGATACCGGGCTACCAGATCACGCGCCTGCTGCAGCACGGCGGCATGGCCGACGTGTATCTGGGTACGCAGCTGTCGCTGGCGCGACCGGTGGCGATCAAGGTGCTCGCGGCGGATCGCTCGCAAGGCGAGGAGACGATCGCGCGTTTCGAGCACGAGGCGCGCACGATCGCGCGGCTAGATCATCCGCATATCGTCGGCATCTATGACGTCGGCACGACCGCGGATGGACGTCTGTACTACACCATGCCGTATCTGCCGCGTGGCGATCTCGGCGATCGGCGTGTGAACGAGGCCGGCGTCGTCGCGATCCTGCGCGCGCTGTGCGGTGCGCTCGGCTACGCGCACGACCACGGCATCGTGCATCGCGATGTGAAGCCCGGCAATATCCTGTTCGACCAGCGCGATCGCCCGCTGCTTGCGGATTTCGGCATTGCGCTCACGACGCTCGACATGTCACGTGTGACGCGCGAGGGCTCGACCATCGGCTCCGGCGGCTACATGAGCCCGGAGCAGGCGCGCGGCCTCCCGCTCGACGGTCGCGCCGATCTGTACAGCCTTGGCGTCGTCGCCTACGAATTGCTCAGTGGCGATCTGCCGTTCCACGGACCGGATACCTTGTCGATGGCGCTCGCGCATGTCGAGCAGCCGGTGCCGCGGCTCGCCGCGCAGCGCGCGCGCTGGCAAGTCTTCGTCGACAAGGCGATGGCGAAGAATCCGGAAGATCGCTTCGCCAGCGCGGCGCAAATGGCGGCCGCGCTCGATGCGATCGAAGCGAACCTCGACAACCGCGCCGCTGACGGAGCCAGGGCAAGCGGCAGTTCGCCGATCGCGGTCGCAGGCGCAGGCATCCTCGCGTTGCTCGGTGTGACCCTGCTTGCGACGACATTCCTCAAGCAACGTGGACCCGAGAAGAACGAGGCCGATGCGGCTGCGACTGTGTCAGTCGCGGCATCGAGCCCGCCAGCGAAGCCGCCAGCCCCTGCGGAAAAACCCCTCGCCACGTCAGCGCAACCACCTGTCGCCGTTCCGATCGAAGCCCCAGCCGTGGTGGAATCCGCCATCAAGCCGGAGTCGCCGCCCGACAGCAAAAAGCCCGCTGCAGGCATGGATAAAGGCAAGGAGGCGCCGTTGGACAAGCTCGCGCGCGACCACCTGGGTCCGCTGCTGGCCTTTGTGCCAAGCACGCGCGAGGGCACGCACGCGTTCGGACTATCGCGTTACGAAGTCACGCGCGGCGAGTACGCCGCATTTGCCAGGGCGACCGGCCGCGCGCCGAGCGCATGCCGTGAACCGCGGCAACTCCTGTCGCGCCTGAAGAATCTCAGCTGGCGCAATCCCGGTTTCGTGCAGGACGATCGCCATCCGGTCGTGTGCGTCAGCTGGCGCGATGCCAGCGCCTACGCGGCCTGGCTCAGCCAGATCACGCACGCCGACTATCGCCTGCCGACGCGTGCCGAATGGCTGCAGGCCGCGCATGGCGTGGCCGCGACGGCAGGTGCGTGCGCGCGCGGCAATCTCGCCGGGCACCGCGTACTCGGCGTGCTGCCGCGCGACGGCTGCGGCAGTGGCTACGAGCACACCGCGCCGGTCGGTCAGTTCAAGGCCAATCCGTATGGCGTGCACGATCTTGTCGGCAATGTCAGCGAGTGGACGCTGAACTGCAATTCCGGTGCGGTCGACTCGGCGGGACGCTGCAGCGATCACTGGTACATCGGCAGCTCGTGGCGCGATGGCGCCGACGCCAATCCGCTCGCGATCGGCGACGCCGATGCCGATGTGGGCTACACCACGGTAGGCATCCGCCTGCTGCGCAAGCTCGATGCAGGCGCGAGCAAGTAGCGCGCCTTACTCCGGCACGTAGCCAGCCGGCGTGGATGAACCCACGCCGAAGAAGTATTTCTCCATCTCGCTCTCGAGAAACTTGCGCGCTTTCGGATCGAGCGGCGAGAGGCGGTTCTCGTTGATCAGCATGGTCTGATGCGCGAGCCATGCGCTCCAGGCTTCCTTCGACACCTGATCGAAAACGCGCCGGCCGAGTTCGCCCGGATATGGCACGTAGGCGAGGCCTTCGGCTTCGCGTTGCAGCTTGATGCAGAAAACGGTGCGTGACATGAGATGTTCTCGACTGGATGTCAGAGCGATGCGATCAATTTTCGCACGGGCGCGGGCAAGCCGAGCGCGGCGGCTTCGTGCCGGTGCAGCCAGCGGCGGTCGGCGTCGTCGGCGATCGCCGCGGGATAATCGACTGCGGCCGCGAGCGGCGTGACGTCGAGATGAAAATGCGTGAACGTGTGCGTGAACGCAGGCAGGGCGCGGAACGCGATGGCGCCGCGCGCGTGCGTCTGCGTGCGCGCAACGGTTTCACGCGCCGAAGTCTCGTCTACCGCTTCGGGCAGGCTCCACAGTCCGGCCCAGATGCCGGTCGGCGCGCGGCGTTCGAGCAGCACGCGTCCGTGCGCATCGCGCAGCACGAGCATCAGGATGCTGCGGGTCGGCAGCGCACGCGCAGGTTTGCGCGCGGGCAGTTCCTGCGTAAGGCCGTCGCGCTGCGCGATGCAACCGTCGTTCACGGGGCAATCCGCGCAGTGAGGTCGTGCGCGCGTACACACCGTGGCACCGAGGTCCATGATCGCCTGGGTGTAATCGGCGACGCGATCGTGCGGCGTCTGCGATCCCGCAAATTTCCACAATTGATTTTCTATACTTTTTTCGCCGGGCCAGCCGGCGATGCCATGCCGGCGCGCGAGCACGCGCTTGACGTTGCCGTCGAGAATCGGGAACTGCAGATCGAAAGCCTGCGCAAGGATCGCCCCCGCGGTCGAGCGGCCAATGCCTGGCAAGGCGACGAGCGCGTCGAAGTCGTGCGGCAATTCGCCGCCGTGGCGCTCGACGCACAGCTGCGCGGCGCGCTGCAGATTGCGCGCGCGGCTGTAGTAGCCGAGCCCTGACCACAGCGCGAACACTTCGTCCTGGGTGGCGCTTGCAAGCGCGTGCAAATCGGGAAGCGCAGCGACGAATCGTGCGAAGTAGGGAATGACCGTCGCGACCTGGGTCTGCTGCAGCATCACTTCCGACAGCCACACGCGATACGGCGTGCGCGGGCGCTGCCACGGCAGATCCTTGCGGCCGTGGGCGTCAAACCAGCGCAGCAGGCGCGCGGCGAAAGTGTCGATCATCAGTTCTCGGCAGCGACGCCAATGCTCTGCGGCAGCAGCGCGTCGACAAATGCGGCGGGATCGAATTCGCGCAGATCGTCTGCGGTTTCGCCAAGCCCGACATAGCGGATCGGCAGGCCGAACTCGCGCGCGAGCGCGAACACTACGCCGCCCTTGGCGCTGCCGTCGAGCTTGGTCACAACGAGGCCGCTCACGCCGATCGCGGCGCGGAACTGACGCACCTGATTGACCGCGTTCTGCCCGGTGGTGCCGTCGATCACGAGCAAGGCCTCGTGCGGCGCTTCTGCGTCGAGCTTGCCGAGCACGCGGCGGATTTTCGCGAGTTCGTCCATCAGTCCCGACTGCGTGTGCAGACGGCCTGCGGTGTCGGCGATCAGTACGTCGATATTCTTCGAGCGCGCGGACTGCAGCGCATCGAAGATCACGCTCGCGGAATCGGCGCCCGACCCTTGCGCGACCACGGCGACCTGGTTGCGCTCGCCCCAGGTTTTCAGCTGCTCGACCGCGGCGGCGCGGAAGGTATCGCCCGCAGCGAGAAGAACACTATGACCATCGCGCTGGAAGCGTCTCGCGAGCTTGCCGATCGTCGTGGTCTTGCCGACGCCATTGACCCCGACCATCAACAGCACGAACGGGCGCTTGCCCGCGTCGATGCGCAGCGGCTGCGCGACCGGCTGCAGCAGGCCGATCCGCTCGGCGCGCCGCGCCCGGCACAGCCCCGCGGCCAGGGGCACAGGGCGCAGGCGGGCTGGGAGGGGGTGCAGATCGTGGCGCCGAGGTCGAACAGAGCCTGGGCAAAGTCCGATGGGCGGGCGCGCGCCGCGCGGTCCGTCTCCAACCGCGCGGCGGCTTCGCGGATCGCCGGCTTCGAGCCGGGCAGCGGCGCGGTGATGGCAAAGACGCGGGAAAGAATCCGTTCCACATTGCCGTCGATGGGTATGC
>CAZDWH010000169.1:0-6866 GCA_964509025.1 uncultured Rhodanobacteraceae bacterium
CCTGGAACACTAGAACAACACCAACGGCTTCGGGCGCCCCGCGCTTGATCGCTGGGCCATTTCCCATCGAATAGTTCTGCCGCACTGACCTGACCGCGTTCGCAGCGCAGATCTGGGCGGTGTCGTCCGTTGAGCCGTCGTCCACCACGATGATTTCGTGCTTGCCCGTCAGAGCTGCGCGCAACCGGGGCAACAAGGCCGCAAGCGCAGCTCCCTCGTTCTTTGCTGGTAGTACAATGCTGATCAAGACTCCCCCGATCTGCCGCAGCTGTTGATGGCCATGTTGCAGCGTAACGGCAAAACCCGATCATGGGTCATGCCAAGCTGTGGCACGGTCGCGAAACCGACCACGAAAGTTATACACTCAGCGGGAGTTTTGCGATACATTCCCCTTTAGTTTCACGGATTTGTCCGGGAATTTGAATGGCCACCTTGATGAGTACCCCGCCGCTGGCCGGCCTGACAGGCGTGATACGCCGTCTCGTCGTGCAGGGCGTAGTGCCCGAGGATGAGGCGCGCAAGGTCCTGGAAACCGCCGCGCGCCAACGCATCGCGGTAACCACCGTGTTGATAGATCAGGGGTTGGCGAGCGGTGCCCAGGTCGCCAAGGCGGCGTCCGAAGAATTCGGCGTACCGCTGCTCGATGCCGACGCGCTCGATCCTGCGCAGTTGCCAATCCGTCTCGTCAGCGAGGAAAAGATCCAGCAGCACAAGGCACTGCCGCTGTTCAAACGCGGCAATCGCCTGTTTGTCGGCGTGGCCGACCCGACCAATCTGGTTGCACTCGACGAAATCAAGTTCCAGTCCAACTCGACGGTCGAGCCGATCCTGATCGACGTGCAGCAGCTCGATCGCCTGATCGATCTCGCACTCGGAGCGACCGGCGTGACGATGGACGATCAGGACGACGAGGGGCTCGAGGGCCTGAGTACGTCGGATCTGTCCGAAGTCGACAACGACGATGCGGGCAGCAGTAGTGGCGTCGACGCGGCGGGCGATGACACGCCAGTCGTCAAGTTCGTCAACAAGGTGCTGGTCGATGCGATCAAGCGCGGTGCGTCCGATATCCACTTCGAGCCGTACGAAGCCAATTTCCGCGTGCGCTTTCGCATGGACGGCATGCTGCGCGCAGTCGCATCCCCACCGGTCAAGCTTACGCCGCGCATTTCCTCGCGCCTGAAGGTGATGTCCGGTCTCGACATCGCCGAGAAGCGCGTACCGCAGGACGGGCGCATCAAGCTCAACCTGTCGAAGACCAAGTCGATCGACTTTCGCGTCAGCACATGCCCGACCTTGTTCGGCGAGAAGATCGTGCTGCGCATCCTCGATGCCTCGGCGGCGAAGCTCGGCATCGAGAAGCTCGGCTACGAGGATGATCAGCGCAAGCTGTTCGAGGACGCGATCCAGAAACCGTACGGCATGGTCGTCGTGACCGGTCCGACCGGATCGGGCAAGACGGTTTCCTTGTACACCGCCCTGAATATTCTCAACACCGAAGGGCGCAACATCTCGACGGTCGAAGACCCGGTAGAAATCCGCCTGCCCGGCGTAAACCAGGTGCAGCAGAACCAGAAGCGCGGCATGACCTTCGCGGCGGCGCTACGCTCCTTCCTGCGCCAGGATCCGGACATCATCATGGTCGGCGAAATCCGCGACTTCGAGACCGCCGAGATCGCGATCAAGGCCGCGCAGACCGGCCACATGGTGCTCTCGACCGTGCACACCAACGACGCGCCGCAAACCGTCGCACGCCTGATGAACATGGGTATCGCGCCGTACAACATTACTTCATCGATGTCGCTCATCATCGCGCAGCGCCTCGCGCGCCGCCTGCACGATTGCAAGAAACCATTCAACCTGCCGGCGGCCGCACTGCTGGCGGAAGGGTTTAGCGAGAGCGATATCACGGACATGCAGATTTTCGATGCGGTAGGCTGCAGCCAATGCAATGAAGGCTACAAAGGCCGCACCGGCATCTACCAGACCATGCCGATGAGCGATGCGATCGCGAAAATCATCCTGTCGGGCGGCAATGCCATGCAGATTGCCGAAGCGGCTCGTGAAGCCGGAATACGCGACCTGCGCCAATCAGCCTTGCTGAAGGTCAAGAACGGGATCAGCAGTCTGGCCGAAGTCAATCGCGTCACCAAGGACTAGATCACACCATGGCTACCGCTACCACGCTCCGCAGCAGTAAGGCCGCCACCGCGAACCGCGGTCGCGAACGTGCTCAGGTCAACCAGCTGGTCGAGTTCGTCTGGGTCGGCACCGACAAGCGGGGCAAGAAGCTCAAGGGCGAGTACGCCGCCAAGAACCAGGCAGCCGTCAAGGCCGAACTGAGAAATCAGGGTATTACGACCACGTCGGTCAAGGAAAAGGGCAAGCCCTTGTTCGGCTCCGCCGGGCGAGCGATCAAAGCGCGCGAGATTTCGGTATTCAGCCGTCAGATCGCCGTGATGATGGCTGCGGGCGTGCCGCTGGTGCAGGCGCTCGACATCATCAGCAGCGGGCAAACGAACCCGCGCATGAAAAACATGCTGGTCGACATCAAGAGCAATATCGAAGGCGGTTCGTCGCTGTCCGAAGCGCTCGGAAGATATCCCGTTCAATTCGACGAATTGTATTGCAACCTCGTCAAGGCGGGAGAGTCGGCCGGTGTGCTCGACACGGTGCTCGATACCGTTGCGACCTACAAGGAAAACATCGAGGCGCTGAAAGGAAAGATCAAGAAGGCAATGTTCTATCCCGCCATGGTGTTGGCGGTTGCTCTTATCGTGTCGGCCATATTGTTGATCTTCGTGGTGCCACAGTTTGAAGAGGTATTCAAGGGCTTCGGCGCGCAGTTGCCCGCGTTCACGCAGATGATCGTGAACCTTTCGCGTTTCCTGGTCGGCAACTGGTTCATCATGCTCTTGATAATCGTCGGAACCTTCGTCGGGCTGATAGTTCTGTACAAACGTTCACCGCGATTTGCGCACTTTTGCGCACGATCGATTCTGAAGCTGCCGGTAATCGGACAAATTTTGCATCAATCCGCGATTGCACGTTTTTCGCGCACTCTTGGCGTGACGTTCAAAGCCGGTGTGCCGCTAGTGGAGGCCCTCGACTCTGTCGCGACCGCGACGGGCAGCCCCATCTACAACGAGGCGGTCAAGAGGGTTCGCGAAGATGTCGCGGTCGGTCACCAGCTGCAGTTCGCGTTGCGCCAGCAAAATCTGTTCCCCAACATGGTGATCCAGATGGTCGGCATCGGCGAAGAGGCCGGCGCGCTCGATGCGATGCTGTTCAAGATCGCCGAGTTCTACGAGCAGGAGGTCAACAACGCGGTCGACGCGCTGGCCAGCCTGCTTGAACCCTTCATCATGGTCATCATCGGCGGCCTCGTCGGCAGCATGGTTGTCGGCATGTACCTGCCGATCTTCAAGCTGGGCGCCGTGGTCGGCTAGGTTATCAGTAACCGGATGCTGGAGTTTTTTCAGATACCAGGCGCTGCGATTTTCGTGGCAGCGCTTGCCGGGCTGATCGTCGGCAGCTTTCTCAATGTGGTCATCCTGCGCCTTCCGCAGCGACTGCTGCATGCGTGGCGCGAGCAGAGCCGGGAGATGCTCGAACTGAACGGCGACACCGACGACACGCCGCAACCGCCCGGCATCGTGCGCGAACCATCGCATTGCCCACACTGCAAGCACCCGCTGGGAATGCTGGAAAACATCCCGGTGCTCAGTTGGGTGGCGCTGCGCGGGCGTTGTAGGCATTGCGGGGCCGGTATCTCCGTACAATATCCGCTCGTCGAACTGCTGAGCTGCGTCGCCTCCGCACTCATCGTCTGGCGCTTCGGCTTCACCTGGCACGCAGCTGCAGGCTTGCTGTTCACCTGGGCATTGATCGCACTTGCGGGCATCGATGTGCGCACGCAGCTCTTGCCTGACCAGATCACCCTGCCCTTGCTGTGGCTCGGGTTGCTGGTTGCGCTGATTCCGCTTTTCGTCGACGCGCCGGCAAGCATCATCGGCGCCGCTTTGGGTTACGTCTCGCTGTGGTTGGTGTACTGGCTGTTCAAGTTGATGACCGGCAAGGAAGGCATGGGCTACGGCGACTTCAAACTGCTCGGCGCACTGGGCGCCTGGATGGGCCCATCGGCCTTGCTGCCGATCGTGCTGCTGTCCTCGCTGATTGGTGCGATCGTTGGCGCGAGTCTATTGGCTGTGCAGGGTCGCGATCGTGCGACCCCCATTCCATTCGGCCCGTTTCTCGCAGCCGCAGGCTGGGTACAGTTCGTATTTGGCGAGACCCTGTTGCACCTTTACCGCGCCCTATTTGGCCTGGCATAGGTGAACCGCGCGGCGCACTCCCAGTCCGCCTGTGTGATGGTCGCGCTTACGGGCGGCATCGCCAGCGGCAAGACAACGGTTGCACATCAATTTGAGTCGCTTGGCGTTCAGCTATTCGATGCAGACGTGATCGCTCGCGAGCTGGTCGCACCGGGCCAGCCCGCGCTCGAGGAAATCGTCACGCTATTCGGTGCCGACATGCTCACACCGCAGGGCGAACTCGACCGTCGACGTATGCGCGAGCGCGTGTTCGCCAGCGACGCTGCGCGACGCCAGCTGGAATCGATCCTGCATCCGCGCGTGCGCGCCGAGTTGCGCACGCGTGCCCTGGCGTGCGCCGCGCCCTATTGCTTGCTGGCCATTCCGCTGCTGGCAGAATCGAGCGGCGCCTATGAATGGGTTGACCGTGTAGTGGTGATCGACGTGTCGCCTGAAACACAACTCGCGCGTTTGATGCGGCGTGACAATATGACGCTGGATGGGGCGCAGCGCGCGCTCGCCGCGCAGGCCACGCGCACGGAGCGCCTCGCGTTGGCCGACGACGCGATCGACAACAGCTTCGCTGCGCAAGATTTGGCCGCGCCGGTGCAGCGGCTGCACGAACGCTATCTCGCGCTCGCGCGCTTACCGCCAGCGCATCGCGCGTAGGCACCGCTCAACGAAAGAATGCCGAAATCCCGGCGACGCCCCGCGCACCGGCCGCCTTTGCCGGCGCGAGATCGTCGCACTTCAAACCGCCAAGTGCGTACACCGGAAACGGTGCGGTGGCGCAAAGGCGCGCGAATTCCGGCCAGCCGAGCGATGGCGCCGCCGCGTGCGAGGTCGTGGGCTGCACCGGTGCCAGCACCGCAAAATCGACGCCGATCGCCGCAGCCTGCGCGAGCTCGCGCGCATCGTGACAGGATGCTGCGAACCAGTGCTGCTGTCCGACCGGTCGTTCACGCAGCTGCATCAATGCTGCCGCGGGTACATGCACGCCGTCCAGACCAAGCTCGCGCACAAGTTCGCTGTTGCCGTTCAACAGCAATTGCGCACCCGCTTCGCGCGCCCGCGCATGCGTCGCGCGCGCGAGCGAGCGCAAACGCGCATGGTCAATCGCCTTGACGCGCAGCTGCAGCAGCTTCACGCCGTCGGCGAGCGCGCGTTCGATCTGCTCGAGAAACGCGACGTCGTCGGCACCCGGCTCGGGCGTGATCGCATACCACGGCGGCAAGCGCAGCGCGGTCACTACCGGCCGATCGGCGGGCGGCATTTGCAACTCCGCCAGACGCTCGATGTCGCACCAGCGCAAGGTCTGCCTTTCGCGCCCGTGCGGCTCACCGGCGTAGTCGCGCACGCGGTATACATCGAGAAAAATGGATTTTTCCGCGTAACGCCAGGGTATGCCGATCAGCGGCTCGAGCGCACCGACTTCGACGCCCAGCTCTTCATGCAATTCGCGGCGCAACGCGTGCTGCGCCGACTCGCCCGGGTCGACCTTGCCGCCCGGAAATTCCCAACTGCCCGCGAGATGCTTACCCGGCGGGCGTTGCGCGACGAGGACGCGGCCGTCGGCTTCGCTGAGGATGCCGGCGACCACATGGATCGGCGCGCCGGTTTGCGTCAAGGTGACCGGATCAGCCGCGCACGCAGCTCAGGCCAAGCGGCCATGACACTGCTTGTACTTCTTCCCCGACCCACATGGGCACGGATCGTTGCGCCCGACTTTCGGCGCATCGCGCAGCACCTGTGCCGGCACCGGCTGCGGCGGTAGGCCTTCCGCACCGGCTTGCGCCGCTGCTTGATCGGCCTGCTGCGCGAGCGCCGCGGCATCGGCATGCTGGAATTCGAGCGCACGACGCTCCTGCTCCTTGCGTTGCTGCTCTTCCATCGCCGCGACTTCCGCCTCGGTGCGGATGCGCATCTGCGCGAGGCGCTGGATCACGTCCGCCTTGACGCGCTCCAACATCGCCTGGAACAGTTCGAACGCTTCGCGCTTGTACTCCTGCTTCGGCTGCTTCTGCGCATAGCCGCGCAGGTAGATGCCCTGGCGCAGGTAATCCATGCTCGCAAGATGCTCCTTCCAGTGCTGATCGAGCACTTGCAACAGGAAGAATTTTTCCGCCGCGCGCATGATCTCGGAGCCGTACATCGTCTCCTTCTCGCGGAAGTAGCGGTCGACTTCGCCGACCACGTGTTCGCGAACATCGTCCGCATCGAGATCGCGCAGGATGAGCGCCCATTGCGCCAGATTGCACTCGAAGCCGTAATCGGCCTGCAGCGGCCGATCGAGGCCGGCGACATCCAATTGCACGTCCACGCGGACTCCGGGGCCGCAGCGGCCCCAGATCGAGGCCGTGCGGGTTGGCCTCCAGCCGCGCCAGGCTCAAGCCGTCCGGATGCAGACCGAATCCGTCACCGTACGGCCCCGAACGCAGGGCGAGATCAATCAACCGTTCCGGACCGCGCCGCGGCGCCAGGAGGCGGAGGATCTCTCCCGGGTCGCGGCCGTAGATTGGCGACTGCTCCGCACCGACCGCACGCTGCACTTGCGTC
>CAZDWH010000170.1:0-6861 GCA_964509025.1 uncultured Rhodanobacteraceae bacterium
ATCGCGCGCATCGTCGACGGCTCGGAATTCCAGGAATTCAAGGCGCGCTACGGCAAGACCCTAGTCTGCGGATTCAGCCACATATATGGCTATCCTGTCGGCATCGTCGCCAACAACGGCATCCTGTTTCCGGAATCCGCGCTCAAGGGCGCGCATTTCATCGAGCTGTGCAATCAGCGCGACATCCCGCTCGTGTTCCTGCAGAACATCACCGGCTTCATGGTCGGCAAGAAATACGAACAAGCCGGCATCGCGAAGGACGGCGCGAAGATGGTCACCGCGGTTGCGTGCTCGCACGTGCCGAAGTTTACCGTGATCATCGGCGGCAGCTTCGGCGCCGGCAACTACGCCATGTGCGGTCGCGGCTACCAGCCACGCTTCCTGTGGATGTGGCCGAACGCGCGCATCAGCGTCATGGGCGGCGAGCAGGCCGCGAGCGTGCTCGCGACCGTGCGTCGCGATGGCATCGAAGGCGAAGGAAAATCCTGGTCGAAAGACGACGAGGAAAAGTTCAAGACGCCGATCCGCGAGCAATACGAACGCCAGGGCCACCCCTACTACGCCAGCGCGCGCCTGTGGGACGACGGCGTGATCGACCCGGCCGACACGCGCCGCGTACTCGGCCTCGCGATCTCGGCCTCGCTGAATGCGCCTATCGAGAAGCAAAGATTTGGCGTGTTCCGGATGTAACGATTCGAAGCTTCCCCCTTTTTGGCAGCGCGCTATATACCCAAGCACAGCTAGAACCTACCAAGGAAGGCAATGATTGTAGGCATTGATCTCGGCACCACGAATTCGCTCATAGGAGCGTTTGTCGATGGTTCCCCTGTTTTGTTCCCCAACGCACTCGGTGATCTGCTTACACCATCGGTGGTGAGTGTCGATGACCGAGGCGAGATTCTCGTTGGACGGGCAGCACGTGATCGACTGGTCACTCACCCGAATCGCAGCGTTGCCGCTTTCAAGCGCTGGATGGGCAGCGCGCGCGAGACGCAACTTGGTGATCACACGTTCCGACCGGAAGAGCTTTCCGCACTCGTGCTGCGCACCCTGCTTGCTGACGCAGAGGCTGCACTGGGCTGCAAAATCGGGCAAGCGGTAATCAGCGTACCCGCGTACTTCTCGGACGCGCAGCGCAAGGCAACGCGAGCTGCCGGCGAGCTTGCCGGCATCAAAGTCGAGCGACTAATCAACGAGCCGACTGCCGCGGCCTTGGCCTACGGGCTGCAGGAGCGTCGCGACGGCTCACGCTTTCTCGTATTCGACCTCGGCGGCGGCACCTTCGATGTCTCGATACTCGAAATGTTCGGTGGCGTAGTCGAGGTGCATGCCAGCGCCGGCGATAATTTTCTGGGGGGAGAAGATTTCCTTGAAATGCTCATCGATGCATGCGCCATCGATTTGAAGTTTGATCCAAAAGCGCTTTTACCCGGGGAGCTTGCTCAGCTGCGCCACCGAATGGAACGGGCCAAGGTCGATCTCTCGAACACTGCTAGCGCCCGCGTTGAGCTGACCCTTGGCGGAAAATCGCTCTCCTGGGAAATCGAAGAGGAGCGTTTTGCCCGCATTGCAGAACCGCTCGTACAGCGTCTACGCGCTCCTCTCGAACGCGCCATGCGCGACGCGCGACTGCAATCTTCGCAACTTGACGAAGTAGTACTCGTCGGCGGTGCCAGCCGCATGCCGCTTGTCGCACGAACTGTTTCGCGCATGTTCGGTCGCTTGCCATTGCGCCATGTCAATCCGGACCAAGGGATAGCGCTCGGCGCGTCCATTGCCGCCGGCCTAAAGGCGCGCGATGCACGGCTCGAAGAGGTCATCCTCACGGACGTCTGCCCCTACACGCTGGGCACCGAAGTGTCACGGCCGAACCAGGATGGCAAGCCAGTAGCCGGCTTTTTCCATCCGATCATTCCTCGCAACAGCACCGTGCCGGTCAGCCGCGAGGATCATTTCTCGCCGATCGCCGACGAACAGACGCGGATGAACGTTCAAGTCTTTCAAGGCGAGAGTCCTCTCGTTGCGCGCAACATCAAGCTTGGGCAGCTTGCAGTGCCGATTCCTCCCGCCAAACCAGGCGTCAACCGCGATGTCGTCGTGCGTTTCACTTACGACATCAACGGCATCCTTCAGGTCGAGGTCTGCGTCGCTGCAACCGGCAGGCGTTTCGAGCTTATCCTCGAACAAAATCCTGGAACGCTTAGCGGCGAAGAAATCCAGCGTCGTTTCGCCGAACTTGAACGCATCAAGATCCATCCGCGCGATCAACAGGAAAATCTCGCCGTCATCGCGCGCGCCGAGCGCCTCTACGAAGAGTATCTGGATCTGCGTGAACATATTCAGCAGATGCTTGCTCGTTTCCGGGGCGCGCTGGAAACCCAGGATGATCGCTTAGTTACCGAACTTCGTCGTCAATTTACAAAAGTACTCGATGACATGGAGAAGGGTAGCCCATGAGTGTTGCACCGGATTGGGCCTTCGCCCACCTCGGACTGCGCCCGGACGCCGATATACATGCGGTCAAGCGCGCGTATGCACAGCTGTTGAGGCAAACGCGACCGGATGAAGACCCTGCGGGTTTTCAGGTGTTGCACACCCACTATCAATCGGCGCTGGCGTATCTGGCATGGCGCGCTCAGGCTGTGAGCGACACGACCACGACTGGCGGTACGGAGTCGATTGCCACTGCGGCTACGACCTCGAATTCCGCAATTCCGCAGCCGGCTGCTTCAACGAACGACGATCTCGCAGTCAACGCAACCAACGTATCGGCGACGGTCCCTACCGCTATTGCTCCACCAACGTCCGAGTTGCAACAGGCTTTCGACTTCGAAACGTTCTATGCGGCCCTGCTGGGTGAAACAGCGAAACGCGACCCATCCAACCTAATAACCTGGTTACAGGCGCAGCCCGCCCTGTGGTCATTCGAATTGAAGTCCGAGGTCGGCGTACGTACGCTGCAGCAGCTATTTCATCAAGTGCCGCCCATGGACGTAGAGCAGTTTGACATGCTGCTGGCGTTCTTCGATCTCGATCACGTGTTCGCGGTGCGCGATCCGCTCGCAATCGAGAACCTGCGCGACGCGATGGCCGTTCGTCAGGAGCTGCTCGACGACGAGAACACGGCGTCGCTGGAACTACGTATGCGGCGCGTCGGCAATTTTCATGGCTCAGATACAGCGCGCATCGTGCGCGGCTTGCGCAGACCTTGGGCATTTAGCAGCGGTTTTTTCGAAGCACTGATGCCTGGCAAAGCTTCGGAGATGGCGCGGTTTGTGCGTGTGGCAAGTCGCGGGCATCTGGGTCTGCTGAGCCCCCCTATCGATCCTCGCTGGCCAACGTTCTGGATCAATGCAGCGGGTACAGGCAAGCTGACCTGGCTGTATACAAGTATCGGTCTCGCGCGCTGCGCGCTTGCAACATTGTTCTTGCTAGCTCTCTCGATAGTTGGTTCGTTTGCAGGCAACGCGCCGCCTGAAATTTGGCCAGGCGCTGGCAACGTACTGATGTTCGGGTTAGCAACGGGCATCTGTTGGCTCGGCTACATCGTGCTGCGCTGCGCAGTCGCATGGCAGGCACTACCTCAAGTCGATGATGCGGGATGGCCTAAGTGGCTACGCATGTTCTTCCTGCCATTGCTTTGCTGCGCCTGCGGACTTCTTGTCGAGGCCTTGCGCGTCGCTGCGTCCGGTTGGGTCGTATTCACGGCATGCATCGCTTGTGGTGCGACCTTCTGGATTGCGCTGCGCCGCTATCGCATCCGAGCGAACTCGAAAGCGATGAATCTCGATTTGCGCGTCATCATTTTTCTACTCATTTTCGTTGGCACACTGGTCACCACTCTCATCGACGAATACCAACATGGCCACGCCGGCGACAGCGATGGTTTTGTAACAAGGCTTTGCTATGTAGTTATCAGCCTCAGCCTGCTGATCTGGGCCGCGGATTTGTGGAAGCAGCGACGTCGACTCATACAACCGCCGTCTTTCGCACCCTGATAGATGCGTGCCGCATTCCGGAGGCGATTCGGGCTAACGAAATTTCGGCGCCATCCAAATTTGTAACACTGGCGCCGAAAACCCGTCACGCGAACTTCACATCGCATCGCTAAGGTGCGCTTCCCGCTGTCACGCAGCGGACAGCTCACTTTGGATTTTTCCCGAATGCGATTTTTCCCGCGCTCGTTTGCGCTCGTGGCGGCGTTCGCCGTCTGCGCAGGATTTGAACCCGCGGCGCGCGCCGCTACGCATGAAGCGACTGCGACCATCGCACCAGTCCCCGCGGCGCTCGCGGTGCGCAAGGATCTCGGCGCACCGCCGCGCGGCGTCACCGAACTAAAATTCCGCGACATGTTCAAGTTGCCGGTTGGTCCGCGCGGGCTCGAGCCGAACGCAACGCTGTCGGCGCTCGACGGCAAGCGCGTGCGCGTGATCGGTTACATGGTGCAGCAGGAACCCTTGCCTACGGGCGCATTCCAGCTCGCGCCGCTGCCGGTGCAGATCAGCGACGAGGACGAACCGCTAGCCGACGATCTGCCGCCGAGCACGCTCAGCGTGACCGTTCCCGGCGCGGAGACGAAAGCGATCCGCGCGCTGCCCGGACTGATCCAGATCACCGGCGTGCTGCACGTCGGCGCGCAAACCGACGCTGCGAGCGGGCGCGTGTCGAGCGCACAGATCGTGCTCGATGCGCCTCTGGCGCGCGCCTTGCTCGGTGCACCCGCGTCACGCGCGCGTGCGCAAGCGACTTCCGCGCATGCTGCGCGCACGCTTGTCGCGCACTGACCTTACTTCGATTCGCCCTCGTCAGGAGTTTTACCAATGCATATGAAGCGCATTTCCAGAAATTGTCTGAGCGGCGCGATCGTCGCCGGCCTGCTGCTCGCCTGCCCGGCTGCGTTCGCCGCCAAAGTCTCGCGCCTGACGCCGCCGAGCGAATTGTTCGCCTCCGGCAGCGCGAACCCGGTGATCTCGCGCTTCATGCAGGGTCAGCGTTTCGACCTGCAGGCGACGGTGCAGCCCGACCCGGGTCTGACGATTACCTCGTTCTACTTCCAGGTCGATGGCCAGGGCACGGCGAAGGTCTTGTTGGACGGCAACTTCCAGATCACCTATCCGCAAGCGGACCGTCAGAGCATGGTCAGCGACATCGCGTCGCCTGCCGCGTGCGTCGACGCGAATGGCAGGACCACGGCCAAGTCTGGCTGCAAGCTCGTCGCCGGTTTGCCGGGCAACACGGTCGTCGTGTCACAGCGCGCTTACGCGAACTACACCGCCGGCGTGCACACGCTCAAAATCGTCGCGATACAGAGCGACGGCACGCAGGTCAGCGCGCAGGGCAATTTCGAAATCGTCGCGCCGGCCGCGTCGAGCGCCACGGCGAAGAACGTCATCATTTTCCTCGGCGACGGCATGGGCGCGACGCATCGCACCGCCGCGCGCATCATGGCCAAGGGCTATGCGCAGGGCAAGGCGAAGGCGCCGCTGACGATGGACACGTTCCCGTACACCAGCATGGTGATGACCGCCTCGCTCAATTCGATCGTGACCGATTCGGCGCCGGGCATGCAGAACTATGTCACCGGCAACAAGGCCGCGAACAATCAGGAAGGCGTGTTCCCCGACGACACGATCGATGCGTTCGACAATCCGCGCGTCGAATACCTGGCCGAGTATCTGCACAATCTGCAGGGCAAGTCGCTTGGCGTCGTGACGACCGCCGACGTGTTCGACGCGACGCCGGCCTCGATGGCCGTGCACACTTCCGCACGCGGCAATGGCACCGGCATCGTCGATCAGTTCCTCGACGATCGCAGCCAGACCGGCCTCGCGGTCCTGATGGGCGGCGGACGCAAGTGGTTTCTGCCCAATCCGGCCAACAGCATCAGTCCGCAGCCGGTGAACGGCTCGCAGCGCCGCAACGCGAACGACTACGTGCTGCCGAGCGACATCGTTGCCGGCTGGGGCGCCGCGCCGGGCAAGCTCGATCCGGATCGCGATCTGATCGGCGATTTCCAGAGCGCCGGCTTCGCCTACGCGCCCGACAAGACCGCACTCAACGCGGCGTTCGCCAAGGGCGCGCCGGACAAGCTGCTCGGCCTGTTCGCCTACTCGAACATGAATGTGTCCTACGACAAGATCAACGGCCGTCGCGGCAACAGCGCGGTGGTCGACGCATTCGGTTTCCCCGACCAGCCGATGCTCGACGAGATGACCGACAAGGCGCTGCAGGTGCTGTCGAAGAACAACAACGGCTTCGTCGCGATGATCGAAGGCGCCTCGATCGACAAGCAGGCGCATCTGATGGACAGCGACCGTTGGGTGCTCGAAGTGATCGAGTTCGATCGCGCGATCGCGGTGGCGAAGAACTTTGCCGCGACGCATCCGGATACGCTGATCATCGTCACCGCAGACCATGAGTGCTCAGGCGCGGCCATCCTCGGCGCTGCGACCGCGAGCGCAGCCGATCTGCAGGCGACGCCGAACTCGGGCCTCAAGTACGTCGGCAATTACGATGCGGCGAAGTTTCCGAAGTACACGATCGCGGCGGACGGCTATCCGGTCAATACGCTGATCGATGGCAAGATGCTGATCGGCTACGGCGCCAATGCCGATCGCTACGAAACCTGGCTGCCGAACGCGTTCCCGACGCTGGACTCGCAACAGCCGTTCCCACCGTCGCAGTCGCCGTCAGATCCGAGTTCGCGCAACAAGGACATCGGCTATTTCGTCTCGGGCCAGGTGCCGGGCGACCAGGCCGTGCACACCGCGACCGACGTGCCGCTGTCTGCATTCGGCGCGGGCGCCGATGCGTTCCACGGCGTGATCGACAACACCGACGTGTTCTTCAAGCTCGCCTCGG
>CAZDWH010000171.1:0-6755 GCA_964509025.1 uncultured Rhodanobacteraceae bacterium
TGACCCCGCGTCGGACACCTTGAACTCGCCCGGCGCTTCCAGATGCAGCGCCTTGACGACACCATTGTCGGCATACAGCGCGAAGCGCTTGCCGCGCATGCCGAGACCGAACGGCGTGCCGTCGAGTTCGAGACCGAGCGCTTTGGTGAAGGTGCCGTTGCCGTCGGCGAGCATCATCAGGCCTTCGGGCACGTGCTGGTTCTTCGACCAGGCATCCATCACATAGGCGTCGTTGACCGCCAGGCAGGCGACGTCCACATGTTTATTTTTGAACTCTGCGAACTTTTCCACATAGCCCGGCAGGTGTTTGGCCGAACAGGTCGGCGTGAACGCGCCGGGCACGGAAAACAGCACGACCTTCTTGCCCTTGAAGATTTCATCGGTGTTGATCGCCTGCACGCCGTCCTTCAGATAGTTGAGCGTGGCATTCGGAATGGTGTCGCCGACCTTGATCGTCATAAGGGCATCCTCGTGGAGTGGGAGCGGAATCATACCTCCGCGGCCCTACGGATAAACATCCGCCCTCCTGCTCTTGAAACGAAAACACCGGGCCGCATCTATCCAGCCATAGGGCGATCGGCCCGCAACCATCAAGGAATCCAGCAATGACTTTCTACTACCACCCCTGGGCGCGTCCGGCGCGCTTCGAGAACGAGATCCGCAATGCGTTCAACCGTTGCGCTGCCGATGCCGGCAACGTCACCGAGTGGACTCCGCGTGTCGATATCCGCGAGGAAGACAATCGCTACGTCGTCGTGGCCGATATCCCTGGCGTCGAGCTTGCCGATATCGAAATCAGCACCGAGAAGAACGTGCTGACGATCAAGGGCGAGCGCAAGTCCGAGACGCAGACGGACGGCGCCAAGCTGACGCGCATCGAGCGCAGTCATGGCAGCTTCGCGCGCAGCTTCACGCTGCCGGAAAGCGTCGATAAGGATGCGATCACGGCGAGCGGCAAGAACGGCGTGCTCGAGATCGCGATTCCGAAGAAGCCGCAGGCGGCGCCGCGCAAGATCGAAATCACGCACTGAGCGCTCTCGCGGTTTGTTTGATCCGTACCCGCGGTCGGCTATGCTGACCGCGGGTTTTGCTGTTTGAATCGAGGGGCGATATGCAATTCAAGGACTACTACGAAGTCCTCGGCGTCAAACCCGACGCGAACGAAGCGGCGATCAAATCGGCGTACCGCAAGCTCGCGCGCAAATATCATCCGGACGTGAGCAAGGAGGCCGGGGCGGAGGAGAAATTCAAGTCGGTCAACGAGGCCTACGAGGCGCTCAAGGATCCGGCCAAGCGCAAGACGTACGATCAATTGCGTTCGCAGGGCTATCGCCCGGGCGAGGAATTCCAGCCGCCGCCGAATTTCGGCGAGGGCCAGGGTTTCGATTTCTCCGATCTCGGCGGCGAAGGTGGTTTTTCGGACTTCTTCGAATCGCTGTTCGGCGGCGCACGCGGCGGCGCGGGCGCACGTGGCGGACGCGGGCGTGCGGGTCCGCGGCGCGGGAATGACGTACAGGCGAGCATCGAGATTCCGCTATCGACTGCCTTCCATGGTGGACGCGAGCGCATCACTTTGCGTGACGCGGGCGGTGGTGAACGCACGCTCGACGTGAAGATTCCGGCCGGCATTCTCCCGGGTCAGCAGATTCGTCTGTCGGGGCAGGGGTCGCATGGGATGAGCGGCGGGCCAGCTGGCGACCTGCTACTTGAGGTAGGCATCCAGACTGATCCGCGTTTCCGCCTCGAAGGCCGCGACGTCTACTCGACATTGCGGATAACGCCGTGGCAGGCGGCGCTTGGCGCCACGCTGACCGTGCCGACCCTGGCCGGCGACGTGGAGCTGCGCGTGCCGGCTGGCTCGGACACGGGCAAGAAGATGCGCTTGCGCGGACGCGGCATGCCGGGCGCGAAAGCCGGCGATCAGTTCATCACGCTCGAAGTACACGCGCCGCCGGCGCAAAACGACGCGCAGCGCAAGCTGTACGAGCAGATGGCAGCGGAATTTGGCGCAGCGGTGCGCGCCTAGAACGAATCGGTAATGACGTTGGAAAGAAGCGTTACGAGCGAAGGTAGGTCGCGTGACGCAGTAGCGCAGGAAGCGGAGAGTACTTCTGGTACGTGAGCATTACTCGCCGCGTCGTGCGGCTCGCTCTTCGAGCCATTCGCTTCGCGAATGTTCCTCTTCGGCATTCTGCCTTCGCGGTTCGAACACCGCTGGCGCACCCGATTCTAGATAGGATCGGGCCGAGGGCAGTAGCTTATTTCGGCAACAGATCGTTGATCGCCGTAATGAGTTCCTTCTCGTCGATCGGCTTGGTCACGTAAGCCTTGGCGCCCTGGCGCATGCCCCAAATCTTGTCGGTTTCCTGACCCTTGGTGGTCACGAGGATCACCGGGATGTGCGCGGTCTTCGGTTCCTTCGAGATCGCGCGAGTGGCCTGGAAGCCGTTGAGGTTCGGCATCACCACATCCATCAGGATCAGGTCGGGCACTTCGCGCTTGGCCGCCTCGACGCCAGCGGCGCCGTCCTCGGCGGTGAGCGTCGCGTGTCCGAGTTTTTCGACGACGCGCTTGAGGCTGAGCAGCTGGGTCGGCGAATCGTCAACGATCAGAATGCGCGCCATGGAAGTACCTGCCTTGGTGGGACGAATGATTGTATAGCTTACGCCGGGGCCTTGTATGCAAGCGCCGGCCCGCAGCGCACAAAATTTTACCCCGCGTGGCTAGAGTTTGACGACCGTACGTCCGAATGAGCCACCCGCGAGCATGGTGTCGAACACGCCCGGCAGGCCGTCGAGGCCGATTTCGCGCGTTGCGATGCGGTCGAGGTGCGCCGGTTTCCAGTCGCTCGCCAGATGGCGCCAGACCTCGTCGCGGATCGCGCGCGCGGTGCCGGCCGAGGCGATGCCCAGCAGGCTGACGCCGCGGATGATGAAGGGCATCACCGTGGTCTGCAGCTCCGGCGCCGCGGCAAGGCCGCAGCTCGCGATATTGCCGTAAGGATGGATCACGCGCGTCAGGCCGGCGAGCATGTCGCCACCGACATTGTCGATCGCGCCGGCCCAGCGGCTGGTTTCGAGCGGGCGCTGGCCCCAGTACAGGTCCTTGCGCGAGACGCACTGCTTTGCGCCGAGCGCGATCAGGTCGTCGAAGTGTTCGATCTTGCCGCTGATCGCATGCGCCTCGTAGCCCGCGCGCGTAAGGATATCGATCGCGAGCGAACCGACACCGCCGCTCGCACCGGTGACGACGATCGGTCCCATCGACGGGACTTGTCCATTTTGCTGCATTCTATACAGCGACAGTCCGGCGGTGAATCCCGCAGTGCCGAGGATCATCGCTTCGCGCAGGTCGAGTCCGTGCGGCAGCGGAATCGTCCAGCGCGATTCGAGCCGCGCGTATTGCGCGTAGCCACCATCGCGCGTCTCCGACAGGCCGCAGCCGGTGCATAGCACCGCGTCGCCTTCCTTGAATGCCGCATCGCTCGACGCGACCACATGACCCGCGACATCGATGCCGCCGTTGAGCGGCGACTCGCGCAGGATCTTGCCCTTGCCGGTGCCGGCCAGCGCATCCTTGTAGTTGACCGAGGAGTAGGCGACCTTGATCACGACTTCGCCCGGCGACAGCGCATCAAGCTTCATCGACTCGACGCCGGCGCGATATTGGTCGTGCTCGGCATGAATGCGAAAAGCCAAAAAATTTTCGGGTGTGATGCTCATGTTTTCTTCTCGTCGTCAGGTTCGCTCAAACAGTACGATGCCGGACATGCGCCGTCCTGCTTCGCGACGCTTGGCGGATTGGAATTTGAACAGCCAGCGCCAAAGATGCGCGCCGCGCATCGTGCGCTTGATGCGGAAGGACTCGTCCCAGGTCGAGCGAAACTCGACCTCGCGCCAGCCAAACGGCGTAAAGAACGCGGTGCCTTCGGCCGGTCCGAACAGGAACGGCGCATTGCCCTCGCGCAGCTTGTGCGACCAGGTGCGTTCGAGGAACTTGAGCAGCATCGGCGAGGCGAGATCGGCGAGCCACCAGCGCGCCTGGGCAACGTCATGCAGATCGCGCGCAAGCTCGGCGACTTGTTCGGCTTCGAGATAGATCAGCAGGCCTTCGGTGATGACCAGCAGCGGCCCTTGCGCGCGCGCGTATTCGAATACCTCGCGGCGCTTCTGCGCGATGCGCAGATCGGCTTCGATGAACTCGAGCTTGCAGCGTGGCGCTTCGCCCGACATGCGCTCGCGGAAATACGCGACCATCTCCGGCATATCGACGTGCAGCCAGGTCAGCGAAGCCGGCAGATCGAGGCGATAGGGCCGCGCATCGAGCCCCGCGGCGAGATTGAGCACGGTCTTGACGCCATCGCGCACGCAGCGCTGCACGATCTCGTCGATCACCACCGTGCGCACGACCATTGGCCAGGCCATCGTCTTGCCGCGCGGAATCGAGGCGACGATCGCCGCGCCGCGCTCACCCGCGAGGCGGCGCGCGTAAGGATCGCGGAACAACGCGTCCTTCCGCTCGCTTTCCATCGCGCGATACACCGCGACCCAGAGCGCGGTGTCGGAGACGTTGCGGATGGGGTTTGCTGCAGGATCGTTGCTCATCGCGCGTTCCTCGGCAAAATGGCGGGATCCCGGATCAACACACAAGCATGTGCTGTCCGGGATGAGTTCATGCTGAACTCAATTCATCTTGTGAATCGCGCGCTTGTCGACCGCGAGCGCGGCTTCGTGCACGGCTTCGGACAAGGTCGGATGCGCGTGGATGATGCGCGCGAGGTCTTCGGCCGAGCCGTGGAACTCCATCGCGACGACGGCCTCGGCAATCAGTTCGGATACGCCCGGACCAACCATGTGCACGCCGAGCAGGCGATCGGTTTCGGCGTGCGCAAGGATCTTCACTTGCCCCGCAGTCTCGTTCATCGCGACGGCGCGGCCGATGGCGGCAAACGGGAAACTTCCGCTTTTATACGGAATGCCCGCGGCCTTGAGCTCGGCCTCGGTCTTGCCGGCCCAAGCGACTTCCGGCTCGGTGTAGATGACCCACGGGATGTAGTCGTAGTTGACGTGGCCGGGCTTGCCGGCGATCAGTTCGGCGACCGCGATGCCTTCCTCGAAGCCCTTGTGTGCGAGCATCGGACCGCGCACGCAGTCGCCGACCGCCCAGATGCCCTCGGCATCGGTGTGACAGTGTTCGTCCACGATCACGCGGCCGCGCTCGTCGAGCTTGACGCCGGTGCCTTCGGCGAGCAGACCTTCGGTCGCGGCGCGGCGGCCGACCGCGACGAGCAGCTTGTCGACGACGAGTTTCTGTTCGCCCTTGGCGTCGGCGTAGGTGACTTCGACGCTCTTGCCCTTGATCTCGGCCTTCGACACTTTCGCGCCGAGCTTGATGTCGAGACCCTGCTTCTTGAATTCGCGCGCGGCGACTTTGGACACGTCCGTGTCGGCGGTGCCGAGGAAATCCGGCAGCGCTTCGAGGATCGTCACTTCGGCGCCGAGGCGGCGCCACACGCTGCCGAGTTCGAGTCCGATCACGCCCGCGCCTATCACGCCGAGACGTTTCGGCACCGCGTCGAAGTCGAGCGCGCCGGCATTGTCGACGATGAGCTTGTTGTCGAACTTCGCGAACGGCAGTTCGATCGATTTCGAGCCGACCGCGATGATCACGTTCTTCGCGCTGATCTCCTCGACCTTGCCGTCGAAGCCCTTGATCGACACGACGCGACCCGGCTTGAGCGTGGCGAAGCCGGCATAAGTCGCAACCTTGTTGCCCTTGAACAGCAGGGCGACGCCGCCGGTGAACTGTTTGACGATCTTGTCTTTGCGCCCGACCATCGTGCCGACGTCGATCGCCGCGTCCTTCGCGGTGATGCCGTGGTCGCCGAACATGTGCGTCAGGTTATGGAACTGCTTGGACGAATCGAGCAGCGCCTTCGAGGGAATGCAGCCGACGTTGAGGCAGGTGCCGCCGAGCGCGAGCTTGCCGTCCTTGCCCTGGAAGTTGTCGACGCAGGCGGTCTTGAGACCGAGTTGCGCCGCGCGGATCGCTGCGTGGTAGCCGGCGGGGCCGCCGCCGATAACGATGACGTCGAATTGCTCGCTCATTGAAAATCTCTTTTTTTGGTCTTCGGATAGGAGGGTAGCTCAGGAACCGATTCCGCTACCCAGCAACAGCAGTACGGTCACGATAACGACTGCGTAGATGACATATTTCCAAGCCACAGCCGCAATGCCGAGGGTCAAACCTACACGGCCCATGCGTGCAAAACCACCACTCAAATAGGCGGCTATCGCAAGCGCAATTGCGCAGACACCGAGCGCTGTGTAAGTCCAGAACAATACGTGGAACGTATGCGTTGCGGCGAGCTCTTCGCTAAACAGCGGAAAACCTTGCGTCGGCTGTTGCTCGATTAGCGAGGACAGTTCAGGAGTTGCAATTGCAAGCAATACGCCCATTGCGCCTGCAGCCAGCGACGTCGCTCGTAGCCAGCGTGGCGAAGCATTTTGAGTCGTATTGTCCGTTCCGCTCACGGGCGGCTCACATCCCCAGCAGCATGCGCTGCGGATTCTCGAGCTGGTTCTTGATATCGACGAGGAACAGCACCGCGTCCTTGCCGTCGATGATGCGGTGGTCGTAGCTGATCGCGACATACATCATCGGCGCGGCGACGACCTGGCCGTTCTCGACGATCGCGCGTTCCTTGATCGCGTGCATGCCGAGGATCGCGCTCTGCGGCGGGTTGACGATCGGCG
>CAZDWH010000172.1:0-6590 GCA_964509025.1 uncultured Rhodanobacteraceae bacterium
GTCGACTTCGACCTTGAGCGCGACGAAGGTTTCGGTCTGCGAACTCGCCTTGCCGAGGTCGTCCAGATAACCAGCCGCTGGGCCGCCATCGGCAGCACCGGCGCGATACTGGCCGCGCACGGTGGTGAGGATCGCATTGTTCGCGCCGATTGGTTTGAGCGAGCGCAACACTTTCAATTTCTCGTCGCGCACCGCGTCGGCATCGAGCGAGGCAGGCGCCTCCATCGCGACCATACACAGGAGCTGCAGCAGATGGTTCTGCACCATGTCGCGTAGCGCGCCGGCCGTGTCGTAGTAGGAGGCGCGCTTTTCGAGACCGACGGTTTCGGCCACGGTGATCTGCACGTGGTCGATATGCGCGGCCTTCCACAGCGGCTCGAACAGGATATTGCCGAAGCGCAGCGCGAGCAGGTTCTGCACCGTTTCCTTGCCGAGATAATGATCGATGCGAAACACCTGTTTCTCGGCGAAGGCGCTGCCGACCGCGTTGTTGATCTCGGTCGCGCTCGCGAGATCCTTGCCGATTGGCTTTTCGATCACGACGCGTGCGCCGTCACCGTTAAGGCCGTAGGCGCGCAGACGGTCGCAGATGCCGACGAAAAGTGACGGGCTCGTCGATAGATAGAACACGCGGATCTTGCCGCTGTGTGCCTGGAGAGCGTCGGCAAATTCTTTCCAGCCGGCATCGGCGGTTGCATCGAGTCCGGTGTATGAAACGAGCGCGAGGAATTTTTCGAGCGCCGCAGCATCGACGTTCTTCACTGCTCGCTGCACCGCGTCGCGCACGCTCGCGCGATAGTTGTCGCTCGTGTCGCTCGCTCGCGCCACGCCGATGATGCGGCTTGTCGGTGGAACCTGGCCATCGACGTAGCGCCGGTATAGCGCGGGCAGGAGCTTGCGCATCGCCAGATCGCCGGTGCCGCCGAAGATCACGAGATCGAAGGGATCGACAGAGATCATTTGCACCACATCGGCACCTTTCATGTTGTTGGTTTTCAGGACAGTGTACAGCGTGAAGTTAATAATACCACTTTCATACCAGTATGCGTCAACATCGACTTTAATGCCACGTATGGATGGCCAAATAATACAAACTTGGCAAAGTGGTACTAAATTGGTATCATGCGTGTCATGCAGTCCGTGCTGATCAGCGAATACCGCAAACTCGACCGAGGCGCGCAAGCGCAGCGCTCGCTCGCTTATCTGCGCCTGCGTCGCGCGATCCAGAACACGATCGAGTCAGGTACGTTTCCGCCGGGGCAGGCGCTGCCGAGCGAGCGCGATCTGGCCAAGCAACTCGCACTCTCGCGCGTGACCGTGCGCAAGGCGATCGGTGGACTGGTCGAAGATGGCCTGCTCGCACAGCGTCACGGTGCCGGCACTTTCGTCGCCGAACGCATCGTCAAATCGTTTTCGCGCCTGACCGGCTTCACAGACGATCTGCGCGCGCGCGGACTCAAGCCGCAGGTGAAATTCCTCGAGCGCAGCATCGGCGAGGTCACGCCGGAAGAGGCGCTCGCCCTGCATCTGTCTCCTGGTGCGAGCGTGATCCGCTTGCGCCGCCTGCGCTTCGCGGCGGAAAAACCGCTCGCGGTCGAGTCGACCGTGGTGCCGCAGTCGGTGATCGCCGATCCACAGACGATTAAGCTGTCTCTGTACGATGCGCTCGAAAAAATCGGTTGCCGCCCGACGCGCGCGTTGCAGCGTCTGCGTGCGGTGGCGCTCGAAGCCGAGCCTGCGCGCTTGCTCGATCTGCCGACAGGCACGCCGGCGCTGGCGATCGAGCGCCGCGCGTTTCTTGACGACGGTCGTGTGGTCGAGCTGACGCACTCGCTGTATCGTGGCGACGCCTACGATTTCGTCGCCGAATTGCACGGCGATTGATTGCCTTGATTCCCAACACTCATAACCGTAGAAGAAGGACTCGCAATGACAACGATGTCAAACGAACTTCACGAGTCTGACCAGAGGCGGCCCGAGCAGACGCGCATGTTCCGCGAAGCAGGCGAGAGCGCCGACGTCGTTGCGCGCCAGATCGAGGCGAACGACGCGATCATCCGTGCACTGGTCGAGCGCCTGCTCAATGCGCCGCCGCGCTTCATCGTCACCGCCGCACGCGGCAGTTCCGACCACGCCGCGACGTTCGGCAAATACGTATTCGAAACACAGGTCGGATTGATGACTGCGTCTGCTTCGCCGTCGGTGAGTTCGATCTATCACACGGCGCAGCGACTCGATGGCGCGTTGTACCTCGCGATCTCGCAATCGGGTAAAAGTCCCGATCTCGTGCGCCATGCGCAGGCGGCGAAGCAGTCCGGCGCGCATGTCGTCGCCCTGGTCAATGTCGAGGACTCGCCGCTCGCGGCGGCTGCGGACACGGTCGTGCCGCTGCGCGCGGGTCCGGAGACCAGCGTGGCTGCGACGAAGAGTTATCTGGCCGCGCTTTCTGCGCTCGTGCATATCGCCGCGCGTTGGCGTGGAGATGCTGCGCTGTTCGAGGCGCTACGCGCGACGCCGGCAGCGATGCGCGCGACATGGCAAGCGGACTGGTCGTCGCTGGTCGATGGTCTCGTCGATGCACGCAACCTGTTCGTCGTCGGTCGCGGACTCGGCCTTGGCGCGGCACAGGAAGCTGCGCTCAAGCTCAAGGAAACCTGTGGCCTGCATGCCGAAGCGTTCAGTGCGGCCGAAGTGAAGCATGGGCCGATGGTGCTGGTCGGGCGCGACTTCCCGGTGCTGTTCCTCACGCAGCGCGACGAGTCGTGGAGCGGTACGCATGCAGTTGCCAAGGAATTCGCCGCACGCGGCGCCAAGGTGTGGATTACTTCGCCCGATGTGAAGGACGAGCATGCACTGCCGGTCGCCGAGGCGCCGCATCCGGTCTGCGCGCCGCTAATTGCGATCCAGGGTTTTTATCGTGCCGCGAACGCGCTTGCGCTGCGGCGCGGACGTGATCCCGATGTGCCGCCGCACCTCAACAAGGTGACGCAGACGATATGAGCGCAACGAGCGACGCCGCCCTCGTCAACGGCCGCGTGTTGACGCCGGAAGGGTGGCGCGACGACTGTGCTGTGCTGATCGAACAAGGGCGCATCGCGGACATCGTGCCGGCAGGCGATGCGCGCGCGGGCGCGATGCCGCAGCACGATCTGCAAGGTCTGATGCTGGCGCCCGGATTCATCGACACACAGGTCAATGGCGGCGGCGATGTGTTGTTCAATGACGTGCCGACGGTGGAAACACTGCGCACGATCGCGCAAGCGCATCGACGCTACGGCACGACGGGAATGTTGCCCACGCTGATTAGCGATGGTGCGGAGGTCATGCGCAAGGCGATTGCAGCGGTCGACGCAGCGATCGCGCAAGGCGTGCCCGGCATCCTCGGCATCCATCTCGAAGGTCCGTATCTCGCGCCCGCGCGCAAGGGCGTGCACGACGTGACGAAGTTTCGCGTGCCCGATCGCGCCGAGATCGAACTCGCCTGTTCGCAGCGCTTCGGCAAGACGCTGATCACGCTCGCGCCGGATCAGGTGCCGCCGGAGGCGGTGCGCGAATTCGTCGCGCGCGGCGCGGTTGTCGCAATAGGGCATACTGCGGCGAATTACGCGCAGACGCGCGCGGCACTCGAAGCCGGTGCGCGTGGTTTTACACATTTATACAATGCGATGACGCCGCTCGGCAGCCGCGAACCCGGTGTCGTCGGCGCGGCGCTCGACGATCGTGCGAGCTGGTGCGGGATCATCGTCGATGGCCATCACGTGCATCCTGCTGCGTTGCGCATTGCGCTCGCGGCCAAGTCACGCGGAAAGATACTTCTCGTCACCGACGCGATGCCGCCGGTCGGCGGGCGCAAGGATTCGTTTGTCATCCGCGGTGAAGTCGCGACCGCGCGCGACGGCCTGCTCGCGACGGACGATGGCACCCTTGCCGGTTCAGTGCTCGACATGGCACAGGCCGTGCGCAATACGGTCGCGTGGCTCGATTTGCCACTCGACGAAGCCTTGCGCATGGCGTCGACTTATCCCGCCGATTTCGTTGGGCTCGAACGCAGCCACGGACGCATCGCGCCGGGTTACGCCGCCGATCTTGTCGTATTGGACGATGCCTTGCAGGTCAAGGCGTCGTGGATTGCGGGGCAAGCGGCCAAATAATTTTTCGCGCGTTGCCTATTCCGAGCAGCGATCGCGATACCACGCCGCGGCGCCGATTACGCCGAGCTGCCCGTGTTCGATCAACCAGATCGGCACCGACTCGAGCGCCGCGCGCAGCATGCCCTTGTTGAGATAGCGCGCGACGAAATCGGTTTGTGGCAGGAACTCTCGGATGCGCGCCGGAATGCCGCCGGCAAGGAACACCGCCTGCGCGTTGCAGCCGAGAACGAGGTCGCCGACCAGGCTGCCGAGCATCTCGCAAAACATGGTCAGCGCAGTGCGCGCCTGCGGGTCGGTTGCGGCGAGCGCAGCCTGCGTGATTTCCGCCGGCATGCTGAAGCGTGGCGCAACCCCGTCGATTTCGCACAGGCACAGGTACACATTGAGCAGCCCCGGGCCGGCGATCGCGTGTTCGCGATCGGCATGCGGCGCGCGTTTCAGCAGCCAGCGCAGCACCGCGATTTCACGCTCGTTGCCGGGTGCGAACGAGCCGTGGCCCGATTCGCTCGCGATCACGGTTGCGTGCGGGCGCGTCGGCAGGCGCAGCGCGGTACCGAATCCGGTTCCCGGACCGAGCACAAGCGTTCTCGATTCGCGGATGTCGACCGCCTGCCCGCTCAGCAGCTGTGCGCTGGCGAGGTCGACATAGGGCGCGGCGTGCGCAAGCGCGGCAAAATCGTTGGTGAAAGCGATATCTTCGAGCCCGGCCTCGCGCTGCGTGGCGCTGACTGAAATCTGCGGCCACGGCAAATTCACCGCGATCAGCGCATCGCCCTTCTGCACTGCGGCGATCGCGACAGCGGCACGCCGAACCTGCCCCGCGGCCAAATCCTGGGCAGCCTGGCGCAGGACGGCGGCCAAGTCGGGGTAGTCTGAGCAAGCGTATTCGCGATAGCCGAGCACGTCGACCGCGCCGTCGCGTGCGCAGCGGACGAGGCCCAGACGCGCTTTGGTGCCGCCGACGTCGGCGGCAATGAAAGGCGTATCGAGCACGGAAAGGGGTGGGGTGAAAGAAGCAGCGCGGGCAGGGGTCACGCAATTACTCATGAGATCGCGCGATGGCACTCGCGCTGGGTAGCGCGTGAGTGTGTGCAGCGGGGTTCTGCTTGTCAATTGCGGTTTCGCCACCGTAAGACCAGGCTGCTGCTTGAGGGTCAACCGGGGCGAAATGCAGTGTTTAGGTCGAAAGTGATTGAGGGGCTTTATTTTTTCACGATTCCAGCTAAAATATGCGACCCCCGAGTAACGGCTTGCGGCCCTGGTGCCGCGCAAGACATATTGCGTCTGCCGTCTCGATGGGATCAAACCCTATAAATTCTCGAGAAATAAACATGGTCAAGATTCGTCTGTCTCGCGGCGGTGCCAAGGGACGTCCGTTCTATCACATCGTCGTCACCGATCAGCGCAATGCGCGCGATGGCCGCAATATCGAACGCCTCGGTTTCTTCAACCCGGTCGCGGCAGGCAAGGAAACCCGCCTGCAGCTCGACGCCGAGCGCGTCAACGCGTGGGTCGCCAAGGGCGCCCAGCTGAGCGACAAGGTGCGAGTGCTCGTGAAGGAAGCGGCGAAGCAGGCCAAGGCCTAATCTTCGCGGCGAAACCTTCGAGTCGCGATGCCAGCGCGTAGCGACACCAAGCTGCTGCTCGGCAAGATCGTCGGCGTGTTCGGCGTGGAAGGCTGGGTCAAGCTCGAGTCTTACGCCGAGCCCCGCACGCGGATCTTCAAGTACCGTCCCTGGTTCGTCACCGGCGTGCAGGGCGGCGTCGAGAAGGAATTCGACGAGATCGAAGGCCGCGCGCAAGGCAAAGGCATCATCGCCCGCTTGTCCGGCATCATGGATCGCGACGCGGCGATGGGACTGCTCGGCGCGGAAATCCGCATTCTTCGATCTGCGCTGCCGAAGGCCAAACGCGGCGAGTATTACTGGACCGATCTCGAGGGCCTCGCGGTGCGCAACACCGAGGGTGTCGAATTCGGCAAGGTGAGCCACTTGTTCGCGACGGGTGCCAATGACGTGCTGGTGGTACGCAGTGATGACGGCCGCGAACGCATGATTCCGTTCGTGACCGGGCAGGCAGTGCAGGAAATCGATCTCGAAGCGGGCAGCATTGTGGTGGAATGGGATCCAGATTTTTGAATTTCGGATGGCGCGATGAGGATTGACGTCATAACGCTGTTTCCGGAATTCATCGACACCGCAGCCAAGGTCGGCGTGGTCGGGCGCGCGCAGGAGCGCGGCTTGCTCACGGTGCAGGGTTGGAACCCGCGCGACTACGCGACGGACAACTACCGCACCGTGGACGAACGGCCCTACGGCGGGGGGCCCGGCATGGTGATGCCGATCGACCCGCTGCGCGACGCGATCAATGCGGCGGGCAAGGCGGAACAAAAGCCCGCCAAAGGGATTTATTTTAACCCCAGAGGAAAGCGGCCTACGC
>CAZDWH010000173.1:0-6563 GCA_964509025.1 uncultured Rhodanobacteraceae bacterium
TGGTTTAATGGGGGCGATCTTGGCGCGGACACCCGGGCTCATCTGGCCCTGGCCGAGGCCGACCGTGCGCTGGTGGCGCGGGTAGACGATCGCATTGGATTTGACGAATTTCGCTACGCGCAACGCGAACAGCAGATCGTCGAGTTCGTGCGGCGCGGGCGCGCGGCGGCTCACGGTCTTGAGTTCCGCGCGCGTGACTTCACGCGTGTCGGCGGTCTGCATCAACAGGCCCGAGCCGACGCGCTTCACGTCGATATTGTTTTTGCCTTCGCCATGCGCAATGCGCAGCACGCGCACATTGGCCTTCTTCGCGCACAGTGCGAGCGCGGCATCGTCGTACTGGGGTGCGATCAGCACTTCAACGAACTGGCGGTCGAGGATGCTCTTCGTCGTCGCGGCGTCGACACGACGGTTGAACGCGATGATGCCGCCGAAGGCCGAGGTCGCGTCGGTCGCGTAGGCGAGTTCGTAGGCAGCGAGCACGTCGGCCGCGATCGCGACACCGCAGGGATTGGCGTGTTTCACGATCACGCAGGCCGGTGTATCGAACTGGCGCACGCATTCCCACGCGGCATCGGCGTCGGCGAGGTTGTTGTACGACAGCTCCTTGCCCTGCAGCTGGGTGAAGGTCGCGAGCGTGCCCGGCACCGGATACAGATCGCGGTAGAACGCGCCCTGCTGATGCGGGTTTTCGCCGTAGCGCAGGTCCATCACCTTGATGAAGTTGCTGTTCTGCTGCGTCGGGAACGCGGCACGGGAGCCATCGACGTCGATGGCGGAAAGATAGTTGCTGATCGCCGCGTCGTACTGCGCGACGCGATTGAACGCGGCGACCGCGAGCGCAAAACGCATCGATGCGCTGGTCGCGCCATCCCCTGCATCAAGTCCGCCGAGAAACGCCGCGTACTGCGCCGGATCGGTAAGCACCGCGACGCGCGCGTAGTTCTTCGCCGCGGCGCGCAACATCGCCGGGCCGCCGATATCGATGTTCTCGATTGCGTCGGCGAGCGAATGTTCGCCTGCGGTAACGCACTCGAACGGATACAGGTTGAGCACGAGCAGATCGATCGCGTCGATCGCATGCTGCGCCATCACTGCATCGTCCGTGCCGGCGCGGCCGAGCAGGGCGCCGTGGATCTTCGGATGCAGGGTCTTGACGCGGCCGTCCATGATTTCCGGAAAGCCGGTAATCTCGCTGACGTCGCGCACCGCAAGGCCCGCTTCACGCAACGCCTTGGCGGTGCCGCCGGTGGAAATCAGTTCGACATTGCGTGCCGCGAGCGCGCGCGCGAGTTCGACGAGGCCGGTCTTGTCGGACACGCTGAGCAAAGCGCGCCGCACCGGAACGGTTGAGGTTTCGGACATCGGAATTTCCGCGAGGGGATGCGGAATTATAAGGCCTGGCACGCTGCGATTCGCGGCGCGGGGCTTATGAAATTTACTCGCCGCTTCCCGCGGCTCGCCCTGCGGGCCATTCGCTCACGCGAATGTTCGCTCCGGCATCCTGCCTGCGCAGTACTCGCCGCTTCCCGCGGCTCGCCCTGCGGGCCATTCGCTTACGCGAATGTTCGCTCCGGCATCCTGCCTGCGCAGTACTCGCGCCTGCGGCTATTCGAGCCCGTAGGTCGCGAGCTTCTTGCGCAGCGTGGCGCGATTGATACCGAGCGCTGCGGCAGCGCGGCTCTGGTTGCCGCGCGCCCACGCGAGCACCTCGCGCAGCAGCGGCGCTTCGACTTCCTGCAGCACGAGGTCGTAGAGACCGTCCGGGCACTCGCCATTCATGTCGTGCAGATAACGGCGCACCGCACGCGCCACGCACTCACGCAGCGCGGGCTGCAGCACGGACTCCGACGAGTCGGCGGGACGCAAGGCAACAGCTGCATTCATTGACGACGAATTTCCTTCACGTTCGTTTTCGCTTCCGTGCGCCGAACTGAAAGGGCGAGCGCGGCCGTGCAGTCTATCGCCGCGCGCGCGCTTTGATAAGCATTATTTTTCGAAGAAAAGTTAAGCGCGCACCGTCACAAAATGAAATTGCAATGGCGCTGCGGACTTGTCCGCAATTGCGTCAGAGAAACTTGAACTCGTAGGCCACTGCGTTCTTGCCGGGGTCTGCGACTTCGAACACCAGCGCAGTCGATGCGCCGCTCGCGAGCCCCGCGTTGATTGTGCGCGCATCGCCGACATATTCGCGCGGCTGGAAACGCCGCATCGCGATGCGATGCTCGTCGAGGTCGGTCAGGGTGATCTCGACCAGCGGAAAAGCCTGCGCATGCTCGGCGTCGTTGCGCATCGTCGCGGAGATGATCAACGCGTTCGGCACCGACGGATGCGGGCGCACGTCGCGCGACAGCAGCACGAGGCCTTCGCTGTCGCGCTGCAATGGCAGCGTACAGCCGAGCGTGGCGCAGACGCGTGCGATCCAGGGTCGCGCCAGCGGACTGCGCACGAGTTCGCGCCGCTCCGCCCACGCGACCTGCGCGAGCAGCAGCGGCAGCAGCGCCGCAGCCGCGACGCGCCAGGGCCATTCGCGCCCGCGGCCCGAGGTCATGCTGCGCGCGAATTCCGGCGGACGCCGATACGTGCTCGCCGGCGGCGCCATCATCGGCTCGTCTTCGCGAAGCGGGCGCATGACCGGCATCGACAGTCGCGGCAGTTCCTCGCTGAGCGCATGCTGGTCGAGACGATAGATGCGTCCCGACGGCAGGGCTTCGGTCAACGAACGCAGTGCATCAAATACCGCGCCGCAATGCGCGCAACGCACGCTGCCGCGCCCGCGCGCGAGTTCCTCGGGCACGAGCGTGTAGATGGTGAGACATTCGGGGCATTGCGTGAACATGCTGCAACCAGTGCTGTCGTTCGGCTGGCGACCGCGTCGTGCCGCGTGCCAGTAAGCGGAATTGTAGCCTGATGCAGCAGTCGCGGGCGGGTGGCGCTCGACTGAAAACCGGTGGCGCTGCGGCGCGTCATGCGCGCGCCATGTGCACGACAAGATATCGTCACCCGAGTCTGCGACGTTCGCCGCCCTCATCGATGCGGGAGGGTGGAATGAACAAGTTCGGTACGTGGATGGTGATGACGGCGTTGTTAGCGGCGGGTTCGTTCGCGCATGCCGCGAGCAGCGGCAACTTGCTCGTGGGCAGCGATGGCGAGGCTGGCAACTGCACGACCGATTGGCATGCGGTCACGACGGTACCCGGCTGGAACGTCGCGCAAGGCAATCCGGCGATCGTGTGCTATTCGATTGGGAGTTTCGGCACGCCGAGTTCGCCCGCACCGGGCAAGGCGTTTCTGGCCGACGGTCCGTACGGCGATTCGGCCCTGCAGCAGCAAGTGGATGTCTCGGCAGCGCATGCGGCGATCGACGGCGGCACGGTCGGGTACACGCTGTCGGGCTGGCTCGGCGGCTGGACGACGTATGCCGGGCAGGCGCAAGTCAGCGCGACTTTTCTCGATGCCAGCGGGCATGCGCTTGGCAGCCCCGCGCAGATCGGCGGCGTGACCGCGGCAGCGCGCAATTATCAAACCAAGTTCATCGCGAAGTCGGCGACAGGCAATGTGCCCACCGGCACGCGCACGATCTCGGTGCTGCTGCAATTCACCAATACCTCCGGGTCGTACAACGTCGGCTATGCCGATAACCTTTCGCTGACGCTGACGACGCCGGTGACTGCCGCCACATTGGCGCCACCGCCCTCGGCGGTACCGGCGTTCGACCATGTGTTCATCGTGATAATGGAGAACACCGACTACGCGGCCGTGATCGGCGATACCACCAATGCGCCGTTTATCAATAGCCTGGTGAGCCAGGGCACCTTGCTGAGCAATGCCAGTGGCGTGTATCACCCGAGCGACGAGAACTATCTCGCGATCGCTGGCGGCGATACCTTCGTCCAGGGTGCGATCTACTATCCCAATATCCACGTCAGCGCGCAGCATATCGGCGACGAGCTCGAGGCGCTGGGCAAGACCTGGAAAGCCTACGAACAAGGTATGGGCCCGCCGTGCAATACGAGCAACAATTTCGACAGCTACTACCAGCCCGATGACGCGCCGTTCATCAACTTCACCAATATCGCGTCGAACACCGCGCGCTGTCAGGCGCATCTGTTCGATGCGACGCAGCTGACGACGGATCTGGCCTCCGCTGCGACCACGCCGAATTTTTCCTGGATCGCGGCTGACGACTATTACGACGGCGAAGCATCGGGCAACGGCTCGGCCGCGAGTGTCAAGGTGCAGGATGGATGGCTGAGACAAACGCTACAGCCGGTTTTCGCCTCGCCGGCGTGGACTTCGCAGCGCTCGCTGTTGATCCTGACCTGGGACGAATCGGCCAGCTCTGGCACCAATCACGTCGCGACGATCCTGGTCGGCTCGCAAGGCCTCGTGCGCACGGGTGCAATCGGTTCGCAGAGTTACAACCATTACAGCATCGGTCGCACGATCGAGAACGCGCTCGGTATCGGTGCGCTGACGCCGAATGACAACTACGCACTCCCGATCAACGAAGCGTTTATCGCCACACCTCCGCCGCCGAGCGCCACGTTGAGCACGACGACATCGAGCGTTGTGCGCGGCGCGTCGATCAATTTCAGCTACACGACGCCGCCAGCGACGCTGAGCTCGAGCAATTGGATCGGCATCTATCCCGCCGGTGTCACACCGGGCAGCCAGAGCTCGATCAGCTGGAGCTATGCGGCGAATTCTTCGGGGGCGACGACGTTTGCTACTTCGAGCCTCAGTGCGGGCAATTACGCAGCCTGGTATTGCTACAACGACGGTTACACCGTGTTGGCTGGGCCGGTCCCGTTCACCGTGACACCGTAAGTGCGAAACGCCGTGCGCAGCGATGCGTGCGGCGTTTCTCAAGCCCGGCGGCGCACGCCGCTGATGCGAATCCAGTCTTCGCGCTGTGCCACCGCGAGTTCATCGAACCACTGTGCGTAGATTTCGAGCAATTCCGTTTGCTGGCCTGCGAGGATGCCCGAAAGCGCAAGCAGTCCGCCCGGCGCGACATGCGCAGCGAACTGCGCGGCAAGTTCGGCGAGCGGGCCCGCGAGGATGTTCGCGATCAGGATATCGGCCTGTTGCGACGGAAAATCCTGCGGCAGATACACCTGCAGATTTTCATCGACGCCATTGCGCTCGGCATTGATGCGGCTCGCCACGATCGCCTGCGCATCGTTGTCGACGCCGAGCGCGTGCGCCGCGCCGAGTTTGAGTGCGGCGACTGCGAGCACGCCCGAACCGCAGCCGAAGTCGATCAGCTGCTTGCCCGCGAGCGCGCCCGCGTCGGCGATCGCATCGAGCCATTCCAGGCACAGCGCCGTGGTCGGATGCGTGCCGGTGCCGAAGGCGAGGCCCGGATCGAGCCGCACGACGACGGCGTCGGCATCGAGACCATCCGGCTCGGTGCTGGTCGGATAAATCCACAGGCGCCGGCCGAAGCGCATCGGCTGGTAGGTGTCCATCCACGCGCGTGTCCAGTCCTGGTCCTCGACTTCGCGAAACGCGATACGCTCGGGAGAAAGTTCCGGTGCGAGATCGGTCAGCGCGGCGACAAGGCCGGCGCGGTCGGCCGCGGCATAGAACAGCGCCTGCAGCACGATTTCGTTCCACAGTGGAATTTCGCCGACGCCGGGCTCGAAGATCGCACGCTCGTCAGGCGTGTCGGCATCAGCGTCGCGCAGCGTGATCGACAGCGCGCCCAAGTCTTCGAGCGCGCCTTCGACGTGCGTCTGCTGCGAGGCGTGGAGAGTCAGAGACAGTTCGAGCCAAGCCATGCGAGGTTCTCCGTGGTCGTCATTTCAGACGCGACGAAGTCGCGATCCGAAAACCAGTTTTCACGAAAGGCTGGGAACTGGATTACTCGCCGCAGCGGCTCGCCTTACGGGCCATTCGCTGCACGAATGTTCGCTTCGGCATCCTGCCTTCGAAGTCCAGGTTCTGCGCTTGCGCGCAACCCCGGAATGGTGAACTGAGTCAGCTCAGCTTGATTGCTTTCTCTTTCGCTTCCGCGATGCGCTTTTCGAGATAGTGAATATTCTGCCCACCCGCGTGGAAGCCGCCGTCGGCGAGGATGCGCTGCTGCAGCGGGATATTCGTCTTCACGCCATCGATCACCATCTCGCCGAGCGCGATGCGCATGCGCGCGATCGCGGTCTCGCGATCGCGGCCGTGCACTATGAGTTTTCCGATCATCGAATCGTAGTTCGGCGGGATGCGGTAACCGTCGTAGATATGCGTATCGATGCGCACGCCTGGGCCGCCCGCGGCAAGGAAGCGCTTGATCGTACCCGGCGAAGGCATGAAGGTGTCGGGATCCTCGGCATTGATGCGGCACTCGATCGCATGGCCGTTGATCTCGATGTCTTCCTGGCGGATAGACAGCTTCTCGCCCGAGGCGATCAAGAGCTGCTCGCGCACGAGATCGACGCCGGTGATCATCTCGGTCACAGGATGCTCGACCTGGATGCGCGTGTTCATTTCGATGAAGTAGAAACGGCCGTTCTCGTAGAGGAACTCGAACGTGCCCGCGCCGCGGTAACCGATGCGGATGC
>CAZDWH010000174.1:0-6562 GCA_964509025.1 uncultured Rhodanobacteraceae bacterium
GACGGTCCCTTGTCGGAAAGCGGGCGGGCAACCGAGGGTGCCTTTTCGGGGGGGGCGGGCGCCGGCAGATAGACCCAGTAGCCGCGCACTTCGGTCGTGCGCTGCTCGCGGAACTGGATGCGCGCGACCTGCGGCGTCAGCGCATTCATCGCGGCGCGCATGTCGGCCTGAGTCGCGAACGGCCCGACGCTGACGCAGACGTCCTGTTTCAGATCGGCGCGCGTCTCGGCCGGGGTGGCCAGCTCGACATTGGCGGCAATCGAGTCGTGCTCGTTCTCGCTGAGCAGCACGAGCCTGGGCACGCCTGGATCGGCCGCGGGCAATTCGCCGGCCGACTCACGCGGGGTGAAGTAGAGCCAGCAGGCCGCGCCGATATTCAGCGCCAGCAACAGCAGAAAGAGTACGCGTATGAACAAGTGCTACAACCTCTCGCCCGAAGCATCGGCGAATTTTGCCAGACCGCGCAGCACCAAGTCCGGCTCGACGCGATGCTCGCTGTCGAGCAGGGCGGCGAGCCGACGTGCGGCACCGCCGGCAACGATCAACCCCGGCGCCTGGCCGAGGCGTGCATGTGCGCGCGCGACGAAGCGTTCGATCAGCGCGACCGCGGCGAGCCAGGTGCCGGATTCGACCGCCGCCGCGGTCGTGTCGGCGAAATCGGTCACTGGCGCCGCGGCGAGCTCGCCCAGGCGCGCGGTGTGATCGAGCAGCGCATTCTTCATCAGGCCCGGCGAAGGCGCGATCAGACCGCCGAGATGCAGGCCGCCGGCGTCGACCGCATCGAGCGTCAGAGCGGTGCCGCAGCTCGCGACGACGGCCGGGCCGGGCACTTCCGCATGCGCCGCGACGAGGCCGAGGAAACGATCGACGCCGAGCCGCGCCGGCGCCGAATAAGCGTTGCGCACGCCGCAGGCACTGGCCGGGCTGCGCGCGAACTTCGGACTGACGGCGAAGTGTTCGGCGAGACCGCGCGTGAGTTGCTGCTCCAGCGTCGTCGACGCGACCGAGGCGATCCAGATCGCATGCGGTGGCGCCACGTCTTTCCACAATGCCGAGAAGTCGCCGGCGCCGAGCGCTTCGTCATTCGCGCCGCCTGCATGCGTCAACACCGGACCATGGCGCAGCTGCACGCCGTCCCATAGCGCCGACTTGAGGCGCGAGTTGCCGAGGTCGATCAGTAACTTCATCTTGCGCGATTATCGCAGGGAAACTCGAAAAACCCACTGCGCCCGTTCGAGTCTCCCTGATTTCAATCCGCCGCACGCACGGACACTTCCGCGCTGTCGTAGTGCGCGAGCTTGCGACCGTGACGCACGAGCAAGGCGCCGCGTGCATCGACGCCCGCGGCGATGCCCTCATGCGCCAAGCCGCCGGCCGCGATGCGCACCGCGCGACCGTCGAGCAAATCGTGGCGCGCGTAGTCCTCACGGAACGCCTCGAACCCGAGCGATTCGAAACGATCGAGCGCCGCTGCGAGACGCGCAATCAGCCTCGCCGCGAGCAGATTGCGCGAAGGCAAGGCGTCGGCCGCGGTCAACGTGGCGAGATCGATTGCCGGCTGATCGATGCGCGCGCGCGTCGATTCCGGCAGGCGCAGATTGATGCCGATGCCGATCACCGCGTGGCAGGGCCCGAGAAATTCGCCGCCGAGCTCGACCAGGATGCCCGCGAGCTTGCGGTCGCGCGCAAGCACGTCGTTGGGCCATTTGAGCCCGATCTCGCTCACGCCACAGTCCTCGAGTGCGGCGATCACGGCGACGCCGGCGACGAGACTCAAGCCCGCCAGCGCGCCCATGCCCTGCTCGAACCGGCGCAACAGGGAAAAGTATAGATTTCCACCGAGCGGCGACTGCCAGATGCGGCCGCGCCGGCCGCGTCCCGCGGTCTGCGTCTCCGCGACGCAAACGCGCAGCGGGCGAGCACCCGCGCGCGCCGCCCCGCGCTGCAATTCGGCATTGGTCGAATCGATCTGCCAGTGCAGGTCGATGCCGACGCGCGCGCGCGTCGGCGCATCGAGCGCGGCGGCGATGCGCGCGGCATCGAGCAACTCGAGCGGCCACACCAGACGATAACCGCTGCCGGCCGCAGCAGCGATCGGCGCGCCGATTTCGCGCAACTGCTCGATCTGTTTCCACACCGCTGCGCGCGTCACGCCGAGCGTGCGCGCAAGCTCGCTACCCGAGACGGCGCGGTCGGCGCTGAGCGCAGCAAGTAAATCACGGGGAGAAATCGACATGGCGCGATGATAGTGCATGCAACCATTCGCACCGTCCGCGCATCTTAAGCACGTACGATGCCGGCGATGCTGCAATGGCCTGCGCGCAACACATTGATCGGAAAGGAAATCGCTGCCGCTGGTCCCAAAAGTCCAAGCGGCTCTGGCACTGGCGCGGCAATGCGCGAAGTGCGACCATGCAACGCTTACGAAAGGATCGGTCCGATGGACAGACGTGTAACCGCACTCGCTGGCCTGCTCGCTTCTGCTCTGATCTGCGTGACCGCGGAGTCGTTCGCGGCGGCGACGCATTGCAATCCCGACTACACCTATACTTGGAACACCGTGCAGAGCGCCGCGAGCAACGTGCCGGCGCCGGCGCAGCCCAAGACGGAGTCGTCGACCAGTACCACCAGTTCGACCTCGACCGCCAATGCATCCGGCGGCGGCGAAGACGCGGGCAATGCAAGCGATGGCGGTGGGTCCAACATGCACAAGCGCGGACTGCGCTGGCAGTCGTTTCTTCCAGGCGTCATTAAGTAGTCGGAATATCCAGCGTCGCCGCCAACCCCGGCAACCAGCCATCGCTCGCGGCGCTGCCGCGCGCGTGCACCGATTCGATCGCGTATTCGAGCAGCCATTCGCGCAGGCGCAATTCGATTTCGCGTAGCGCCGCGGCATCCGGGCCGATCGCAATGCCGCGCTCGAACACGAGCGCGCCGCCGGTGGCGTAGCGATACAGGTTGACCCAGGCGCCTTCGCGGCGCAGCAGAAAGCATTCCTGGCGCGCGTCGAGCGCGGCGACGAGGCGCTCCACGTCCGCGTCGGCGGCATCGGCGGCAACGAGAATGCGCGGCCGCGGCGCCTGCGCAAGATAGCGCCCGTCGATGTCGGCATAAGTGCGGCGCACACGGTAATCGAGCACGCGGCGGTCGTAACTGAACAGCGTCGCGCCGACCTTGTCTTCGTAGTCGGGATAGCGTTCGCGCAGCACGGCCATGCCCTGCTCGCCGAGCTTCAAGCGCCGCGCGTCGCCGAAGCTCGCGCTGCGCTCGTGATGCACGAGCACATGGCCGGCGATGATGTTGCGATAACCCGCGCGTTCGGCACGTTGGCAGAAATCGTTCTCCTCGCCGAAGCCTTCGGGAAAGGCCGCTTCATCCATCGGACCGATGCGCGCGAGCAGCACGCGTTTGATGTACATGCAGAAACCGTTGCCGGTGGGCAGCTGCGGATGGCGCAAGCCGGCCTGCTGCAACACGGCGCGCTGCGCCTGTACCAGGGTCCAGCGCGCGGGTACCGGGCAATGCTGTTCGAGCTCGGGCACGGTGAAAGCGCCGGCGTTGTCGGACACCGCGGTGGCGGTGCCGATGTCGTCCGCGCCATAGGCCGCGATGCGCAGGGCGCTGAGCCAGCGCGGGCCGACCTCGGTATCGGAATTGAGCAGCACCGCGTCGCTGCCGCCGGCGAGGCGCATGCCGACATTGACACTGTGAGTGAAGCCGCGATTACGCTCGTTGCGCGAAATGAGCACATTGCTCCGGCCCGCGTGGTCGGCAAGTATCTCGCCGATACGCGCATCTGTGCTCGCATCGTCGATCAGGATCAACTGCACCGCGGGCGACCAGCGCAGCACCGATTCGATGCAGCGTTTTACACAATGCGGCGAATTATAAATCGGCACCACGACCGCGACCGGCGGCAGCGCGGCGAGCGGTCGCTGCGGCAGCAGCGGTGTGCCGGCGAGTCCAGCCATCCCGCGTACGGTACCCGCCGGCACGTTCATGCCCGGCTGCGCGGCTTCTCCATGCTGCACGCGCCACGGCGTCAACAGCGCTGCCGGACCAGCGGAAAGGCTGAACGACAATTCCGCCACGCCGGTGGGCGAATAGGCGAACTCGCACGAATATTCCTGTTCACCCTGGTTGATGGGGTAGCGCTGGAACGCAATTCCATCGAGGCGCAGCTCGATCGGCGCTGCCGTCGTGCCGACGACGCGCCAGGAAAGACGCGTCCCATCCCAACCCAACCACTCCGCTTTTACCTGCGTACCACTCATGCTGCTTGCCGAACTCATCAAAGTTGCAAGCATAGCCGGCATGCCGCGGATACGCGACAATGCCGCATGTTGCTCTTTTCCTCGATCCATCGTCGCGCGCAAGCGGTGTTCGCCTGCACAACATGGTTGCTCGTTGGCGCGCTGGCCTGGCCGCTAGTGGCGTCGGCGCAGATACGCGATTTCGAGGTCCGCATCACACCGTTCAATCAGATCTTTCCCGCGCTCGACCTGTCGCAAGGCCTGCTTGCGCGCGGCACGCCAAGCGCCGATGGCGGCGCGAGCGTCATCGGTACCGGCAGCGGCCTCGTCACGGTGCGCCTAGTCGCTGCGCGCGACGGCGAATCGGTGCAGCTCGATATCGATGCGGCGCCCTGGCTTGCGGCGCCGACGCACTTCGACGCGACCTTGGCACACGCCGGCACCACCTACGAATTGCGTCCGGCCTTCGCCTGGAGCGCGCGCGAACTCGCCGCGCTGACGCGGCGCGAGCGCATCACCCTCGGCGTTCGCGTGCAGCGCGACGGCGCTCCAATGCCGGCACGACGCGTCGCGGTCGAACTGCGCCCGCTCAACGAGGCGCTGTACTACGTGCGCGACGGTCGCGACAGTGTGGATCTGGCCTGGATTTTTGCTGCCTTCGTCAACGAGCGCGACGCGGTCGTCGATGCCGTGCTCGACAGTGCTGCGCAAAGTGGAATTGTGGAGAAATTCAGCGGATACACGGACTCGGATGCGGACGGTGTGCTGCGCCAGGCCTGGGCGATCTGGCATGCATTGGATGCACATGGCATCCGCTACTCCGGTGCCGATCCCGGCGTCGATCGCGGCCCGCGTGTGTACAGCCAGCATGTGCGCTTTCTCGCCGACACCTGGGCCGATCGTTCCGCCAACTGCATCGACGGCAGTGCATTGCTCGCCTCGACGCTGCAGCGCATCGGCCTGCGCAGTTTTCTCGTGCTCGTGCCGGGGCACGCCTTCGTCGGCTTCTACACCGATGCCGACTCGCAACACGCGGCCTATCTCGAAACCACCCTGCTCGGGCGCGAGCTGCCGCCGTTGCGCGAGCTGCCTGGGTACGCCTCGGGCGACGCACCCGCTTCCGCCAGCGCGAGTCTGGCGAGCTTCGATGCCGCCTTGCGCGCGGGCGCGGCGCGGCATACGCGCGTCGCGAGCAAACTCGACGGCCACCATCAACCCGACTACGTCGTGATCGATATCGCCACCGCGCGCGAACTCGGGATACGTCCGATTGCGGTGAGCAGCGCGGCGCAGACGCTCGCAACCTACCGCTGATTTCGCGCGTTACGCGCGCGTCGCTACGACCAGCCAATTGTTGAGCGGCAACCATCCGCGCGTAGGCGCGAACGTCGCCTGCAGACCGCGCTCGCTCAGCAGGTTCGCGAGCTCCGCACGCGCCGGATACCAATGCGCCGCCGTGTTCATCCAGCGCGTCGCACGCGCGAACGTATCGACCGCGCGCGTGAAATGCATGCGCGCGCCACGTTGATCGAGCCCGGCGCGGATCACCAGACGCGCGCCCGGCACGATGCATTCGGCGACGCGATCGACCAGGCGCAAGGCCGCGTCGCGCGGCAGAAACTGCAGCACGTCGAGCAGGGCCACGCTGCCGTGATGAGCCGGAATTGTCTCGCCCGCAAGATCGATGCAGTCAAAATTCACCTGTGACAACCGCGCAGCTTCCGCGGCCGCGCGCGCCGCCATGATCTTGGCGGCATCGTTGTCGACGCCCAGGTAGGCCGGACCAAATCCCTGTGCACGCAGAGTCTGCGCGAGCAAGCCGATGCCGCAGCCGAGATCGAGCAGCGGCTGCGTCGTGCCGCGCAGCGCTTCGTCCACGCTGGCGTAGAGCGGATCGCTGACCAGCTTGCAGCGCGCGTACCAGTAGTGGTGACGGCTGGGAAGAAAGCGGCGGGCAATGCTTTCATTTGCATGTGCATCCATGCACCAAGACTAGCGCGGGTATGGTACGGCGCGCACGCGTCGTGCCGCAGGCGATCTACTTGAGATCCCCGAGCTGCGCGTCATCGCCGGGCGACACCAGCCAGCCAGCGATGTCTTCACCGAGGGCCCTTACCGTGCGTCCGAGAACGGAACACGAACCCTTGAACCCGGCGCCGAAACCACCCATGGAATTACGCCGCCCTTTGAATTTCGCGACGATTTGCCCATCCTGATACAAGGCCCCGCGCACGCTCGTCGACTTGTGATGGCCGAGAAAGGGATTGCCTTCTGATACCGCGTCACGGATTTCGACGACCAACACGCGA
>CAZDWH010000175.1:0-6539 GCA_964509025.1 uncultured Rhodanobacteraceae bacterium
TTATCCGAGGCCGCTGGGCCCTCGCTGAAATCGCCGGACAGCCAGAAGGAGGCCGGCGGGCCAGCCAGCAAGTCCTGGATTGGGCGGATCGCGAGCTGCATGGCCGTGGCATAACAGCCGGGGTTGCGGATGCGTTTCTGCCCGCGGTACAGGCCGCGATACAACTCGGGCAATCCGTAATACCAGGCGCTATCGAAACGGTAGTCGGCGCTGAGGTCGACGATGACCGGATCGTAGCCATTTGCCTTCGCCGCATCGATCGCCGCGACATAGGACGCGGCCTTGCCGTTCGGCAATGCGAGTACCACGGTATCGGCGCGCCTCAAAGCAACCGCTTCGGCGTCGAGGTTCTCGTAGCGCAGTTCGCCACGGTATTCGGCAATGTGATCGGCGACACGCTGGCTGTCCAATTCGCGCGAAGAAACGAAAGCGAGTTCGAGCGACGGATGCCGCGCGATCAGCTTGATCAGTTCGGCACCCGTGTGGCCTCTTGCTCCAGCAATTCCTATAGTGCAACGTTTGTCAGCGATCATGCACTCGCGCTCCGTTCACGGCCACAGTGGCGACTAGGCTCAGGCTTCCTGCCCTCGCCAAGTCGCCCGGCCCTTCGCTCCTGCTCCGGGCGCTCGCCGGCGAGAGATGCGATTCAACGCATCTCTCGAAAGCTCCGGCTCGCCCCCTGGCACCAACGATACCGATGGTTTTTCTGTCCGTCATGGCGGAGTCACGCGATCATTCGGCGCAGGCGGCACGCCAACCGGATCGCTCAGCGTCGGCACTTTTTCACGACAGTACGCGACGCAGGCTTCGATCTCCTCGAAATCGCCGATGCCGTACCAGAATGCCTTGAAGTTCGGCAGCTTGTAGCAGCCGTCGGATTCGGCGTAATAGAAATGATTGATCACGTTGCCATGACGCGAACGCCAGAACAGCTGCAGCGTCTCGTCGCGCATGACTTGCCATACCGCGCGACCGAGGCCTTCGCCCTGCGCGTCGTCGAGCACGGCGAATTTGTCGAGGTATACATGCTTGCCGCCGTCGAGCAGGATGATCGCCGCGCGATAGTTTTCGCTCACGTAAGCACGCAGCAGCTTGGTCTTGTCGAAGTAATCTTCGGCGAGCACGCGACCGAAGCCCGATTCGATCAGCCCACGCAGGCGCACCTGATCGATCTCGTCCCACGAGGTCACACGCAATACTTTCTCGCCGCGTCGCACATAGGTGCCCGAGCCCTTGTGCGTGAACAATTCCTTCGCGAGCTCGGCGGGCTTGGTGATCGACACAGACGAAGTCAGCGGCAGCCGATCGAGCAGCGCCTTGATCTGCTCGATCTTCACGCGCATGCCGCCGTTGATCCACGGCTGCTTGCTCAGGTGCTCGAAGTCGGTCGCAAGGTTGATCGAGTCGATCACTTCGCCCTTGTCGTCGAGCAGGCCGCCGGTGCCGGTGAGGAAAACGATCTTGTACGGCTGCAGCACTTGCACGAGTTCGTTCGCGGCGAAGTCTGCATTGATGTTGAGGATCTGCCCGCCCGCGGTCTCGCCGAGGCTCGCGATCACCGGGATCGAACCCGCGTGCAGGCTCGCCTCGATCGGCGCCTGGTTGACGCGTTTGACCTCGCCAACGAGGCCATAGGTATCGCGGTCCAGATAGTCGGCCTCGAACACGCCCGAGATGATCGAGGTCGCGCGCGCATCGTTCGCCTGCAGCGCCTCGACGAGTTTCAGATTCTGCGTCTGGAACACGCGGCGCACGATCGCGAGCGCCTCGGGCGAAGTCACGCGCAGGCCGTTGACGGTTTGTTTCACGATTCCAGCGGCTGACAGCTCTTCGTCGAGCTGCGGACCCGCACCGTGGATCACGATCGGCGTCAGGCCGACGTCCTGCAGGAACGCGAGCGACGAGGTCAGCGCATCGAGATCGTCGCGCAGCACCGCGCCGCCGACCTTGACCACGGCAAAGCGCATCGCATCGAGCTGCGAGAAGCGTTTCAGGTATTGCGAGATTTCCTTCGCGCTGGCCATGCTCGACAGCAGACGCACGATGGTCTGGCGGGTCTGCAGTTCGTGCGCGGAAGCGCGGGGTGCGGCAGTCATCATGTTAGGGCCTGCTAACGCTATCGGGACAGGTCACGTTGCCGTGTCCGGCTGTCAGGTGGTCGTGCGCGGCGCAGCGACAGGCTGGCCGCCTGTTCAAGCCGTGCGCGGCCGCATGGCGGCCGGACACGGCAACCCGAAGGGCCGTGTTTGAGCGCGCGCGCTGCGGCGTCATCACTCGGTCATTTATCGACATAAACTCTCTCGTTCTTCCTTGCCCCGCACGCGCTCAAGCGCGGCGTGGCCTATCCCGATAGCGTTATCAGGCCCTCGGCTTCCAAGAATTTGCGTAACCGATTCGGTGTAGCGCTGCAGTTGATCGAGCGCGACCCATTCGTCGGCGGTGTGCGCCTGCGCGATGTCGCCGGGGCCGTAGACGATCGCGGTGTAGCCAGCTTGTGAAAACAGTGAGGCCTCGGTCCAGAAATCGACCGCATTGCCGATCGGCAAGCCGAGCGCATCGGCGAAATCGCGCGCGGCGAGACGCTTGGTTTCAGCTTCTGCCACATCGCCTGCGGGCAGCGACGGGCCGCGGAAGGTTTCCTCGTACTGTTCGAGTGCCGCAGCATCAGCAAGTGAACGCAGCTGGCCGTGCAACTGATCGATATCCATCGACGGCAACGGACGGAAACCGAAGCGCACTTCGGCATTCGGCGCGATCATGTTGGCCTTAATGCCGCCTTCGACCTTGCCAATATTGAAGCGTAGGCCGGTCAGCCCGCCGAAACGCTGATGCGCCTGCGACTCGACGAAATCGAGCGCGGCATTACCCCAGCGCATCGTCTGGTGCAAGGCGCTCGTCTGCATCGCCTGCGCACCCGAAGCATGCCCGGCGCTGCCGCGGAATTTCATCAGCACCGAACTGATGCCGCGATGCGCGAGCACCGCTTCGCCGCGCGTGGGTTCGGCGACGAGCACTGCATCGAACGCAATCTTTTTCGCCAAGAACGCGGCGATGCAGCGCGGATCGTTCGCTTCCTCGTCGGTCGTAAACAGAAATGCCGCGTCGCCCTGCGTCTGCGCCGCTGCGGTCAACAGTGCCGCCGCAGCGCCCTTGATGTCACATGCACCGAGGCCTATCGCGCGATCCTCGGTCACGCGCAACGTAAGCGGATCGGCGCTCCAAGCCGGCGACGACGGCACGGTGTCGAGATGCACGTTGAACAGGATCTTCGGTTTGCCGCGCACTGCGTACAGGCTCACCGCGCCCGCCCCGTGATCGATCACAGTGCACTCGAATCCCGGCAACTGCGTGCGCAGATAATCGAAAATGCCGCCCGTCCCGATCGCGCGCGGCGGATTGCGCGTGTCGCAGGCGACGAGCGCGCGCAGGTGGGCAAGCGTGGTTTCGAGCAGGCTCATGTCGACACTCGTGCTGGCGCGGCCGGCTGCAAATAGATATCGCGCCGGGTGATTTCCATGATGTTCTCCGGCGTCGTCGCCGGGGTGAAGCCGAGGCCGGCGTACAAGCCATGCGCATCGCGCGTCACCAGCAGCCAGCGCCGCAGTCCATGCAGGCGCGGATCGTCCAGCGTCGCTTGCACGAGACGTTTGGCAAAGCCGCGACCACGGTACGGCTCGAGCACGAATACGTCAGCAAGATACGCAAACGTTGCGCCGTCGCTGATCGCGCGCGCGAAGCCGATCAGCTCACTGCCAATGTAAGCGCCGAAGCAGAACGAGCCTGCTATCGCGCGCCGCACGACATCGAGCGGGATGCCACGGCTCCAGTACGCCTGTGACAGAAACGCGTGGATGCGCTCGACGTCGAGTTCCGCCGGATCCGTGCTGATGCGCAGCTCGCTCATGCCTTGCGATTCACTTCCGCCCACAGGGTCGAGCTCATGCCGAACAACTTGATAAAGCCCTCGGCTTCCTCCACACCCCAGTCCGCAGACTGCGCATAGGTCGCGCCCTTGGCGTTGAGGATATGCGGCGACTCGACCGCGACCGCATTGACCAGCGCGCCATTCGTCTCCAGCGTGACTTCGCCGTTGACGGTCGACTGCGAGCTGGCGAGGAAGGCCTCTAGGTCGGTCTTGAGCGGATCGTGGTAGAAGCCTTCATACACGAGCTCGACCCACTTGCGCGCGACCTCTGGCTTGAAGCGGTTCTGCTGTTTGGTCAGCACCGCTTCTTCGAGCGCGCGATGCGCAGTGAGCAAGGCAATCAGACCCGGCGCTTCGAAAATAATGCGCCCTTTCAAACCGATCGTCGTGTCACCGGTATACATGCCGCGGCCAACGCCATACTGCGCGAACAGCACATTCAATTTCGCGAGCAACTTGTGGCCAGGCAACTTCTGGCCATCGAGTGCAACTGCCTCGCCTTTCTCGAAGCGCAACTTCACGCGCAGCGGCGCCGCGGGCCATTCCGCACGCGGTTTGCACCAGCCACGCGCGCCTTCGCCCGGCGCTTCCCACTTGTCGATCTCGCCGCCCGACATGGTCAAGCCGAGCAGGTTCTCGTTGATCGTGTAGGCCTTTTGCTTGGCGCGCACGCCGAAGCCGCGTTCCTCTAGATATTTCTGCTCGTAGGCGCGCGTCTGCGTGTGTTCCTTCTGGATTTCGCGGATCGGCGCGACGATCTCGTAATCGCCCGAAGCCTTCACCGCGAGATCGAAACGCACCTGGTCGTTGCCCATGCCGGTGCAACCGTGCGCGATCGCGCGCGTGCCGAGTTCGGCGCAGCGCTTTAGTGCCGCATCGACGATCAGATACCGATCCGACACAAGCAGCGGATATTGGCCCTGATAGCCCTCGCCCGCCCAGACGAACGGCTTGACGAAGCCATTCCAGATCGCCGGACCGCCATCGACGGTCACGTGCGAAGTAACTTTCAATTCCTTTGCGCGCGCTTCGATGAAAGCGAGTTCCTCGGCATCGACACCGCCGGTGTCGGCGAACACCGTGTGCACAGCCCAGCCGCGTTCCTGCAGATACGGCACGCAGAAGCTCGTGTCGAGGCCACCGGAAAACGCGAGAACGATATTTTTCTGACTCATGGCATGTCTCTTCTGTAATGTCCCTTCGTATCAATTCTGTTTGGCCAGCGCGGCCATCACGGCCTTCTGCACATGCAGGCGATTCTCGGCTTCGTCGATCGCGATGCAGGCTTTGGAATCCATCACGGCATCGGTGGCCTTGATGTTCCGGCGCAGCGGCAGGCAATGGCTGAACACGCCGTTGTTGGTGAGCGCCATCTTGGCGGCGTCGACGATGAAATGCTTGTGCGCATCACGAATGGGCTTCTCCGGTTCCCAATTGCCGAAGTAAGGCAGCGCACCCCAGCTCTTGGCATAAACCACGTCGGCACCGCGATACGATGCTTCGATATCGTGACTGATCGCGAAACTGCCGCTATTCTCTGCGACGTTCTGTTTGGCGAAATCGAGATAGCGCTGATCGAGCGCATATTCCGGCGTCGGGCACAACAAGGTCACGTCCATGCCGTAGCGTGTGGCGATCTGCAGCGCGGAATTCGCCACTGCGGTGTTGAGCGGCTTCGGATGGTAGGTCCAGGTCAGCACATACTTCTTGCCGCGCAGATCCGCGGTGCCGAAGTGCTGCTGTAGCGCCATGATGTGCGCGAGCTCCTGCATCGGATGCGTGATCGTTTCCATATTGATCACCGGCACCGTTGCGTACTGCGCGATCGCCTTGATCACGCGGTCCTCGCGGTCGACCGACCAGTCCTTGAACTTCGGGAACGCGCGCACGCCTATCAGGTCGACGTAACGGCTCAGCACGCGCGCGACCTCGGCGATATGTTCCTCGGTCTCGCCATCCATCACCGTGCCAACCTCGAATTCGATCGGCCACGCGTCCTTGCCCGGCTGCAGCACGATCGCATGCCCGCCAAGCTGGAACGCGCCTAGCTCGAAACTCGTGCGCGTGCGCATCGACGGATTGAAGAACAGCAGCGCGATCGATTTGTTCTTCAACGCGTCGCCGATCTTGTTGCGCTTGAATGCTGCTGCCTGGGCCAGCAACGCGTCGAGGTCGGCGCGACTCCAGTCCTGCGTGGAGAGAAAGTGTCGAAGTGTCATTCCTAACCCCTTGATAATCAAAAAACAAAAACCCGGCGCAATGGCCGGGTTTTTCGATTCGTGCGAACGCGCGCGATCAGCTTACCCGGCCGATATTGCAGTTTCCGGTCGGCGCGCGCGCGAAGTCATGCCGGCGGCCATATCGGCGCTGGACAGGATTTCAACAGTGGCGCGGTGCAGGTTCATTGACAGTAATAATGCCCGGAAGTTTTGCGCAGTGCAACAGGGATGTCTGGACGGCTAAACGAAAACGCGAACGGATCGGCGCTTCGCGCAGTCAGTCTGCGGGCAACACGCTGATTTTCACGCGCATGCGATCGCCAGGGTCGTAGGCCAGACGCGCCATCTACAGCTCGCCCCCATAGCGGTACCCGACATCCAAGGCAACGAACTGC
>CAZDWH010000176.1:0-6476 GCA_964509025.1 uncultured Rhodanobacteraceae bacterium
CCGCGCACAGCGACCCGATGACCGCCTTCAAGGACGCCGATTTCGCGCTGCTGGTCGGCGCGCGTCCGCGCGGCCCGGGCATGGAGCGCAAGGACCTGCTCGAAGCGAACGGCGCGATCTTCGGCCCGCAGGGCAAGGCGCTCAACGATCACGCCAAGCGTACGGTGCGCGTGCTCGTGGTCGGCAATCCGGCCAACACCAATGCGCTGATTGCGCAGCAGAACGCGCCGAGCCTCGACCCGCGCCAGTTCACAGCGATGGTGCGCCTTGACCATAATCGCGCGCTGTCGCAGCTCGCCGAAAAGACCGGTTCGCATACGACCGACATCAAGAAGGTCACAATCTGGGGCAATCACTCCTCGACGCAGTATCCCGACCTGCATCAGGCCACCGTTGGCGGCAAGCCGGCGCTGAGCCTGGTCGATCAGACCTGGTACGAGAAGGAATTCATTCCGACCGTGCAGCAGCGCGGCGCGGCGATCATCAAGGCGCGCGGCGCCTCGTCGGCTGCTTCGGCTGCTTCGGCGGCGGTCGACCATATGCGCAGTTGGGCGCTCGGCACCGCCGAAGGCGACTGGGTGTCGATGGGCATTCCATCCGACGGCAGCTACGGCATAGCGCCGGGCGTGATCTACGGCTATCCGGTTACGATCAAGGACGGCGCTTATTCGATCGTGCAGGGACTCGCGATCAATGATTTCTCGCGCGCGCGCATGGACGCGACCGACAAGGAATTGCGCGAAGAGCGCGCTGGCGTGCAGCATCTGTTCGCGAAGTAAGGCGTAAAGAAGCGAATCATCGTATCCGCTTGAATCGGAAGGCCGGTAGCGCGAGCTGCCGGCCTTTTTTTGTGCGTCTGGCGCACAATGGGCATGACTTTCGGCACGGGTCCGCGTTCACTGCGACCCCGACTATGTGCGATTCGTGTCACAGCTGCATCCATCCTGGGGAGTCAATCCGATGAAAAGAATCGCGCTCGTCGCGCTGTCCGCGTTTGTCGCCAGTTCCGCTGCTTTCGCCGGCGAAGGCATGTGGACGCCCGACAATCTTCCGAAGGCCGAACTCAAGGCCAAGTACAAGTTCGAACCGGGCAAGGACTGGGCCGAGCACGCGCAGCGCGCCGCGCTGCGTCTCGCGGGCGGCTGTTCCGGCTCGTTCGTTTCCGCAACGGGTCTGGTGCTGACCAATCATCATTGCGTCAACTCCTGCGTGCAGCAGCTGTCGACCAAGGACAAGGACTTCATCAAATCTGGCTTTTACGCCAAGGAACAAAAGGACGAGGTGAAGTGCCCGGAGATCGAGCTTAACCGCCTCGACACGATCAGCGACGTCACCGCGCGCGTGAAGGCGGCTACCGACGGCAAATCCGGTGCGGACTACAGCAAGGCCGAGAAGACGGTGAAGTCCGACATCGAAAAGGAATGCGCGGGTAATGACGCGGCCAACACGCGCTGCGACGTGGTCACGCTGTATCACGGTGGCATCTACGATGTATACAAATACCATCGCTACCAGGACGTGCGCCTGGTGTTCGCGCCCGAGCTCGCGATGGCGTTCTTCGGCGGCGATCCGGACAATTTCAATTTCCCGCGCTTCGACCTCGACATGGGCGTGCTGCGCGCCTACGAAGGCGGCAAGCCTGCCGTGGTCAAGGATTTCTTCCCGTTCTCCAAGGCTGGCGCCGAAGACGGCGAGATGACCGTGACGGTCGGCAATCCGGGCGGCACCGATCGCCAGCTCACGATCGCGCAGCTCGAAAGCACGCGCGATCTCGACCTGATCCCGGCATTGATGCTGCTGTCGGAGCGCCGCGGCATGCTCGAGCAGTTCCGCAGCGAGAACGCCGAAAATCACCGCATCGCGCAGAGCGACCTGTTCGGCGTCGAGAATTCCTACAAGGCGCTGCGCGGTCGTTTGCTCGCGTTGCAGACGCCCGAAGTGTTCGACTTGAAGCGCAAGCAGGAAGCCGAGCTGCGCGACTATGTCAACGCCGATGCGGCGCGCAAGGCCAAGTACGGCGCGGCATGGGACGAGATTGCCAAGGCCGAGCTGACCTATCGCGCGCTCGAGTCGCGCTACAAGAACAGCAGCGTCGGCAGCCGTTATTTCGGTTACGCGCGCACGCTCGTGCGCGGTGCGGAAGAGCGCAAGAAGCCGAACCCGGAGCGCCTGCGTGAATTCGGCGAGTCGCGTCTGCCGAGTCTGACCCAGGGTCTGTTCTCGACGGCGCCGGTCTATCCGAATTACGAAAAAGTGAAGGCGGCGTTTTCGCTGACCAAGATCCGCGAGCAGCTCGGCGCGGACGATGAGTTCGTGAAGAAGCTACTCGGCAAGGAATCGCCCGAAGCGATGGCCGAACGTCTGGTCAATGGCACCAAGCTCGGCGATGTGGCCGAACGCAAACGCCTGTGGGAAGGCGGCGCTGACGCGATCGCCAAGTCGGACGATCCGTTCATCGTGCTCGCGCGCGCGATCGATCCGGAATCGCGCGCGATCCGCAAGCAGATGGAAGATCAGGTCGAGTCGGTCATCGACAAGAACTCCGAGCTGATTGCCGCCGCGCGCTTCGAGAAGTACGGCACCAGCGTCTATCCGGATGCGACCTTCACGCAGCGTTTCTCGTTCGGCGAGGTCAAGGGCTGGGAAGTGAAGGGCAAGTTCGTGCAGCCGTTCACCGACATCGCCGGCGCGTTCGCGCGCGCGACAGGCTTCGAGCCGTTCGCGTTGCCGCAGACCTGGCTCGATGCGCAGAAGTCGCTCAACATGAAGCAGCGTTTCAACTTCGTCACGACCAACGACATCATCGGCGGCAATTCGGGCAGCCCGATGATCAATCGCAAGGCGGAAGTCGTCGGACTCGTGTTCGACGGCAATATCGAATCGCTTGGTGGCGAGTACTGGTTCGACGAACGCGTCAACCGCACGGTGGCGGTGCACTCGGGCGCCATCCTGGAGGCGCTGCACAAGGTGTACAAGGCTGATGGTCTGGCCAAGGAACTCGAGGCCGCGCGCAAAAAGTAATTCGGCACACGCAGAAAAAATGGGCCGGTTGCCTAACGGTGACCGGCCCATTGCATTTAGGCGAACGGATCGGGCTGCGGTTCGCCGCTCGCAATGAAGTTGCGCAGATTGCCGTTGATGATCGCGTTCCAGCCGCTGGAGCAGGCGCCGTAGCATTCGCCGCTGGGCACCAGGCCGACATGCGTGAAGCGCAGTTCCGTCTTGCCGGCTTTCCTGGCGATGTCGAACACGATCTGTGTGTCGCGCCATTCCTGCTTGTCGTCGACGAAGCTGAGATGGCCGTCGACGACGTGCCAGACGACGCGTTTGCCCGGAACGATCTCGGTCAGCTTCTGTTTCGAGTAGTGCACATCTTCGTAGCGATAGATGAACTCGTCGCCGAGCTGGCGGGTGTTGCCCTCGATCTTACCCGACCACCAGGCGCGGACGTCATTGATCGCGGCGAAGACTTCTTCGGGCGAGCGGTCTATCGTGAAAGCGGTAGTGTAGTTTTGCGCAGACATGTCTTTCTCCTCGTTCGTTGTGCCGCAGGGACTTGCGGATCTCCCTTGAACGCGGTTACAGGCGCGGTTCGAGTTCCTCGAGGAAGCTGCTCCAGCCCTTCGCATGCGCATCGGCGAATATTTCGTTCGGCAGGCCGTCGTGGGTCAGCGTCAATTCGGTCTTGCCGCCGCGTTCGGCCAATTCGATCAGCACGACCGACTCCTTTCCCGCGGTCCATTCGCTGACCCAGGTGAATTCGATCGCGCCCGGACTCTCGATGCGCAGATAGCGGCCGTAGTGCGGATTGATCTTTTCCAATCCACGCATCTCGATGTAGAACAGGCCGCCGACGCGCACGTCGGCGCTGAAATATTCGCCCTTGGCGAGCCATGCACCGATGCTGGCCGGGTCGGTCCAGGCGCGAAACACTTTTTCAGGCTTGGCGTTGTACGTGCGCGTGATGCGAACGGACTGCGGACCCATCACTTTGGCATTGCGGCCCTGCATGAGCGGGGCTTTGATTGCGGCGTTCATTGCGGTGATTCCTCTTCGTCGTCGGGTTGATTGGCAAGAAATGCGTCGAGCGCATCGAGTTTCTCGTTCCAGAAGCGTTCGTAGCGCGAAACCCATTGCACGATCTCGCGCATCGGCGCACCTCGTAGCTGCAGAAAATGCTCGCGCCCAAGGCGCTCGCGTTTGACCAGTCCGGAACGCTCCAGCACCTTGAGATGCTTCGACACCGCGTTCAGCGACATCTCGAACGGCAGCGCGAGATCGGTCACGCGCGTGCGTCCGCGGGAGAGCCGCTGCACGATGCGACGTCGGGTCGGGTCGGCGAGAGCGGCAAAAGCGAGATCGAGATTGGTCATGACAAACATTCAACCAAAAGGTTGAATGTTTGTCAAGCAGGAATCCGCGGCGCGTTTGCGCCGCGGACTCGATTCGCGCAGATTTCGGGATTCGTCACAGTCGAACGACTAGCGCCAGTGACCACGCACCCAATGGCTGCGATACCAACCGCCACTCACCCACACGGCACCGACGTAGGGGCGCGCGTAGTAATCGGTGTAGTAGGGCGTGTACCCGTCGGAATAGTACTCGTGGTACGCGCCGCCATACGGCCGTGCCGGATAGTAGACGCAGCCGGCAGCACCGAGTGAGCCGGCCAGCGCGACGCCAAACAACAGAATTTTGCGCAGGGTATTCATCATCTCATCTCCGCAACTTCTCCAGGATCTTGACCTCGAAGAACGCGACGGAACCTGCGGCGTTTACACTTTCCGCGCTGCGATGCAGCTGACGTTCAGCGTGATGGCTTCGGTATCGAATCCCGGCTAGAGTTTGACCGGCGCATCGTTGTCGGAGCGGAGATGAGCTACGAGTCCGAGTATCGCCGTTCGATCGAACAGCCGGAAGAATTCTGGGCCGAGCAAGCGCGCGCGATCCACTGGCACAAACCGCCGCAGCAAATACTCGAGTATACGAATCCACCTTTTCGCCAGTGGTTCGTCGGCGGCGAGACCAATCTTTGCTACAACGCAGTTGACCGCCATCTCGATGCGCGCGGCGAACAGGCGGCGATCGTCGCGATCTCGACCGAGACGAATACCGAACGCGTCGTGAGCTATCGCGAGCTGCATCGTGAGGTGAACACGTTCGCGGCGGTGCTGCGTTCGCTCGGCGTCGGCAAGGGCGATCGCGTCGTGGTCTACATGCCGAACATGGCCGAAGCGGTATTCGCCGTGCTCGCCTGCGCGCGCGTGGGCGCGATCCACTCGGTCGTATTCGGCGGCTTCGCCGCGCACAATCTCGCGCTGCGCATCGACGACGCGCAGCCGAAGCTGCTCATCTGCGCCGACGCGGGCATGCGCGGCGGCAAGGTGACTGCGTACAAGCCGCTGGTCGACGCGGCGCTCGCCGAAGCGCAGTTTCCGCCGCCGCACGTGCTGATCGTGTCGCGCGGGCTCGACGCGAACCTGCCGCGCGCCGCGGGGCGCGATCTCGACTACGCCGAGTTGCGTACACAGCACGAGAACGCGGAAGTGCCGTGCGTATGGCTTGAGGCGAACGAGCCGAGCTATCTGCTCTACACCTCGGGTACGACCGGCAAGCCGAAAGGCGTGCAGCGCGATGTCGGCGGCCATGCGGTCGCGCTCGCGCTGTCGATGAAGACGATCTTCGACGTCGGTCCGGGGCAGGTGATGTTTTCGACCTCGGATGTCGGCTGGGCCGTCGGCCACAGCTACAACATCTACGGTCCGCTGATTGCCGGCGCGACCGCATTGCTCTACGAAGGTCTGCCGACCACGCCCGATGCGGGCATCTGGTGGAAGTTGTGCGAGAAGTATCGTGTGCGCACGATGTTCTCCTCGCCGACCGCGATCCGCGTGCTGAAGAAACACGATCCGGCGTTCCTGAAAAAATACGATCTGTCGCAGTTCAAATATCTGTTCCTTGCAGGCGAGCCGCTCGACGAGCCGACTGCGAAATGGATCAGCGAAGGACTTGGCAAGCTTGTGATCGACAATTACTGGCAGACGGAAACCGGCTGGCCAGTGCTGTGCCTGCAGCCCGGACTCGACCTGAAGCCGATCAAGTTCGGCTCGCCCGGCTTGCCGAATTTCGGCTACAAATTGCGCGTCATCAACGAAGTCACCGGCGAAGACGCCGTGGCGGGCGAGAAGGGCGTGCTCACGTTTGTTCCGCCGCTTCCGCCGGGATGCCTGACGACGATCTGGCGCGACGACGCACGTTTTATACAAAGCTACTTTTCGCACTTCAAGCAACTGCTGTATTCCTCGCTCGACTGGGCGATCCGCGACGAGGACGGGTATACCTTTATCCTCGGCCGTACCGACGACGTGATCAATGTCGCCGGACATCGCCTCGGCACGCGCGAGATCGAGGAGTCGGTCGCGAACCACGCAAGCGTCGCCGAGGCAGCCGTAATCGGCGTGCACGACGAACTCAAA
>CAZDWH010000177.1:0-4266 GCA_964509025.1 uncultured Rhodanobacteraceae bacterium
GCGACCCCGGCGCCGGCTTTCACGTTGAAGGGGCCCCGGACGAACGCATGGTGTGGCGTTCAGGGCCGGACAGCATTGTTGCGCGAGTGCATGCGAACGCATTCACCATCAACCTGACCGTCGCAGCCGAGATTCTCACGAGCAGCGTCACGGAGTTCCGCTTCGACACTTCGACAGTCGTGATCCGCGACCGCGACGGCAAGCGACTCGGCGACGATCGAGCAACCGGCGCGTGCTACTTCTCGACCGGAAGAGAACTGGCAAGGCGATGCCTCACTGCAGGCGCAAATCTTCACGCTACGAAGTACGAGCAACTCGACAGCATGACAGTTCGATTTGGCGACGCCCGCCTTGGCGGTCGCTTCGTGCCGCTCGTGGCAGTGTTTCGGCTTGCTCGGTGAGGCGTCCACCTAACCGAGGCGTTGCTGCTGGCGCGGTGCGCGGCGGGAGCGGCGGCCTTGCTCTCGGTCAACCGACTCGGCAGCATCATAGCATGCGCTCCGACGTTCCCCGCAGCAGAACGCCCACTCGTTAGGCGCGCCTGATCAGAACGTGAGGACATCGCCGATCATCATCGTCGCGCTAGCTGTCGCGTGCGCGGCCGAGCCGCGAAATGGCAACCACGACGCGAGTTCCGCCGCCGCGACTGCCGCCGTTGCCGACGTCGTCGACGACACCGCGCAGTGTCTTGCCGATACCCTTCCCGTGCACGCCTCGGCGAATCAATTGGTGGCTGAGTATCTCGAACGAGACGCTGACGGACAGTTTCTCGGTGGTGACGCCGATCCCGGTCGGTGGTACGAAGGCGCGCTCGCATGCCCGGGCCACACCCCGGGGTGGGACACGGCGGTTCTCGTGTTCGATTGGAAGCTGCGGACGCTCAACCAAGGCAACGCCCGCGCCACGTATCCCGTCGAGTCGCGCGCCTTTGGAACTTCAGAAAGCGATTCTGCTGGCCTCATTTTGCGGCCTAGCCACTCGATCCAGCTGGATACTTTGACTTTGGCGCGAACTCGGCGAGGATGGAGGTTGATCGGCTTCTCACGCATGCCACACGTGCTTCCCGCCGCGCTTCTCCGAGGGCGCACCTGGCGACCTGAGTACCGGCGCACACTGGATTCGCTCGTTGCGGCCGGCGCTCGTCGCCCACGAACGGGCGCCTAACCGACGCGTTGCTGCTGCCGTGGCGCCGCGTGGCCTGATTGTGACTCGCCGGCGAGCATCGGCTCCGCTAGCATCAAGGATGCCCGCGCGCCGTCAGCCCCGCAGCAGAACGCCAACTCGTTAGGCGGACGCGCTTTTGTGACTCGACGACGCGCGGTTCTGAAGATGGCGATCATACTCGGCATCATCGAGCTCGCGTTGGTCGGTGTCATTATCGCCGCGCCGGGCGCTGGTCACTCGCCGTTGCTGTACACTCAGTTGCCGGCGCTACTCGTTGCGGCCTGGATAGATCCTGGCGCGGATAGCTGCATCACCTGCACGCCAGTTGCGTGGTGCATTGGTGTCGTCGCCGAGCTCGCCCTTCTCGTTGCTTTGGGCGCGCTCCTGCAGCGCGCGACGCGGTCAGCGTCTGTTGAGCGTGCCGCCTAACCGAGGCGTTGCTGCTGCCGTGGCGCGTGTTGGCTTGATTGTGACTCGCCTGCGCGCACTTGATTCACTAGCATCAAGGATGCCCGCCCGCTCAGCGCCCCGCCGCAGAACGCCAACTCGTTAGGCTGCGCGTGTCAGCTTTGTGGCATGGACGAGTATGAACTCCTTTCCGCGGGCGGCCCGCTCGAGCAACGGCTAGACCCGGAAGCGCAGCGACTGCGGCACGCGGTTTGTCCTTTGTTCAAGCCTCGGGGACTCCGCATTCCTGAGCTGCGCGGCTGCGGAGTGGCCTACACGGATGGCCGGCAGCATTTTATCCTCACGGCCGGACATGTGGTCGACGCGCTGGAGGCAAACGACTTCCATGCATGGACCCCCGCCTCGTGGATAATGGCACGGGGCCAGATCGCCCGAACGAACCCCCGCGGCAAACGTCCGGACATCGCCGACGCGGCAGTCATTCGACTTGATCGCGAGGTTGTCAACGGGCATGTCAAGCAACATTCACTCACGCGCATGGACATCGACCCACCCGGGTCGCACTTCGGGAAGGATCATTTGATGCAGTTGATCAGCTACCCGGGCGGAAAGGTCAACATCGTCGATGAGAAGCTCATCTCTCCGACTTGGTACCAGTGGGCTGGCGTGGGCGCGAACGAGTCAGACTACAAGAAGCGGGGTCGTCGGACCGACGTTCACACGCTTCTGCGTTTCAATCGCAGGGAAGCGACCCACAAAGACTTGGGGCGCCACCCGGGTCCAGACATGCACGGAGCAAGTGGCGGAGGAATCTGGAGAACTCTCCCAGTCGGCGAAGATCGAACCCGCAAGCGTTGGTCACTCCTGACAGGGATCTTCACCACCTACGAGGGACGAACGATCATCGGCACCCGTCCGCAGGTTCATTTGGCACTCATCGACAAGTACTTCAAGGCGAAGTGAAATGCGCTTCATCGACACGGCTTTTCAGCAGCTCTCCTTCGCAATCAAGTTGATGCAAGCAGCGGAGGATGGCGTGCTCGATGTTGAAACAATCGACACGCCACTCACGATACACGAGGGTACTTCGGTGCTCGTGTTACCAGATCGAGTCCTGGCGACGCAAAACGATCTCATCCTAGCTTGCCAGAATAACCTCACCATCGCCGTCGGGGCCGCTGCTATCACGCTCAACCGCTGCCGCGAAGAAGCCAGTGTTGTGCTACCGAATCCAATCGTCAATGAACTCGACCAATGGGTCGCGTTGGTTTATCAAATCAGAAACGCGTTTGCCCACGACATCGCGGCGCCTAAGTGGCAGATCAACGATCGCTACCGTCGCGAGTACGCTGTCGCCGGCGTCCGGGTCGATCTGCGACGAATGAATGAGCAGCGGTTTGACTACCCGGACTTGGGGGGACTTGAGTCACTATTCCGCCTGAAGCGCTTCGGTGAGGACCATGCCTTTGGGCGATTCGCAGCCTAACCGAGGCGTTGCTGCTGCGGGGTGCGCGGCGACATCAATGGTTGCGCTCAGCACCTTCATTAGAGAGCATCATTGTATGCGCTCCAACGTTCCCCGCAGCAGAACGCCAACTCGTTAGGCCGACGTCTCTACTCCACGTTGCGAAGTCGCTCTTCTACAGCAATTGACTTGCCAATCGGATCCCATCCGGGAAGCTCTGGGTGTGCGAGCCGAATCGCGTCGAACAAGCGGTTACACGCCTTTCGCCCGTGAATCCATTCGCCCAGGAACTTCATGCGTTCCTCGAGGCTGTAGTTCCTTGGGTCCCCCGCTTCGGCGAAGTCAGTGGCGTACCAGAGCTGGTCGAGCGACGCGATCAGTCGCTTTGCCGGCGGTTTCGCTTGATCGATGGTCATGCATAGATGTTGCCAATCGATCCGCGAGGATTCAAGTCGATCGGCCCTGTTTCCTCCGCAAGGCAGCGGGTGATCGCATGAGCGCAGATCGACGCGGCCTAACCGAAGCGTTGCTGCTGGCGGGGTGCTCCGCGGCATCCGAGGTTGCGCTCAGCGCCTTCATGCATGAGCATCATGGTATGAGCTTCGACAGTCCCCGCAGCAGAACGCCATCTCGTTAGGCGGCGCCATGCGTCCCGACCAGAGTCGTGAGGTAAACGCCTCGATCAGAGCCTGTAGGTTTGGTTCCCGCGCCAGTCGTGGTTTCTTGCTCGCTTGCCTTGCCCTGGCGGGCTCGCGATCGACAGCGCGATCTCAATCAGTTCCCGGCGTTCGTTTTCGCGTCGATACTTCTGGAACCAGCGTGTTCTTGAGGCTTGCCGGCGAAGTGGAGTTCGGCGCAGGCCGCGGCCGGATCGACGTATCAGCGGTCGCGCCGCGCGCGGTGCGCAGCATCAACGGCGTAACGATCGGCGCACCCGCCGCGCGACCCGGCGACTACTATCTGTTCGATTCGACTGGATACGCGGTTGTTCGACCTTCGACCCGCACGTTTTCCGTTGTCGCGTTTGAGGGCGCCACGTATCGCCACGGCAACGTTCGCGAGTCGTGGGACGACTACATGGAGCTCAGTACTGAGCAGCCCGAAGACGTACCTCCCACAGACTCCGTGCGAATGGCGCAACACGGGCCATTCGCGGTTCGCTGGCACCTCGACCGACTGCAGGCCGGGGGGCTTGCTGAGATTCTCGCGCGCGGACGTGCCCTCGTCGC
>CAZDWH010000177.1:4276-6451 GCA_964509025.1 uncultured Rhodanobacteraceae bacterium
GGTGAGACCAGAGTGGGCATGGGGGTCGGCGTCTCGGCGCGCTTTTGAAAGAGGCGATATTCCACCTCGCCGCTCGATTCCGAACTTCAGCTCACTACCGTAGCCGTGCTACCGGCACAGTCGCCAAACTCACGCGAGACGAACCGAGTCCTGCTTTTGCCAAGGATGAAGAACATCACGCTGACAGGGATTGATGCCGCACGACTTGTGCTGCCGCCCGATTACAAAGAAACGTCCCTCGCGGGAGCCTCGATCACTGGTTCGGACGCAGCGAAACACTGGCTGAGTCTTCCACGATGAACGGCTTGCCCCGGGGCGCCACCTAACCGAGGCGTTGCTGCTGGCGGGGTGCGCGGCAGCATGAGGCGACCTTGCTCTCGGCCCGCCGACTCGGCAGCATCATAGCATGCGCTTCGACGTTCCCCGCAGCAGAACGCCCACTCGTTAGGCATTCGCAACCTCTGTGTCCGATACTCTGGAAGTGGGCACCAAAGCGCCATTGCCACCTTGGCTCGACCTGGCACTCAGAATGGCGATCGCGACCTCTGGGCTCTTGGTCGCGAGAGTTGTCATCGTCGGCATCGCGGGGTTTGTCAGCGGCGCGCCCGGGAGTTTGAAGAGTGGGGCTTTAGCCGTTGGTGAAGCACTTGTAGCTGGCGGCGCCGGGGTAGCCGAGCATGCAATGCTCGGGAGGTTTGCACAGAGGCTGCCGCGGGTTGGTGCCTATTTGTCGGCGGGCCTGTTCCTTGGCGTCGTCCTCGGCGTCTACGCCCTCTTACTCCTTCGCACCGGCGTACTGCCCAGGTCGAACTCCGCGGTAGCATGGCTTGCTTGGCTCGTCGCCGTAGTTGTCATTGGCGGACTTGTCCTTGGCCGCAGAGTGTTTGCGCCCGAATCGGCTCCTAACAGCGCGCCTATCGCATCGAGCGATGCCTAACCGAGGCGTTGCTGCTGGCGTGGCGCGGGCTGAATTGATTGTGACTCGCCGGCACACCGCGGATGCGATAGCATCAATGATGTCCGCGCTCTCGGTGCCCCGCAGCAGAACGCCAACTCGTTAGGCCGCGTTGACTTCACGTACGCCGCCGCTGGAATACCCCGACCCGCTGATCGCGGCGTACATGTCCCGGATCCGTGCGATGTCCGCTGACCAAGTCGCGGCCATTGTCGACGATGCGCAAACCACTCCGCTTGTGTGGTTGTTCCCTAACTGGGTCCTGAGTCGTATCACGCTTTGGCTAATGGACTTCGCACTCCGTCGCCGAATCTCGCGAGACTGCGCGAGCGAGGACGCACTGAATGAGTATCGCGCGCTGTGGTCATGGCTTCGTTCGACTGGCTTGCCCGTGCGCATTCGCTGGCAGGCTACACATGGGCTCTGGCTGCTGCGCGAACGTGAGGCGCTTCCCGAGGCACACAGTTTATACTCGCAAGCGGCCGGAGCACTCGTGCCGGCACTTGGCATTGGCTGGTACGCTGACGCGCCTGCGAAGCTCGGCAGTACAGACGCGGCCTAACCGAGGCGTTGCTGCTGCCGTGGCGCTGCGTGGCTTGATTGTGACTCGCCTGCGAGCATCGGCTTCAGTAGCATCAAGGATGCCCGCTCGCCGCGTGCCCCGCAGCAGAACGCCAACTCGTTAGGCGGACCCATCGGTCGTGTAATCGGTGCCGTTGTTCTTGTGGGCGCGATGACTTTGTGGATCATCGCGCCGCATCTGCGGGCGTCGGCGAAGTACAACATGAACAGCGTCGGAATGCGCCCTATGTTTGCCATTGCGGGCATCCTCGGCGCAGAGCTGGCGCTACTGCCGACAGTTTTTGACGGTTCATCGGTTCCGTTCATTGCGCCTTTGCTCGCGATGATCGGATGGACCATCTATCGGTCAGCGACATCCGTGGGTGTGCTTCGCACATTCGAGCGGGTAAGTCGTCGACCGTTCCTCGACTACCCTGTACTACCGGCCGGGATCGGATGCGCTTTGATAGTCGGATGCACCGCAGGCGTTGCGCTCTGGAAGTCAGGAGGAGTGCCCGAGGCTCCGACGCTTCTTACCTTCGCTGCCGCGATCGGGATGGCTCTCGGCCTTGGCGCATGGGAGGCAGAGTTTGACCGACTCGCTCGCCGGCATGCCCGTCACCGGGCCGCCTAACCGCGGCGTTGCTGCTGTAGGGGCG
>CAZDWH010000178.1:0-6442 GCA_964509025.1 uncultured Rhodanobacteraceae bacterium
TTGCTTACTTTCTCTGCACGAGCAGAGAAAGTAAGACGCTCGCCCGTAGGGCGAGAGGAAGTTCTTGCTTCAAAAGAACAAGAAGAACTGGATTCTCGCTTTCGCGGGAATGACGAGCTTGGCTAAAGCTAAAGCGCGAGCGTGTTAGGTCAACAAGCGCAGCTTGTCCTTGTAACTGCGCGACAACTTCAATTCATGTCCTGAATCCAAAACCAGGAAATACTCGCCGTTGTGATGCGGCCGCATTTCCTTCACGCGCGCGACGTTGACGATGGTCGAGCGGTGCACGCGCGCGAAGCGGCGCGAGTCGAGGCGCTGCTCCAGCTCGTGCATGGTGCCGCGCAGGACGTGCGTCTCGTCGCCGACATGGATGCACATGTAATCCCCGGCGGCATCGATCCAGCGGATCGAATCGACGTCGATGCGCAATACGCGCGAGCCGTCCTTGATCGTGAGCTTGCCGGCGAGCGGGATGACATTGTCGCGCGGCAAGTCGTCGAGCTTGAGGTCAGCGGCGTTGGGCAGCGTGCCGATCAGTTGCAGCAGGCGTTCGTAGTGATCCTCGGCTTTACGCTCGGACAGGCGCGCGCGTGCGCGCTCGACGGATTCGTCCAGGCGCGCGTCGTCGACGGGCTTGAGCAGATAGTCGAGTGCGCTCGCGGCAAAGGCGGCGAGTGCGTACTGATCGTAGGCGGTGACGAAGATCGTCAACGGAATCTGCGTCGCGGGCAGCGCGCGCAACAATTGGAAGCCGTCGACACCCGGCATCTGCACGTCGAGAAACATGAGGTCGGGACGCAGGGTGGAAATCGCGTGGAACGCCTTGCGTCCGTTGCCGGCCTCGCCGACGATCTCGATGTCGGGGTGGCGCTGCAGGCGCAGCACCAGGCCGCGGCGCGCGAGCGGCTCGTCGTCGACAATCAATGCGCGGATCATCGTTGCGCCTGCTTGCGCACCAGCTCGGGAATTTGCGCGGCGGCTTGAACGGTTGGCGTGGCTTGCGCTTGTGCTTGTCCGCGCTCGAACGGTAGCCGGATGTGCACATCCACGCCGTGCGGCAGTCGATTGGCGATGGCGAACAGCGCCTGTCCGCCGTACAGCACGCGCAGGCGTTCGCGCGTGTTGGCGAGGCCGACGCCGCTATGTGGGCTACGCGCGTCGAAGTCCAAGCAGCCGGGGCCGTCGTCGCGCATATGCACGTCTAGCCAGCTTTGATTGGGCGCGTCGCCTTCGCGCCGTGCTTCGATTTCGATGCAACCGCCTTCTTCGCGCTTCGCCACGGCATGCTTGATCGCGTTCTCGACGATCGGCTGCAGAATCAGGCTCGGCACCAGCGCGTCGCGCGCCGCATCCTCGACGTCGATGCGCACCTGCAGGCGGTCGCCGAAGCGAATCTGCTCGATGCCGAGATAGAGGTTGAGCGCTTCGATTTCCTGCGCCAGCGTCACGCGCTGCACGGGATCGGAGTCGAGCGAATAACGCAGGAAAGACGACAGGCTGCCGACCATGCGGTTGGCGGTGTCCTGCTTCTGATCGAGCACGAGCGTCGAAATCGCGTTGAGCGTGTTGAACAGGAAGTGCGGATTGAGCTGGTAGCGCAGCATTTTCAACTGCGCCGCGTGCGCCATGGCGCTGGCTTGCAGCGCTGCCTCCTTTTGCTCCTGCGACTGGCGCGCGAACTTGATGCCGAAGTACAGACCGCTCCACGACAGCAGCAGGTAGAGAGTCGACACGTAGTACCAGAGATAGCCAAGCATGTTGTGCACCGCGCAGTCTTGCCCGGTACAGGTCATGGTTTTGATGGCGGCGTAGAACGTGCCTTGAATGAGCGTCGCTGCGAACAGCATCGCCGCTGCATAGGCCCCCAACTGCGGCAGGGGTTGTGTCCAGAGACGTTGATAGCCCAGGCGCAGGATGCTGGTATTGACGAAACCGAATACGGTGTTTGCGAGCAACACCGGCGCGTAGCGCCATGCGTCGGTTTCGCTCTCACCCATCCATGCGGTGAAGTAAAGCGCGAAGTAACCCAGCCAGCCGGCGACTTGCAGTGGCCAGAAATGCAGCCTCTGTTGCGGTACGGACGATTCGGAGTTTGCTGTGGCGTTCACGGGCGGGCATGGTTCTTCGGGTCGCACACTATGAACCGAAACGCTCCGTGTTTGAAGTGCGCGGAGTCTCGGCGCACGTTTCCGATGCGACGAAGCGAGTGTCGCGTGCGCCGACGCGTTGCCGGTGCAGCGTTGATGGCTCGTTTATGCCTGCTTGTGACCGACAAAAACGTAGTAGGGTACGCGCAGGCCGGGCAGGTACGGTACGGCGGCACGGCTCTCTGTCAGTTCGTGTTGCGGCAGGCGCGCGCGCAGCGTCGCGAGATGCTCGGGATTCAGTCGCACGCCGTCGTGCGCGAACCAGCGCCGCCAGAAATGGCGCGTGAAGGCACTGTGACGCACAAGTCCGGCATCGGGCTGCGCCGTCGAGTGATAGAAATCGACCACGCCGAGCATGCCGCCGGGCTTGAGCATGGCGATGGCATTGTCGAGCGCCGCACGCCATTCCGGGATCATCGTGAGCGAGTAGGAAAAGTAGACGCAGTCGACCGGCTGCGTCGGGCGAAACGTCGTCGCATCGCCCTCGATCACGCGCACCTGCGGATGACGCGCGATGCGCGCGCGTGCACGCTCGAGCAGGGCGGGGCAAAGGTCGACGAGATCGAATGCAGCGATGTCATCGAGCGCCGTATCGAAGAATTCGAGATTGCGCCCGGTGCCGCCACCGAGCTCGACCACATGCGCCGCGCGCGGCAGGGCGAGGCGCAGGCGCGTGATCAGCTCGGCGCGACCCTGCAGCAAGCGTTCGCGGAAACGATCGTAGTCGTCGGCCTGGGCGCCGTAAAAGCCCTGCAGGTTTTGCGCGTGCGAGCCGCCCTGCGGAATGCCGCGCAGCATCGCGCGCAGCACGCCGAAGTCGGAACGCAGCGCGTCGAGGCGACTCATCCGGCTGCCTTGGCGTCGGCGATCACAAAACCGGCGTAGGTATGCACGCGATCTCCGCTTTGCAGCGAGTCGGCCAGGTCGTCGTCGAAATGCAGGATCTCGCGCAGACGGTTCTGCCCGGGGCCGACGCGGATGCTTTCGAGGAAGGCCGGCTTGGCGTGCGCGCTGCGCAAAAGAATACGCGCGCCCGGTGTTGCGCGCGTCAGGATCGCATTCCATTCCTCGACCAGCGCGTCGGGATAGTACGAGCTCATCCAGTCCATATGATCGAGCAGCACGAAGCGCGAGATCGGCGTCGCGTTCGCGCCGAGAAATTGCGTCACCGTCGTGGTGTGCAATTCGATGCGATCGACCAGGCCGGCCTTGAGCGCGTTGAAGCCGGATTCTTTCAAATATTCCGGGCAGCAATCCTTGCGGTACTGCCCGGTGATGTAGACCCGGTAGAAATAATTGTCGCTGAGCGGCAGCTGGCGGAATACGTACTCGACCGCGTCGCGGATGAAGCGCGACACGCCGCCGGCGTGCTGCGCCTCGACCAGCTTGCGCTGCGGGTAAGGCACGCCGAGCAGGCTCATTACGAACTGGCGCGAAATGATCCAGTTGACCGTCTTGTTCCACAGCAGCGGTGAAACGCGTTCGTCGTAGATCTTTTGCTGTTCCTTCAGCGACTTCGCATCGAGCAGCGCATTGATCGCGTTCGCGAGTCCCGGACGCAGCTTGAAGTACGCGCGCACGCCGCGTGCAACGATGCCCGAGAGGCCGTGGAAGTAGAAACTGCCGTGCTTGCCTGCGAACCAATCCCAGTGCTTGTCCCACCATTGTTGCGCGAACGGCGACAGTAGCGAACGCAACTTGGTCTGGTACAGAGTGCGGAAATCCGCATGATGCCCGGCGCCGAAGACCGCGAAGTAGTCTTCGAATTCGAGCGCGCGGATGCCCGCGATCTTCAATTCCAATAATGCAATCTGGCGCGGGTTTGCATCGACCGCAAAAATCTTTTGCGGTCCGAGCAAGGCGTAGTCGAGCGCGTTGCAGCCGGCGCTCGCGATCACGAGCAGCGTATCGCTCGGTCCCAGTGCGAGCGCCTTGCGATCGATTGCAGGATCTTCCCAGCACGCGTTGTAGACGAGATTGCGCGAATAGATCGCGTTGAACAGCCACTGGTCCAACTTGTCGACGAAGCTCGGCTTGGACATGGAAGCGACCCGCGCGGGGAGAGCGAAGTCGCCAAGCTAGCGGGCGAAGATGACGCGGCGGTTACGCCGTCGGTTCCGGTAGGATGAAGGTCCGACACGACGAGGTTCCGTTGCATGGTATCGAACGCTCCGCCGCAGAAGTTGCACATCGAGGGTCCTGAAAACGGCGTGCGCCTGCGCGGAGCCGATCTCTGATGCGACGCCCGCTGTTACTCGCGTGCGGCGGCTTGGCGCTGATCCTGCTGCTGCACTGGAGCGAAACCAGCAAGCACGAGCTGCCGAAGTGGTTGTGGGTCCTGCTTGTGGGAGGTTATCTCCTCCTCTGCGCCATATTCGACGATGACGGCGATGAGCACCTGCTCGGTCGCTTCGGCAGGCCGTTCGCGACCGTATATCTGATCGGTGCCAGCTTTTTCGCGATGTTCGTCGGAGGGGCTGCGCTGTCGCTGCAGGGCAGCGGCAGCCTGCTCGAAATCTTCTGGTTCATGCTGCCGCTCGGGCTGCTGATGCTGGTCGGCGTGCTGGCGAAGCTGTGGCTCGATTCGCGTTAGATGCCGTCTTCATCCAGCCATCGCCGAGCGATGTCGACTCAGCTTTTTGGATCGAGCAGGCCGCGCTCGCGCAAGTGCGCCAGAATATTCTCCGCTGCCTGATCGGCATTCAGACGCACCGTTTCGATATGCAGCTCCGGCGACTCGGGCGCTTCGTAAGGCGAATCGATGCCGGTGAAGTTCTTCAACTCGCCGCTACGTGCCTTCTTGTACAGACCCTTCGGATCGCGCTGTTCGACCACGGCGAGCGGCGTATCGACGAAGACCTCGATGAACTCGCCATCCGCGAACATGTGACGCGCAAGCTCGCGCTCGGAGCGGAACGGCGAAATGAAGGCGGTCAACACGACGAGGCCTGCATCGACCATGAGCTTCGACACTTCGCCGATACGGCGGATGTTCTCGATGCGGTCGGTCGCAGTGAAGCCGAGATCCTTGTTGAGACCGTGGCGCACATTGTCGCCGTCGAGCAGATAGGTGCGCACGCCAGCCGCATGCAGCTTGCGCTCGATCAGGTTCGCGATCGTCGATTTGCCCGAACCCGACAGGCCGGTGAACCACAGCACGCAGGGTTTATGGCCGTTGAGCCGGGCGCGTGCACTCTTGTCGACTTCTAGCGCTTGCCAGTGGATGTTCTGCGAGCGGCGCAGCGCGAAATGCAGCACACCAGCGCCGACCGTCTGGTTCGTCAGGCGGTCGATTACGATGAAGCTGCCCATATCGCGATTTTCCGCGTAGGGATCGAACGCGACTGCGCGGTCGAGCGTCAGCGTGCACACGCCGATCTCGTTGAGGCGCAGGGTCTTGGCGACCAGATGATCGAGCGTGTTGACCTCGACCACGTACTTCGGTTTGGCGATTGCCGCGCCGACCGTGCTCGCGCCGAGCTTGACCAGGTAGGAGCGACCTGGCAGCAATTCCTCTTCGGCCAGCCAGGCGATCGTCGCTTCGAATTGGTCGGCGAGACCGGCGGGATCGCTCGCGGAGCAAATCACATCGCCGCGGCTGATGTCGATCTCGTCGGCCAGCGTGAGCGTTACCGATTCGTCCGCGCGCGCGTCGGCTTTGTCGCCGTCGAAGCTGACGATGCGCGCGACGGTCGAGGTCTTGCCCGAAGGCAACACGCGCACCGCGTCGCCCGGTTTGACGCTGCCGCCGAGGATACGCCCGGCGTAGCCGCGGAAATCCTGATCGGGACGATTGACCCATTGCACGGGCATGCGGAATGGCGCGTTCGCAGGCGTAGTGGAAATTCCCACATTTTCCAGATGCTGCAGCAGCGTCGGGCCCGAGTACCACGGCGTGTTCGCGCTATGCACGAGCATATTGTCGCCGCGCAACGCGGACAGCGGGATGCTCGTGATGCTCTCGATGCCGCCGAGGCGCTCGGCGAAAGCGCGATATTCCTGGTCGATCAGGTCGAACACGGCTTGCGAATAGTCGACGAGGTCGAGCTTGTTGATCGCGAGCACGACATGCTTGATGCCGACGAGCGAGACCAGATAGCTGTGCCGCCGCGTCTGCGTGAGCACGCCCTTGCGCGCATCGATCAGGATCACCGCGACATCGGCGGTCGACGCGCCGGTGATCATGTTGCGCGTGTATTGCTCGTGCCCCGGCGTGTCGGCGACGATGAACTTGCGCTTGTCGGTGGCGAAGAAGCGGTAGGCGACGTCGATGGTGATGCCCTGCTCGCGTTCGG
>CAZDWH010000179.1:0-6400 GCA_964509025.1 uncultured Rhodanobacteraceae bacterium
GCGGCGCGAGCGTCGTGTTTTTCTCAAGTTGCAGCTCACTGCGCTTGGCCTTGGAATAGCGCAAGTCGGCGACGAGGCGCACGGCGCCGATATCGAACTTGTTGTTCCAGCCGAGCGCGTCGATCTTGTCGTTGCGCTTGTCGTACATGCCGCGCACCAGCGGGTACAGGTTTTGCGCGACGCCGCCGACGAAGGTGCCGTTGCCGTTGACCTTGACGTTGGTAAGGTTGATGCGGCCGTAACCGCCGTTGTAATCGCCGAGGTTGACCTCGAACTGGTTCGCGGTGTCTTCCTGCTTGGCCTTGGAATAGAACAGGTCGAGAGTGCTGGTCCAGGCGTTCGACGGGCGATATTCGAGCGTGGCCATGACGCCGTCGCGCTTCAGGTCGCCGGTGCGGCGCAGCGCCTTGATGCCTTCGGAGTAGTAGGTGCCGGCGGGCACGCCCGGACGCCAGCCGTCTCCGACCTGTTCCCAGGGTTCGTAAAGGCCGACCTGTTCTTCCTGTACCGGGGTTTCGGTGTGCGAGAAGCCGATCGCCAGACCCAGGGTGCGATCCATGAACTGACCGATGTAGCTGGCGTTGAAGCGGTTGCCATAGGCGGAGGCGTTGGCGGCGGCGCCGAGCGAGTTGTGCTGGCCGCGCAGTCCGACCGTGCCGACGTTCTCATTGAAATTAAGCGGGCGCACGGTCTGCATGTCGATCGTGCCGGACAGGCCCTGGCCGATCAGGCCGGCGTCCGGCGTCTTGTATACGGTCACGCCGCTCATCAGTTCGGACGGATACTGGTCGAACTCGACGCTGCGGTTGTCGCCGGTGCTGACCATCTCGCGGCCGTTGAGCAGGGTCGTGGCGAAGTCGGGCGACAGGCCGCGCACGCTGATCACCTGGGCGCGACCGGCGACGCGCTGCGCCGCCAAGCCGGGCAGGCGCGCGATCGATTCCGCGATGCTGATGTCGGGCAGCTTGCCGATGTCTTCCGCCGAGACCGCTTCGACGATGGAGGTCGATCCCTGCTTGGTCTCGATCGCGGTTTCGATGCTGCGACGAATACCGGTTACGACGATCTCGCCGAGTTCGGCGGCTTTCTGTTCGTTGCTCGTGGCGTCGCCGGGTTTCTTTGGTGTGTCCTGTTCCGCGGCGTTGACAGCGCCAGGCTGCGTTGGTGCGATTTGCGCGTGGGCGAGGCCGCTCGCCAGAATCGACGCGACAGCGAGCGTCAGCAAGTTATGCTTGAGTACCATCTTTCCTCTCCCCATTGGGTTCGTGTGTGCAGTGGCCCGGTGCGTCTGTGCCTGAAGATGCGCACCTTGATTCGGCGCGTTTTTTAACGCTGCCGTAACTTGCAGCTAGCCTAGTCCCGCGCTCAGACCCTTACAATTTCTTGCATACGTATTCATCGATTTGTAACGATCTAATTCTTGCCAATTGACTAGGCTGTCACGCGTACAACTTTGGGGAACGACGAATGCGATCGATCGGCAGGTGGGTGCTTTGCGCGTGGCTGGCCTGCGGGCCGTTGGACGCGCTGGCAGCGTGGCAGAACGTTGGCGCGGTTACGGCTGTGTCACGCACGGGCAATGCCCTGGTTTTGGCTACCTCGAGCGGCGCCAGACTGAGTCTCAGTTTCGTGACCGCCGATGTCGTGCACGTGCGCCTGGCGCCGAACGGCAAGTTAGTGACGGCGAAATCGTATGCGCTCATAGCGGGGCAGGCGCCGAGCGTGCCGGCCATCGTCGCCAATGAAACGGCACAGGCGCTCGAAGTGCGCGCGCGTGCCGATGGTGCGCGCGTCGTCGTGCGCAAGACGCCGAGTCTGGCGATCGAGATCTTCGATGCGCAGGGCCGCCTCGTCGTCGGCGATGATCCCGAACACTCGCTGAGTTTCGACCCGGCCACGGGCGAAATCGAGACAAACAAGCAGCGTGCACTCAGCGAGCTGTATTACGGCTTCGGCGAAGTGCCGCTGCCGCAGATGTCGCGGCATCAGCAGTCGTTCGCGTTCTGGAACACCGACCAGGCGGCGTATCCGCCGGGTGCCGGGCCGATCTATCAGACGCAGCCGTTTTTCATCGCGCTGAATGAAGGACAAAGCTACGGTGTGTTCTTCGACAATACCTGGCGCTCGCATTTCGACATGGGCCAGAGCGATCCGACGCGCTACCGCTTCGGCGCGAACGGCGGCGAGCTCGACTACTACGTTTTTCTCGGCGGCGGCGAACGTTCGCCGGCCAACGTGCTGCACGAATACACCGACCTCGTCGGCCGCACCGCGCTGCCGCCGTTGTGGGCGCTCGGCTACCAGCAGTCGCGCTATTCGTATATGTCGCAGGCCAAGGTCGAGGAGATCGCGCGCACGTTTCGCGAGAAGAAGATTCCGGCCGACGTGATCTATCTCGACATCGACTACATGGATGGTTATCGCATCTTCACCTGGTCGCCGAAGACCTTTCCGCAGCCAAAGGCGATGCTCGACACGCTGCATGCGCAGGGTTTCCACGCGGTCACGATCGTCGATCCGGGCGTCAAGGCCGATCCGCAATATTCCATCTACCAGAACGGCCGTGCGCAGGGCATGTTCCTGCGCGATGCGGCGGGCGACGAATTGCATGCGACGGTGTGGCCAGGCATGTGCGCGTTTCCCGATTTCACCGATGCGAAGGTGCGCGCGTGGTGGGGTGCGCTCTACGCCAAGCCGCTGCGCGAAGGCGTCGATGGTTTCTGGAACGACATGAACGAGCCGGCGACGTTTCCGTCCGACCTGCTCGCGATCATCCAGGATCCGCAGCGTACCTTTCCGCTCGACGTGCCCTTTGTCGGCGACGGTGCGCCTGGCACGCACGCGCGCTATCACAATATCTACGGCATGCAGATGGCGCGCGCGACGTTCGAAGGCTTGCGCGGCCTACGCCCGGATCAGCGACCGCTCGTGCTCACGCGCGCGGGCTACGCAGGCGTGCAGCGCTACGCGGCCGTGTGGACCGGCGACAACGTGACCTCGTGGGAACATCTCGCGCTGACGATACCGATGCTGACCAACCTGTCGAGCTCGGGCGTCGCGTTTGTTGGGGCTGACATCGGCGGCTTCATGGGCACGCCGGGCGCCGAGCTTTACACGCGCTGGCTGCAGGCGGCAGTGCTGACGCCGTTCTTCCGCACGCATTCGGCGATCGACACCGCGCAGCGCGAACCGTGGACCTACGGCGCCGATTACGAGCGCATCAACCGCGCGACGATCGAACTGCGTTATCGACTGTTGCCGTATATCTATACGCTTTTTGCGGGGCACGAAGGTGGCGCGTCGCCGCCACTGCGGCCACTTTGGTTCGCCTATCCGCACGATCCCAAGGCCGCACTGGTCGGCGATCAGTATCTTCTTGGCGGTGACCTGCTCGTCGCGCCGGTCGTGCATGAAGGCGAGACGCAGCGCAGCGTTTATTTCCCCGCCGGTGACGACTGGATCGACTGGTGGAACGGCACGCGCCATGCGGGCGGCAGCGAAGCGAAGATCGCCGCGCCACTCGATCGTCTGCTGCTGTTCGTGCGCGCGGGCGCGAGTGTGCCGACACAAGGCGTCGTGCAGCACACGGGCGAGATGGCGAAAATGCCGCTCAACTTCGTCGTCGCGCTTGGCGCGAACGGCAGCGGCAACGTCTATCAGGATGCCGGCGACGGCTATGCCTATCGCAAAGGCGCGTCGCGCGTGCTCAAGCTCGAACTCGCGGGCGATACGCTGCGCATCAATGTGCCGAAGGGCGCCGTATATCAGCGCCTCGGCGCGGTCGAATTCCTCGGCCTCGATGCGGCGCCGCAATCCGTGCGCATCGACGGACGCGCGACACGCGATTTCGCATTCGACGCTGCGAGCAGGCGCCTGCGCGTGTCGCTGCCGAGCGAGTCGGTGCGCGAGGTTACGCTCGAACGCTGAGCATCAATCCGTGCGGCCTTTGTCCGACATCGCGCGCGCGAGGCGCGCGCGCAGGTCCGTGCGCGTGAGCGGCTGGTCGTAGAAATACACACGCACGCCATGCGCGGGCACGGCGATCGCGAGATGCTCGCCGACATCGATCTGCTGCTCGCCGAATGCGTCGCGCCAGGTGCCGGGTTGCAGCCAGTCGCGTACGTCGATCGTCTGCGGCGTGTTGCCCTTGTTGAGCAGCACGAGCGCTGTCTGCGCGACGCCGGCGTTTTCGTAGACGCGATAGAACACCGCGCTGTCGCGCTTGAACTCGACGTCAAGCTGCAAGCCGCGCTGCAGCGCGATCGATTCGCGGCGCAGGTTGGCGATGCTTCGCAGCTCACGATAAATCGGACTGCGTGGCGCGGTGTCGACGCGTTCCTGGCCGAAATAGTTGCGATTGCCCGCGTGCTCCGGCCGCCCGCGCATGAAGCCGATTTCCGAACCGTAATAGATCACCGGAATGCCACGCGCGGTGAACAAGAAATTGTGCGCGTCGATAAAGCCATTGTCGGTGGCGTTGAGTCGCGCCATATCGTGATTGTCGTAGAACGTCACAAGCTCATACGGATTGCGGTACGGCCCCTTTTCGAGGAACAGCGCCGGCGCGACCGCGGCATAGTCGCTGCCCGGATGCTCGAACGTCGCCTGCAGCTGCTTCTTCAGCGGAAAATCGAGTACGCTGATCGCGCCGCCTTCGGCGCGCGTGTACGGCGCGATCTTGTTCGCGTCGTATTCGAAATTCTCGCCGTACATGAAGAAGCCCGGATGCTTGGCGCGGATACGTGCCGCGAACTTCTGCCAGTACGACGTCGGCGTCAGGCCGATCGCATCGATGCGAAACGCGTCGGCACCCTCGTCGATCCAGTGCTCATAGGCCCCAACGAAATAATCGAGCGCCGCAGCGCTGTTCTCGTCGATGTTCGACAGCTGCGCGAGGATCGGCTTGGTCTTGTAGAACGCGTGCAACGGGTTGTGTTGCGGATCGAGTTTGTCCGGCGGCAGATTCTGTTGATCCGCGACGAGCTGCCCGCTCGCGTCGAACAGTTGTCCGAACTTCGGTTGCGCCACCGGCATCGTCCACGCGGGCGAACCGTGGTTGGCAACGATATCGAGCACGGTCTTCAAGCCGTGCTCGCGCATCTTGCGCGTGTACGCGGCGAAGTCGAGATCCGCGCTCGGCCAGTGCTCGTCGAGCTGATAGAAATTATTGCTCCAGTAGCCGTGGTAGCCGGTCTTGCCGCGATCGGTCAGGCCGCTGCCCCACGATACCGGATCGCCGCCGCTGAACGCCTCGTCGGGATTGTCCGTAATCGGCGTGATCCACACCGCGCCGAAACCCATGCTGCGGATGTAGTCGGCGTTGTCGAGCACGCCCTTGAAATCGCCGCCGAGATAACCGATGTTGTCGCTCTCGCCCGCGGGCGCGCCCGGCGTCGGCACGTCGAAGGTGCAATGTGCGCCGCCCTGCTCGCGCTGGTCGTTGGACGGATCGCCATTGACAAAGCGGTCGGTCACGACGAAGTAGATCGCCTCGCTCGCGAGCGGTTCGAGCGTGCCGTAGAACATGTCGTCCTTGGCTGGTCCAGTCGTGTCGATCTGCGGCGCGCTCGCGCAAGCGCTGAGACTTGCGGCAATGGCCGCGACGAGCAGTTTGCGCATATCGATCTCCGAAAAATTACGGGCGTTGCGCTGCGAGGCGCAGCGATGGCTCGCGCACCGCCAGCGTGCACAGGCCCGCGACGATGAGGCTCACGCCGCCGATCAGGAGCGCGTTGATCGGCGCGTTGCCAAAAAAAGTCTTGAGCAGAAAGCCGAGCACGCTCGCCGCGAGCAGCTGCGGGATTACGATGAAGAAATTGAAGATGCCCATGTACACGCCCATCTTCTGCGCCGGCACGCTGTCGGACAGCAGCGCATACGGCAGCGACAGGATCGAGGCCCAGGCGAAACCGACGCCGACCATCGAGACGAGCAACGAGTGCGGATCGCGAATCACGAGGAACGAAATCAGCCCGAGTCCGCCGAGCACAAGATTGATCAGATGCGAAATGCGCAGCCCGAAGTGGCGCGTCATCAGCGGAATCACGATCGCGGCGAGCGCGGCGAAGGCGTTGTAGGCCGCGAACAGCACGCCGACCCAGTTGGCGCCTTCGTTGTAGGCGGCGCTCGCAGTATCCTTTGTCGCAAAGTGTACTTCGGTCACGGCGCTGGTCGTGTAGATCCACATCGCGAACAAAGCGAACCACGAGAAGAACTGCACGATCGCGAGCTGGCGCATCGTGGGCGGCATGCCGTTCAGATCGGTCACGATCTCGGTAAACATGTTCTGCGTCGCGCTGAAACTCACCGCGATTTGAATCAGGCCGTAGGCGAGCAGGCCGCCCGCGAGCAGATAGAGCTGCTTGTCGACGCCGCTGAAGTACACGAGCGCAAGTGCAAT
>CAZDWH010000180.1:0-6307 GCA_964509025.1 uncultured Rhodanobacteraceae bacterium
ATTGAATGCGTAGACGGTACCTTCGAGCGTACCGGCGACGACAAGATCGCCCTCGACACTCGGTCCGCCGGAGAAGCGCACGGAGTTGTTGCCGCGATGCAGGATGAAACCGCTGCGCTTGCCCGCCTGCTTGTGCCACAGACTGCGCCCGGTCGCCGCGTCGAAAGCTTCGATCGAACCGGTGGTGCTGGCGGCATAAAGCTTGCCGTCGGCATAGGCCGGGCGCATGTTCGCACCGGTCTTCTCCGCACCCTTGCCGATGCGCGTGGACCACACGCGTTGCACCGCGACGCTGTTGGTGAAATGCTCGGCCAGCGGTGTCGGCGGTTCGATGTTTTCCTTCTTCACATCGTTGAACCAGCCCTTGATCGTCGCGCAGCCGCTCATCGCGGCAACGGCGAGCGCCAGCGCGCCGGCGCGCAGCAGCGAAGAATTTACGGTCATGCTCATGAGCCTTTCTTCTCCGCGGCGCCGAGATCGTTGAGTTTCATTTCGACGAAGGCGCGATTCGGCGTGCCCTGATCGAGATGGGTGAGCGCATCGGTATAGGCCGCACGTGCGTCGTCCTTGCGGCCGAGCGCGGTGAGCGCGTCGCCGCGCAATTCGGCGCTGGTCGAATCGAAACCGCCCTTGGGCAGCTTGTCGATCAGATCGAGCGCTTCCTGCGCCTTCGCGCGCGCGATCTGCACGCGCGCCAGGCTGATGCCCGTGACCGCCTTCAGCGCATCGATTCCGGCGTGCTGATAACTCCAGTCGAGCGCGGCAAACGCCGCTTCGTTGTCGCCCTTCTCGCTGGCGATGTCGGCCTCGCGCAGCGCGGCGAGCACCGCATAGGGCGTGTCCGCAAAATCCGACTTGAGCTTCGCCGCGATCGCCTTGGCCGCGTCGTAGTCCTTCTTGCCCATGTCGATCGCCAGCGTGTCGTACTGCACAGCGGCATCCATGTCATGGCGCGCGCGATGATTGCGCCATTGTTGCCAGCCGAAAATCAGCACCAGGCCGAGGCCAATGCCAATGAGGATCGACAGCGCGTTTTCACGCAGCCACTTCTGGACCTGTTCGCCCTGCTCGTGTTCGTCCAACACATCGAAAGCCATGATCTGGAATTACCTTGTTTGATACGGATTAGGTTCCGGCGCGTGCAGTCCGGAATGCGCCGCGGCGCGAAAATCCCGCGGCGCGACGGCGCGCGCGGGGCACGTAGGTTAGCAGGAACGCCCCTCGCCGTGCGCGCCGATGCGCGCATCGTTCAGGGGCCAGCAAGTAGGCGGGTTCGCCTACTGAGCGTCTGCGCGCGTAAGCAGCTTGCCCGCGGCGGACAGCTTGAAGTGCGCGACATTGCCGCGATTGTACGGCGCGATGTCCTGTTCGCTGCCATTGACCTCGACCTTGGCTCCGGTGGTGTTGCCGATGCGCACGTCGAGCGCCTTGTCCGAGGCATAGCTCTTGATCGTGCCCGCAGGCAGGATGCCGGATTCGAGGCGCTTGCCCTCGGCATCGACAATTTCGACCCAACTCGTTTCGGCGAGACTGAGCTTCACCGTCTGCGCGCCAGCGGATGACACCGGCTCCGCATGCGTACCCGCGCCTTCGCTCGCCTGCGCCCGCAACACCGGTGTAAGCGAAGCCATCAATGGCGTGTCGGCGCTACTCGGCGCAACGGACGCTGCGGGCGCCGCAGTCGCGGGCACAACGGTATTGCCGGCCGCACCGTCGCCCGGCTTGGCCAGCGGCAACTCGACCGAGGTATTCGCCGTCGCGGTCGCCGCAGCAGGCGCATCGAGCGGCAGCAGGCGCGCGGCGCCATCGCTGCCCATATTCATCGCGAACATCACCAGCGGCACGAAGATCACGCCGGTGAGCACCACGTACAACGCCGAGCCGGAGTAGCGATCGATCAGATAACGCGAATGCGAAACGCGCCCAGATGAGACCAGCTCCGGCAGCGGCGCCACATGCCGCTGCAGCACTTCGTCGACCGCCGCTGCGGGCACGCCAACGAGGCGCGCGTAGTGGTTGAGATAACCGCGCAGATAAATGCCGTGACCGATGCGGTCGAATTGCTCCGCTTCGATTGTCTGCACGACGTGCAGCGGCAAGCGCAACTTCGATGCGACGTCGGCGGTCTTCCAGCCGCGCGCGTCGCGCGCGGCGATCAGGCGCTGGGCCAGCGATTCGGGAAAGAGTGCCGCCTGCGCCGGGTCTTTCGCGTGCACGGGTTCGATCCAGTTTTCTGACACCATCTTCGCGGCCTCGCTGCCGGACTCTTCGGTCGCGGGCAAGGCAACGTCGTCGGCACCGGGCTGGGATTCGAGCAACGACGCCGGCACGGACTCGGCGAGCGCATTGGCGAACGGATCGTAACGGTGGGGGGTTTTGTTGTTCATGGCGTCTGCGGTGGTGGGGTCACGGCATCCAGGGAATGGGTCTGCTCGGAATCGGGAAACTGCTCACGCAACCGTTGCGCATAGTCGCGCGCGGCGGCGGCGTTGCCGAGCTTGATTTCGATGTTGCGGGCCAGCAGCAGAGCGTCCGGGCTCGGCTGGCCAAAACCTTCGTAGCGCTGGATGAAAGCCCGCGCCTTGAAGAAATCGTTTTTCTGATACAGCACGCTCGCAAGCTGAAACATCGCCTGCGCGTTCTTGCTGTCGAGCTCCAATGCGCGACGGAAATCGCTCTCGGCCTTGTCCAGCGAGCCCTTGCCAAGCAGTTCGCACGTGCCTGAATTGGTGTAGATCGTGCCCTTGTCGGTATAGAAACCGTCGGCCAAGGCGATGTCGAAATGCTTGCGCGCCTCGGCATATTTGCCCCGCTTGCACAGGTAAAGGCCGTAATTGTTGTTCGCGCTGCCCGCGCGCGGCGCAAGTTCGGCCGCGGCGCGATAGTTTTCTTCGGCGGAGGTCGCGTCGCCGACGCGATCGTAAACGGTCGCGAGCACCGTATGCGCATCGACGCTCTTCGGATCGTACTTGAGCGCCTTGAGCAGGTTCTCGCGCGCGAGCTCGTACTTGCCAAGCTCGAGGTACTTCTCGCCGAGCTGCACAAACGGCCGTGCCGAGCCCTCGCTGCTCGTGTCGGGTTTGAGGCGGCTGTTGTCGGACTTTTGTACCTGCTGGATGCCTTCAGTCTTGCATCCGGCGACAGCGACACAGATCGCCACGCCCGCAAGCAGACGCATGAACTGCTTGCGGTACGGGCGCTCACGCAGCATCGCGCGCTCCCTGCTTGGGATGGCCCTGTTCGAGACGGCGCTGGAATTCCGCGTTGCGCCGCGTGCGGTCGAGCACCTGGCCCTTGAGCTGACCGCAGGCCGCGTCGATATCGTCGCCGCGCGTGCGCCGCACCATGGTCAGCACATCGGCGTCGAGCAGGATCTTCTGGAAACGGCGGATCGTCGCCTCGTCCGAGCGCTCGAAACGCGTGCCGGCGAAGGTGTTGAACGGAATCAGGTTGACCTTGCTCGGCACCGTGCGCATGAGCTTGATCAGCTGGCGCGCGTGCTCGGGCTGATCGTTTATACCTTTGAGCATCGTATACTCGAACGTAATCGATGTACGTGGCCGCCGTGCCGCATATCGCTGGCACGCCCCGAGCAGCTCAGCGATCGAGTATTTCTTATTCAGCGGTACCAATTCCGTGCGCAATTCATCATTCGGCGCATGCAGCGATACGGCCAGCGACACGTCGGCGACCTCGCCGAGCTTGTCGATCATCGGCACCAGTCCGGCCGTCGACAGGGTCACACGCTTGTTGGCGAGGCCGAGGCCGAGGTCGTCGCGCATGATGGACATCGCGCGCACGACGTTGTCGAAATTGAGTAGCGGCTCGCCCATGCCCATCATCACGACATTGGTGAGCTTGCGCTGGTGATGCGGGACGTTGCCGAGGTGCTTCGCCGCAACCCAGACCTGGCCGACGATCTCGGCCGAGGACAGATTGCGGTTGAATCCCTGCGTACCGGTGGAGCAGAACGTGCAGTTGAGACCGCAACCCACTTGCGAGGACACGCACAGCGTGCCGCGCGTGGCCTCGGGGATGAACACGGTTTCGATGGCGTTGCCGCCATCCATGCCGAGCAGCCACTTGTAGGTGCCGTCGGCCGCCTGCTTCTCGAACATCACTTTCGGCGGCACGATCTCGCAGGCCGCCTCGAGTTTGTCGCGCAGTGCCTTACCGACGTCGGTCATCTGCGCGAAGTCGGTGACGTGACGGTGATAGATCCACTTCATCACCTGATCCGCGCGATACGATTTCTCGCCGAGCTGCACAAACAGGTCGCGCAGGCCCTGACGGTCGTAGTCGAACAGATTAAGCTTGGAAGTGGTTTCGCTCATTGCTTAGCGCGTATGAACTTCTGTGCCCGCGAAGAAGTACGCGATTTCCACCGCTGCCGTTTCCGGCGCATCCGAGCCATGCACCGCGTTCGCGTCGATCGACTGTGCGAAGTCCGCGCGGATCGTGCCCGGCGCGGCCTTCGCAGGATCAGTCGCGCCCATGAGATCGCGGTTCTTGAGGATCGCGCCCTCGCCTTCGAGCGCCTGAATCATCACCGGGCCCGAGATCATGAACTCGACGAGCGCCTTGAAGAACGGACGCTCCTTGTGCACGGCGTAGAAGCCTTCGGCCTCCGCGCGCGAGACCTGCTTGTACTTCGCGGCAACGAACTTGAGACCGGCTTTTTCTAAACGCGAATAGATTTCGCCGATGACGTTCTTGGCGACAGCGTCGGGCTTGATGATCGAAAGGGTGCGCTCCAGCGCCATTGCGGTTTACTCCGAAAAATTTGAAAGAAATGTTCTTGTTTTTGACTTCGCCGGGCGGCACAAACTCGCCGGCGTTTCCCCGGTTTGGCGAATTTGCGGCAGGTCCGCGAAGTTAGCTCCTGAAAGCTCTAGAGATTCTAGCTGAACGTTCGAGACAAAATAAGGGGTCCCACAAGGGTTTTTTGGGGGGTTACCCTGCGCCGCCGCATGCTCGTGTCCTCGGCCGGATCGTGATTGACCTCGCAGTCCGCCAGGACTAAGATTCAAACACTCGTTTTATACATTGCATCCGTGTTTCAACACGGAGCAAATCGCAGGGGTTGACCGCAGTGAGTTCGGACCTGTTTTCCACCAAGCAGCGCATCCTCGGCGCTGCCGAAACTCTTTTCGCACAACACGGTTTTGCCGGCGCGTCGTTGCGTCAGGTCACTTCAGCCGCCAACGTCAATCTCGCAGCGGTCAATTACCACTTCGGCTCGAAGGAAAACCTGATCAACGAAGTGCTGCGGCGGCGCCTCGACGAGCTCAACGCCCAGCGCCTGCAAGCCTTGCGTGCCGCGCTCGCGCGGCCGGAGTGCCGGCTCGAAGACGTGCTCGACGCGCTGATCCGACCGGCGCTCGAATTGAGTGGCGCCGAACAAAGCGGCGGTACGGCCTTCGTGCGCCTGATCGCGCGCGCCTATGCCGAGCACAACGAACAGCTGCGCAAGTTCCTGCACGACCACAACAGCCATGTGTTCAAGGAATTCACCGCAGCGCTCGGGCAACTGCTGCCGGGCCTGGACAAGCATGAACTGTATTGGCGTCTCGACATTGTCGGCGGCGCGCTGACGTTTGCCATGGCCGACTTCGGTCTGATCAAGCGCCGCGGCACGGTCGAGCAGCATCGCGACATGACCGCCGAGCATCTGATCAAGTTCGCCTCCGCCGGCCTGCGAGCGTAATTTTTGCGATCCACCCTGATCGCAAAGAATAGAACGGCCATCCAGGCTGCACTTTCAACAAAAAGCTTTTATTCAAGGATCTGACATGACCTACCCCTCCCTCCGCATTCGCAAAGTCGCCGTGCTCGGCGCCGGCGTCATGGGCGCGCAGATCGCCGCGCATCTGGTCAACGCAAACGTCGATACGATCCTGTTCGATCTGCCGGCAAAAGAGGGCGACCCCAACGGTATCGTGCTCAAGGCGATCGAGAACCTGAAGAAGCTTTCGCCTGCCCCGCTCGCGGACAAATCGCGCGCCGGCGCGATCGTGCCGGCGAACTACGAGCAGAACCTGGCCTGGCTCAAGGACTGCGATCTGATCATCGAGGCGATCGCCGAGCGGCTCGACTGGAAAAAAGATCTCTACGCCAAAATCGCCCCGTTCGTGAACGAAAATGCGGTACTCGCCAGCAATACTTCTGGCTTGAGTATCAATAGTTTAGCGGATGTTCTTAGCGTGCATTTGCATGAACGGTTCGCAGGCGTGCACTTCTTCAATCCACCGCGCTATATGCATCTCGTCGAGATCATCCCCTGCGCGAAGACCAGCCCGGCGGTGCT
>CAZDWH010000181.1:0-6284 GCA_964509025.1 uncultured Rhodanobacteraceae bacterium
CCGCGATGAAGTCGGGCGACAAGGAGCGCCTCGGCGTGATCCGCCTCGTCAATGCGGCGATCAAGCAACGCGAAGTCGACGAGCGCATCGTGCTCGACGATACGGCCGTGCTCGGCGTGCTCGAGAAGATGCTCAAGCAGCGCAGGGACTCGATCCAGCAGTTCGAGGCCGCCGGACGCAACGATCTCGCCGATGTCGAAAAATTCGAAGTCGGCGTGATCCAGCACTATCTGCCCGCCCAGCTGACGCCGGCCGAAGTCGATGCCGCCATCGCCGCCGCGATCACCGAGGCGGGCGCGACTAGCGCCAAGGACATGGGCAAGGTCATGGGCCTGGTCAAACCCAAGGTCGCCGGCCGCACCGATATGGGCAAGCTGTCGGAGCTGGTCAAAGGAAAACTGGCGGCACTGGGCTGACGCGTACATTTCCGCCCCCGCTGGGGCATTGCAGGGAGAAGTGCCATGAAAAGCCACAATCACTTCGACGACCACAACTGCTTTCGAGGTCATCGCTAAGCGTCGCAAGGGCTATCCGTCCGAGACGCACGTAAAGCGGGGCCATCGCGTCGTTCGCGGCGACAAGGAACTCGCCGAAAAACTTGGGCGCAATGACCCCTGCCCCTGCGGTTCCGCACGGAGGTTTAAGGAATTGCTGCATGCGCCGCGGGCGTTTCGAGGGATCCGAACGCGATGACTACTTTTAGGGACTGATCGACAAAAGAAAGCCGGGTTCGCCCGGCTTTTTTTGTGATGGTACTCGCCACCACCGTCGTGCAAGAATGCGGCGACACCAGCACCGGAACGGGAATCATCCATGATCATCGTTACCACCGAGAACGTTGCGGGATATCGCGTCAAACAAACCAAGGGACAGGTTTTCGGCGTCGTCGTGCGCAGTCGCGGCATCGGCGGCAACCTGATGGCGGGGCTGCGCTCGATCGTCGGCGGCGAAATCCACGAGTACACGCAGATGCTCGAGGAAGCGCGCCGCCATGCGATCGACCGGCTCACGAGCAACGCCAAGGCGATGGGTGCGAACGGCATCATCATGATGCGCTTCGATTCCGCCGAGATCGGCCAGACGATGAGCGAAATCGTCGCTTACGGCACAGCGGTCGTGCTCGAACCCGTGGCCTGAAGCCATGCTCGCGTCGGTGCTTTCCATCCTCGGCGCGCTGCTGATCCTGGCGGGCGCGATCGTGGCCGTGGTCGGCGGCGTATTCGCCTTGTTCGTGCCGCAGCTGGTCATCGGTGGGTTGTTGCTGCTGATCGGGCTCGCGATCGAGCGCTGGCGCTACAAGCCGATCGTCACGCGCCGCCCGGACGCACGCTGGAGCGACACGGGCGAACGCTTCGTCGATCCCGAGACCGGCAAGCTCACGGCGGTGTATTTCGATGCCGCGAGCGGCGAACGGCACTACATCGCGGTCGACGCGTAAGACAGCTCCCGCGCACCATCAAGGGATGGCGGAATAAACTATCGCTGCAATGGCCGGCCGCATCCCCGATCAATTCATCGACGAACTGCTCGCGCGCATCGATATCGTCGATGTGATCGAGCAGCGCGTGCCGCTGCGCAAGGCCGGCAAGGACTGGAGCGCGCGCTGCCCGTTCCACGACGAGCGCTCACCCTCGTTCACCGTGGTGCCGAACAAGCAGTTCTATCACTGCTTCGGTTGCGGCGCGCACGGCAGCGCGATCAAGTTCCTGATGGAGTACGACCGCCTCGAATTCGTCGACGCGGTCGAAGATCTCGCTGCGCGCGTCGGCCTCAAGGTGCCCTATGAGGGTGGCGGCAAGCGGCCGGTTGAGGACTCGACCGATATCTACGGCGTGCTCGACGCGGCGGCAAAGTTCTATCAGCGCAAGCTCGCCGAGAACGACAAGGCGCGCGCGTATTTCGATGCGCGCGGGCTTGATCGCGGAACGATCGAACGCTTCGGCCTCGGCTACGCGCCCGATCAATGGGACGCGCTCAAGACCGCGCTCGGCACCACGCCGCAACGCCTCGCCTTGCTCGAAAAAGCCGGCCTGATCAAATCGAACGAGCAAGGCCGCAAGTACGAATACTTCCGCGACCGCGTGATGTTTCCGATCGCCGATCGGCGCGGGCGCACGATTGCGTTCGGCGGGCGGATTCTCGAAAAAAAAGAGGATGGCGGGCCAAAATATCTCAATTCGCCCGAGACCGCGCTGTTCCACAAAGGACAGCAGCTGTTCGCACTCTGGCAGGTGCGCCAGGCGCATTCGAAGATTCCGCGCCTCGTAGTAGTTGAAGGCTATATGGACGTGATCGCGCTGTTCCAGCATGGCGTGACGCAGGCGGTCGCGACGCTCGGCACCGCGACCACGCGCGACCACGCCGAACTGCTGTTCCGCAATTGCGCAGATGTATACTTCTGTTTCGATGGCGACCGCGCCGGCCGAGGCGCCGCGTGGAAAGCCGTCGAATCGGTGCTGCCGCGCATGCGTGATGGGCGCCAGGCGTTTTTTCTTTTCCTGCCCGACGGCGAAGACCCCGATTCGCTCGTGCGCAAGGAAGGCCAGAGCGGTTTCGAGGAACGCCTGAAAGCCGCAACGCCGCTCAGCGAATTCTTCTTCGACAACTTGAGCCACGACGTGAACCTCGCGAGCCTCGACGGCAAGGCGCGCCTCGCCGAACGCGCGCGGCCGCTGCTGACGCATATTCCTGACGGCGCATTCCGCGACCTCATGCTTGGCGAGCTCGATCGCATTGCCAGCGTGAAAATCCGCATCGAGACGCCGCCCGCCGACACACCACGCAAGCCCGCGCGCCCGCAGGAGCGCACATTGGTGCGCACCGCCGTCGCACTGCTGCTGCAGAATCCGGGCTTCGCGGCCGCGATCGAGCCGCCGCATCTGTTCTCGACGCTGCGCCAGCCGGGTATTCCGCTGCTTATCGAGCTGATCGCACTCGCGCGCACGCGACCGGAAATTTCCACTGCAGCCGTCCTTGAGCACTATGCCGAGCGCGAGGAGCTGAAGGCATTGCAGAAACTCGCCGTGATGGAATTTCCCGGCGGCGAGGTGGAATGGAAAGCCGAATTCCTCGATGCGCTTGGTCAGCTCGACAAGCAGACGGTGCAACAGCGCATCGATGATTTAATGGCGAAACAGCGTGAAGGAGTGTTGGCGAACGCTGAGAAGGATGAGTTGCGGTCACTTCTCGCAAACCGTGTAGCGAAAACGTAACGTCTAGACATGCGGCTGCAACGAACGGAATAGCTTGTCGACTCTTTGAATAGAAGTTTCGATGAACGGAAGAACCGATTGATCGATCTCGCGAAACCGAAAATCAATCCAAACCAGGACCTCTGTTTTGACAACATTGTTCGGTACGGGCATTTGCGTCCTTGGATCAATTGGTACACCCATAACGCTAACGCCGTGGCCGAACGTGACCCCCGGACCCCAGCTAACTGAACCCCCATCGCGTGATACGGTGACATGACGGGCCTCGATCTTCGATTGCTCCACCAAGTCTTGGTGTTTGTTGTGGTTGTTTAGTTTATTGAACTGACCGAGCCACGGATCCCGATAGGGTTGTACTGATTCCAAGACATCCCAGACCTTCGGAGCCACGTTTTGGAGAGCCGGATACTCTTTAAGGACGGTGGCAGCGAACTCTGCAGTAGACTGCCGTATCGGGAAGTACAAGCGATCTGGCTTTTTATTGGTAGCACAGTGCGTCTCAAAGATATCGTGCACCAAATAATCGAGGCATGAGCGAAGATTCTCAAAGATGTTCTTAATAGACACCTTGAGATCATCGCGCACATGCTGCTCATGGAGAGAGGCGTTGTACTCATTTCTGAGGTGCTCCAAGTCTGAGCGAGCTTTCTTCAGCAGAGCCTCGATGCTATCAGTACGTTGCATTGACCCTCCTTAATAGCGGTCTCGTCCAATCAATACCAACGCAATCAACGTTAACATCGCCGCCGCCGACAGGTAGTAGCCGACATACTGCAAGCCGTAGTCGGTCGCGAGTGCTGTCGCAATATATGGCGCGAGCGAAGCGCCGAAGATGCCGGCGAGATTGAACGCGAGCGAGGCGCCGGTGTAGCGCACAGCGGTCGGGAACAGTTCGGCCAGCGCGGCGCCAAGGGGCCCATAGGTGAGGCCCATCAGAAACAGGCCGAGCGCGAGGAACACGAGTACCGTCGCGGCATTGCCCGCAACGAATAGCGGCGCGAACAGCAATCCGAACGCGATGATCGCGAGCGTTGCGACGATCAGCATCGCGCGCGCACTGCGCTTGTCCGCAAACAGCGCCGAAAGCGGAATGCCGAACGCGAATGCGAGCATCGCGAGCATCTGCAGGATCAGGAAATCCCCTCGCGCATAACCGAGCTTGGCCGTGCCCCAGCTCAGCGTGAACACGGTCATCAGATAAAACAGCAGGAACGTAGCGAGGCAGGCCACCGTGCCAAGCACAAGCATGCGTGGATGCTGTGCGAACACGGTTAGCATCGGCACCTTCACGCGCTCCTCCTGCTCGATCGCGCGCAGGAAGGCCGGCGTCTCCTGCAGCTTCAGGCGCACGTACAGGCCGACGACGACGAGCAGCGCGCTTGCGAGAAACGGAATGCGCCAGCCAAAGGCGAAGAACTGCGCATCACTCAGCGTGTTGGTCAGCAGCAGGAAAATGCCACTCGAACAGAGGAAACCGATCGGGGCGCCGAGCTGCGGGAACATGCCGTACCACGCCCGCTGCCCTGGCGGCGCGTTCTCGGTTGCGAGCAGCACCGCACCGCCCCACTCACCGCCGAGTCCGAGGCCCTGGCCGAAGCGGCACAGCGCGAGCAGCAACGGCGCGGCGATGCCAATCGACGCATAGGTCGGCAGAAATCCGATGACGATCGTCGACAGACCCATCGTCAACAGCGCCGCGACCAGCGTCGCCTTGCGCCCTACGCGATCGCCGAAATGCCCGAACACGGCCGAGCCGATGGGGCGCGCAAAGAACGCGAGCGCGAACGTGGCGAACGATTGCAGCGTGGCCGAGTTCGGATCACTCGCCGGGAAGAACAGCTTCGGAAACACCAACACCGCAGCGGTGGCGTAGATGTAGAAGTCGAAGAACTCGATCGTCGTGCCGGCAAGGCTCGCGATGAGGATGCGCCATTTGGAGTTGGCTGCAGGCGACATCACGGCATCGCGCATCGCCGCTGCCTCACTTGCCATCGCAGACCTCGCTACCCTTGTCGAACACGATGCGCCACTGCCCGCTCGCTTCGCGGCGCCAGATAGACTGGAAGCGGCCGATCAACTTGCCTTGCGGATCGTGCACGGGTCCGGTCGAGAGCGCGAGACCACCCGAAGCGAGCACTTCGACCTGATCGGGCTCCCAGGAAAAAGGCGCCGCGGGCTTTTCGTAGAGGCGTTTCCAGCGCTCCGCGACGACGGCCTTGCCGCGCAGCGGCTCCTTGCCGGAAAAAAACACCGTCTCGTCGGCGAGAAAACTTTGGAACGCAGCGAAATCGCGATCGGCCATGGTCTTGGCGAAGGCACGCTCGGTGGCTTCGACTTCACGCGTGGCGGCGTCGTGCGAAATCTTCGGCGCGGTCGCGGCGCAGCCCGCGATGAGTCCGGCAAGCGCAATCAAGCTGATTCTCATGTACTCCCCTCTTGAAGTGTGGTGTGCGGCTAACGCAAATCGCGAAGAATTGCGCGTGCCGCATTATGCCCCGGCGCTCCGGTGACGCCGCCGCCCGGATGCGTGCCGGCGCCGCACAAATACAGCCCGGGTAGTGCGCCGCGATAGTTGGCTTGGCCGAGCATTGGCCGCGCGCTGAACAGCTGGTTGAGCGAGAGCGCGCCATGGAAGATATCGCCGCCGAGATGCAGATGACCTCGCGCACACTGCGTCGGCATCTCACCGCGGAAGGCGCCACCTTCCGCGCGCTGCTCGAAGAAGTGCGCTCGGCACTGGCTGAAGAACTGATGGCCACGGCCAGCCTCACGCACGGTGAAATCGCCGAGCGCCTGGGCTACGCCGACGTCACCACCTTCATCGAAGCCTTCCGCCGTTGGAAGGGCGTGCCGCCCAGCGCCTACCGCCGCAGCCTCGGCCAGCCCGGCCATCTGAGCCGTGCGGCACGTCGGCGCTTCATCCCTCGCTGATCAATTCGGACGGATGGGCTGATGTCCTGGCGCGACAAGGACTCGGCCCTTGTCCCTTCCGGCGGTGATTTGTCACAGCGAAAGGCCGGATTGCACAGGCTTATCTGTCCTCTTTTGCTTTTCGCATGGGGGGTACGGCCC
>CAZDWH010000182.1:0-6191 GCA_964509025.1 uncultured Rhodanobacteraceae bacterium
CCCCCGGAAGGCCCTTCAAGTTTTCCGTCGACGTGCCATAGTCAGTTTCGACCGCCGTGATAAAGGGAACGAGCGCCTTTTTGTTCGTCTCCGCGAGCCGTGCAAAAGTCTTCGCTATGCGTTGCATCGAAACCGCTCAATACTTTCTCTTTTTGGCCGGGATGCCGGTTAGATTTCCATGCCGAGGTGACCGGCGACCGCGAATATATCCTTATCGCCCCGCCCGCACATGTTCATAACGAGGAGATTTGACGGGGGCAAGGCCGGCTTGGTGTTGAATTAACCCACCGAGAATTTCTGGGATGCGTATCCCGACTTCGGTGGGGATCCGTCCGCGCTGAACATCGCCAGCCTGCAGAGCTCGAACTGCGCGGTCACGTGCGAATTCACGCGCACGGTGCGCAGCACGAGCAAGGGCGCGATGACCTGGAATATCGGCGTTACCGGCGAACTCGCGCAGTATGTCAGTGTCACGCCGGAGTCGTTCACGATCCAGCCGGGCAAGACGGTGGACCTGACCATCGACGTCGACACCTCGCGCCTCAACCCGAACAGCGGTTTCCACTTCGCCAACATCGCACTCGGCGCGCAGAACGATTCATTCAACGCAGGCACGCCCGATCTGCACATTCCGCTCGCGGTGGCGGTGCCGGCCGCGCAGTTCACGAGCGCGGGCAACGTGGTCAATATCGCGCTCAACGGCAAGAGCACGGGTAGTGCCAAGCTGGCGGTGGCGAATCCTGGCGCGGGGGTGATCACCTATCGGCCGGCGACGAGCGGCAGCCAGCCATTCGTCTGGCTCAATCAGGCCAACGGGAATTACTACGGCTTCTACAGCACGCATTACACCGACCTGGGTTCGAAGGATACGGACTTCTACGTCGCCGACGACTTCACCATCAGCGGCTCGGTTCCGGTCAATCTGACCAGCATCGTCACGCCAGGCTTCACGAGCAATCACACGCTCGCGTCGTTCGGTGCGAGCCTGCCCCTGCATTGGCGCATTTACGCCGACAAGCAGGGGCTGCCGAGCAGCGATCCGGACAGCGGCGGCGCGGCAGCATGGAGCTACGACAGCACGGCGGGTGCGGCGGGCGTGAAAGTCACCGGCGACACCATCAGCCTCGACCTCGTGGCGGCGAAGCAATCGACCGCGTTGCCGGCGGGCAAGTACTGGCTCGTGGTGTATCCGGATCTGCCGTGCAAGGACACCGGCAACACCGGCAGCTGCGCGGAAAGCTGGATCTGGGCGAATAGCTGGAAGGGCAGCGGCGCACTGTGGGCGATCATCGCGCCGCAGACCAAGTTCAACACTTGGGACAACACGCCCGCCAACAACGCGCCCTACGGCCTCGGCCTCGCGATGACGCTGACTGCGTCGGCACCGTGCAGCGTGCCATCGTGGCTGAGCTTGTCGCCAGCCGCCGGCGCACTCAATTCGGCATCGAGCGACAACATCACGTTTACGGCGAACTTCCCGGCGGGCACCCCCGCTGCGGGCGCACCGCCGCAGACGGCGTATGTGTGCATCGCGAGCAGCGTGCAGGATGCGCTCGGCACCGACATCCCGAAGGGCGTGACGCCGATCCAAGTCAACGCCAAGTAAGCAGTCCGCTTCGGATTGGAATTCGAGGGCGCCGCAAGGGCGCCCTCTTTTTTTGCGCCACACGGGCGCGCCTCGCGCAAAAGTCCCGTGTCAGTGAACCCGCGCATCGAGCAGCGATGGCGGCAGTTCGCGGAACACCGCCGAGAGTTTCTTGAGGAAAGGCGCGAGCGCGGAGCTTTTGCGCCAGAACATCGCGATGCGCCGATTCGGTACGTCGCCGCGGAACTGCAACAGGTGGATGTTCTCCGAACGCGCGACCGGCGGCTTCACCGCGAGCGTCGGCAGCAGGGTCACGCCGACATTCGCCGCGACCATCTGGCGCAGCGTTTCGAGACTCGTCGCGCGGAAACCGGATTTCTCGCTCGCGCCAGACAGCTCGCACACCTGGAGTGCTTGATCGCGCAGACAGTGGCCGTCTTCGAGCAGCAGCAGGCTCTGATCGGCAAGATCGTCGAGCTTGAGCGTCTTGCGCTTGGCCAGTTCGTGCTGCTCCGGCACGGCGAGCAGGAAGGGTTCCTCGAACAGGAACTGCGCATGCAGCTGATCGTCGTGCACCGGCTGCGCGAGCACGGCCGCGTCGAGACGGCCTTCACGCAACTGTTTCAGCAGCACTTCGGTCTTCTCTTCGATGAGCAGCAGCTCGAGTCGCGGGAAGCGTGCGCCGATGCGCGGCACCACATGCGGCAGCAGATACGGCCCGAGAGTCGGGAAGATGCCGAGACGCAGTGAGCCCGATTCGGGATCGAGCGTGCGCCGCGCGACCGCTCGGATCTGCTCGATCTCCGTGAGAACTTCCCGCGCGCGCGGCAGGATTTCCTTGCCCGCTTCGGTCAATAGCACGCGTCGCGGCGTGCGCTCGACCAGCGCGACGCCAAGCTCGTCTTCGAGCTTCTTGATCTGCGTCGACAGCGTCGGTTGGCTGACGAAACTCGCCTGCGCCGCGCGACCGAAATGCTTGTGCTCGGCGAGGGCGACGAAATAGCGCAGATCACGCAGGTTCATGGCGACGCTCCAGTGACGCGATCATGATTGTCCATCGCTTCGCGCGAATCAATCGATCCGAGCGAAGCGTGGGTTTGTCGCTGCGATCAGGCTGCTTGCGCGAGCGGCATGCGGATCAGATGATCGAATGCCGACAGTGCGGCCTTGGCGCCGTCGCCTGCCGCGACGACGATCTGCTTGAACGGCGTCGTCGTCGCATCGCCCGCCGCAAACACGCCGGGCAGCGAAGTGCGGGCGTGCACGTCGATCACGATCTCGCCGCGCGGCGACAGTTCGAGCGTGCCGCGCAGCCAGTCGGTATTCGGCAGCAGGCCGATCTGCACGAACACACCTTCGAGCGCGAGCTCACGCGCGCTGCCGCTGGCGCGATCGCTGTATTTCAGCCCGGTGACCTTGCTGCCGTCGCCGACGACTTCGGTCGTCTGCGCGTTGAGGATCACCTCGACATTGGTCAGGCTGCGCAGCTTGCGCTGCAGCACTTCGTCGGCGCGCAGCTTGCCATCGAATTCGAGCACGGTGACGTGCGCGACGATGCCGGCGAGATCGATCGCTGCTTCGACGCCGGAGTTGCCGCCGCCGATCACCGCGACGCGCTTGCCCTTGAACAGCGGGCCGTCGCAATGCGGACAGTAAGTCACGCCGCGGGTTCGGTATTCCTGTTCGCCCGGCACATTCATGTCGCGCCAGCGTGCGCCGGTCGCGAGGATCACCGATTTCGATTTCAGCGTCGCGCCATTCGCGAGCTTCACTTCGACCGACTCGCCGTCGCTGGCGAGCGACGCGGCGCGCTGGCCGTTCATGATGTCGACGCCATAGTGCTTGACGTGCTCTTCGAGCGCGACCGCGAACTTCGGGCCTTCGGTTTCCTTGATCGAGATGTAATTCGCGATCTCCATCGTGTCGAGCACCTGGCCGCCGAAGCGCTCGGCGACGACGCCGGTGCGGATGCCCTTGCGCGCGGCGTACACCGCTGCCGCTGCGCCAGCGGGACCGCCACCGACGATCAGCACGTCGTAGGGATCGCGCGCGTCGAGCTTCGCTGCGTCGCGCCGTGCCGCGCCGCTGTCGAGCTTGGCGAGAATCTGTTCGAGGCCCATGCGGCCCTGGCCGAATTCCCGGCCGTTGAGAAAGATCGCGGGTACCGAAAGAATGCCTCGCGCAGAAACTTCTTGTTCGAACGTACCGCCTTCGATCATCTCCGCGCGGATGTTCGGATTGAGCGTCGCCATCAGATTGAGCGCCTGCACGACGTCGGGGCAGTTCTGACAGGTCAGCGAAACGAAGGTCTCGAAGCGGTAGTCACCGTCGAGGCCGCGCACTTGCGCGATCGCCTCGTCGCTGAGCTTGGAAGGATGGCCGCCGACCTGCAGCAGGGCGAGGATCAGCGACGTGAATTCGTGGCCCATCGGCAGGCCGCTGAAACGGATGCCAAGATTGGCGCCCGGACGGTCGAGTGCGAAGGAAGGCACGCGCACGCCGGTGTCGATGCGTTCGATCAGGCGGAACTGCGGCGACAGTGTCGCGAGTTCGCCCAGCAGCTCACGCAACTCGCGCGATTTCTCGCCGTCGTCGAGTGCGGCGATAATTTCGACCGGCTGCGTGAGCTTGGCGAAATGTTCTTGCAACTGCGCTTTGAGGCTGGCGTCGAGCATGGCGTACTCCTGTTTGGAACGTCCGGGCGCGTCGCCGCGCCCGGAATGTTGCGGGTCTACGAAACGGTTAGATCTTGCCGACCAGATCGAGCGAAGGCTTGAGCGTCGCGGCGCCGTCGTCCCACTTCGCGGGGCACACTTCGCCCGGATGCGAGGCGACGTACTGCGCGGCCTTGACCTTGCGCAGCAGTTCGCGCGCGTCGCGGCCGATGCCGTTATCGTGGATTTCATACAGCTTGATCTGGCCTTCCGGATTGATCACGAAGCTGCCGCGCAACGCGAGGCCGGCTTCCTCGATCAGCACGCCGAAGTTGCGCGCAAGCGTATGGGTCGGATCGCCGAGCAGCGGATACTTCACTTTCTTGATCGCCGCGGACGTGTCGGCCCAGGCCTTGTGCGCAAAATGCGTGTCGGTCGAGACGCCGTAGATTTCGCAGCCGATCTTCTGGAACTGGGCGTAGTTGTCGGCCAGATCCTCGAGCTCGGTCGGGCAGACGAAGGTGAAGTCGGCCGGGTAGAACACGAACGCCGACCACTTGCCCTTGAGCGTGGCCTCGGTGACTTCGACGAACTCGCCGTCATGATAGGCGGTGGCCTTGAACGGCTTGATCTGGGTATTGATCAGGGACATCAGTGTTTCCTTTGGGTTGGTGGGAAGGTGAGGGATATTCTAGGGGCGAAACGAGATACATCAAATCGATTAATGATATTCAATCAATAGTTTTTATCTATCAATAAGTCATTGAGGTTACCGCAGCACCCGGATATGACTTCCGACGCTTTGCCTTGCGCGCGCGAACAGGCACACTGCACGCCTTTTGGAGCGAGGGAGCTTTGCGCATGCGTACGCAAACCTGGTTGAGCGGATTGGTTCTGACCCTGACGGCCGCGGCGCAGACCGCGCATGCGACGAATACGGTGCCTACGGGCAAACTGCCCGACGATGCCAAGCCATTGGCGTACACGCTCGCGCTCAAGATCGATCCGCATGCCGAGCGGTTCTCCGGCGAGGCGCGCATCAAGGTCAAGCTCGCCAAGGCCGCCGACCACGTGTTCCTGCATGCGCGCGAACTCGACATCGCCAAGGTCGAGGTGATCGATGCCAAGGGCAAGGCGCATGCGGCGAAGTTCGCTACACGCGACGAATCCGGCGTGATCGAGGTGATGTTCGGCGCGACGCTGCCGGCGCAGGAGATCGAACTCGCCTTCGACTATGTCGTGCCGTTCAACGCCAACCTGTAGGGCCTGTACAAGGTCAAGGTTGGCGACGATTCCTACATCACTACGCGGATGGAAGCGGTCAGCGCACGCTACGCATTCCCGTCGTTCGACGAGCCGCGCTTCAAGACGCCGTTCAATATCAGGCTGATGGTGCCGAAGGACGAAGCCGCGATCGCCAATACGAACGTGGTGGGCAGCTCGCCTACCCCTGACGGGAAGTGGAAGGCGTTGGTCTTCGCGCCGACCAAGCCGCTACCGACCTATCTCGTTGCGATTGCGGTCGGTCCGTGGGACGTGGTCGACGGCCCGGTGCTCGCAGCGAACGCCGTGCGCAAGGAAGCGCTGCCGCTGCGCGGCATCGGTCCGCGCGGCACCGGCCCGCAGCTCAAGTGGATCCTCGAACAGACGCCCGCGACCGTGCAGTATTACGAGGACTACACGCACCAGCCGTATCCGTTCGACAAACTCGATCTCCTCGGTGCGCCGGATTTTTCCGCCGGCGCGATGGAGAACGCGGGCCTGATCGTCTATCGCGATGCGCTGCTGCGTATCGATGCGACCTCGTCTGCGAATGCGTATCGCTCCAGCTTCAACGTCAACGCGCATGAGATCGCGCATCAATGGTTCGGCGATCTCGTCACCGTGCCGTGGTGGGACGACATCTGGCTCAACGAAGCGTTCGCGACCTGGGCGCAGGGCAAGGCGACGGT
>CAZDWH010000183.1:0-6190 GCA_964509025.1 uncultured Rhodanobacteraceae bacterium
TCCGCAGTTTTTTCCGCAGGAAGCGCAGGAAATCCTAGACGCGGGCAAGAGCTACGGTGGCGGCAAGCCGCCCGCGACGATCCGCTTTGGCGCCGCGGAAATTCCGAATTTCCAGAAAGACAAACCTGCGCAAAGTATACTCGGCGCGACGCAGAAGGCCTGGTTTCTCGATCGCCTCAAGGCCTCGCGCGCGACCTGGAAGGTCTGGGGCAATACGACCGGCACGCTCGAGATGCGCGCCGATCCGCAGAATCTTCCAAGCGGTGTCGGCAAACCCTGGCCCGGTACGGGCTACGCCTGCTTCGGCGGCGGCGATCACTCGGGCGCCTTTGTCGAACGCGGCGAGATCTACGATTTCGTCGCGCGCGAAGGCATCACCGGATTCGCCACGGTCGCCGGTGATCGCCACAGTTTCTGGGCCGGAGTCGCGGCCAAGGCGTTACCGCCGCAGAAGTTCGAACCAGTCGGCATCGCCTTTATCACTGGATCGATTTCTGCGCCCGGCATGGTCGAATCGATGGAGCACAAGTTCCCGAAAGATCATGTGTTGCGACCCTTGTTCCTCGCCGACCGCGACGGCGCCAAGCCCGAGCCCGCGGTCAATCTGCTGCTGCGCCACGGCGTGCGTGCTTGCTTCGAATACGCCAAGACGCACGATATCGCCAAGGCGCGTGCCGCGGGCAATCCCGACAATGCGCCGCATCTTTCTTTCGTCGACATGGGCGGACACGGCTACGCGGTCGTGCGCGCGACGCCCGATGCGTTCGAAACGGAGTTCGTCTGCATCCCGCGTCCAGCCGAGCGCAACGAAGCGCCCGACGCCGGGCCGCTTGCCTATCGCGTCGTGCACCGCGCTGCGCTGTGGCAGCGCGGAGAGACGCCGAAACTCGAGCAGCACATTGTCGAAGGCGATCCCAAGTTTTCGATTTGAGTGCGCGTCGTCAGGCGCGTGCCGGGAACGGCTCACGCCACGCCGGCAGCTGGTCGAGCCGCGCATACCAGCGCGTGATGTTGCCGAACTCGCCGAGCGGCAGTTTCGCAGCGTCGTAGCCCAGGAACATCGCCACGTGGAAATCGGCGAGGCTCAGGCGATTGCCGACGAGATAGTCGCGCCGCGCGAGATGCGTATCGAGCACGCCGGCAAACTGTTTCAACCCGTCGCTCGCCTGCTCGATCGCCTGAGCATCCGGCGCACCGAGACCGATCGCTGGCTTGATCGTGTTTTCAAAGAAGATCGTGCCGGCGGCGCGCGAGAAATGCGCGGTGCTCCAGTTGAACCAGCGCAGGATGTCGATGCGCGCCCGCTCATCGCGCGGCCACAAATCCGAGCCGGCTTTCGCCGCGATATGGCACATGATCGCCGGCGCTTCCCACAGCGTCACGTCGCCGTCGACCAGCGCGGGCACCTTGCCATTCGGATCGATCGCGAGATATTCCTGACGCTTGTGCTCGCCGCGCGCGAGATCGACGCGCACCCATTCCACCGGCACCTGCGTGTATTTGGCCACCGCGCAGGCGACACGCGGATGCGGAGTTTCAAAGTAGTACAGCTTCATGGTGCTCCTTGGTTTGACAATGCTTCGATATAGACGGCCAGTTTCTCGAACGCCTCGGTCCAGCCTTGATAGTGACCATCGCGACTCGCGACCGAACCGAATCCGGTCTGGCGAAAGAACATGCGAGTCTTGCCGGGACCCGCGTCCTCGAACTCCACCGTTACGAGCGTCTCCGGACTATGGCCGCCCTTGCCGTCTTCCCAGGCATGCGTGAACACGAGACGCTTGTTCGGAACGATCTCGCGATAGACGCCGCCTTCCCAATGCTCGCTGCCATCGGCGGCGCGCATGCCGATGCGCAGTCTTCCTCCGACGCGCAGATCCGCTTCGTTGTGAATGATCTGCATGCCCTGCGGCGCCCACTTCGAACCGTGCACCGGGTCGGTCCATGCTGCGTAGACGAGACTGCGCGGCGCATCGAATACGCGCACGATTTCAAGTGCGAGTTCTTCTGCGGCGGCGCGGCTTGCCGGTTGTGGTCTTGCTGACATGTGTTTTCTCCTGTTGTTGCACTTCACTTAGATAACGTTCGAGGCTGTCGAAACGTTGCTCCCAAAATTTCTGATAGCGTTCGACCCAGTTCGCGACTTCGCGCAGCGGCTCCGCCTCGAGTCGGCAAGGACGCCACTGCGCCTCGCGCCCGCGCGAGATCAGGCCTGCGCGCTCGAGCACCTTCAGATGTTTGGTCACGGCGGGCAGCGTCATGTCGAATGGCGCGGCGAGCTCGCTGACCGTCGTCTCGCCCGTCGCCAGGCGCGCCAGGATCGCGCGGCGCGTCGGGTCGGCAAGCGCGGCGAACGTGGTGCTGAGATGATCTAGCGACATATTTTACCTATTGGTTAATTTACCTTAAAGTAAAATAATAAATCGCAACTGTCAACACCCTTCGAGCGCGCAACTCGGCGCGTCGCTGGTGCGATTGAGCGCGGTGCGCAAGCGGAGCAGAATATTCGCGCCGATCGTTCCCCTGGGAGCCGCATGGCAAAGGTCGTACTCGCTTCTGCACTGACGCGCCATCTGCCCGATGCGTCCGGTGCGGGCGAAATCGCGCTGCACGCACCGGGCACGACGCTGAGCGAGGCGTTTGACGCCATGTTCGCGCGCTATCCGACTCTACGCGGCTACGTGTTCGACGAGCGCGGGGGCGTACGTCATCACGTCGCGATCTTCATCGACGGCACCGCGCTCGCCGACAAGGCGCATCCGCGGGCCGCGCTGTCGCCAAGTACGGAGATCTACATCATGCAAGCTCTTTCGGGAGGTTGACGCGTGGCTACCAATTCAAGGCAGGATCATCTGTTGGTCGCGACGCGCAAAGGCCTGTTCGCGCTCGCGCGCACGAAACGCGCATGGAACATCGAGAGTGTGTGCTTCCTCGGCGACAACGTCACGCGCGCGCTCTCTGATGCGCGCGACGGTGCGCGCTATGCCGCACTCAATCTCGGTCACTTCGGCGTCAAACTACATCGTTCCGACGATAGCGGCGAATCGTGGCAGGAAGTCGGCGTACCTGCATACGCGGCCGACGACCGGGTTGCGACCGGCGATGGCAAGGAGCCCGCGGCGGCGAAATTGCAACTGCTGTGGGAACTCGTTGCGAGCTGCGCGAACGAGCCTGGCGTGCTTTGGGCCGGAACGATTCCGGGCGGTTTGTTCCGTTCGGGAGATCGCGGCGCGAGCTGGCAGATCGTCAAGGGACTGTGGGATCGCCCCGAGCGCATGCAATGGTTCGGCGGCGGCTACGACGCACCTGGTATCCACTCGGTCTGCGTCGATCCGCGCGACGCACGCACACTGCGCGTCGCGATTTCCTGCGGTGGCGTGTGGCGGAGCCGCGACGGCGGCGCGAGTTGGGACGTGACGACGCGGGGTATGTTCGCCACGTATATGCCGCCGGAACGGCGCGAGGATCCGGCGATCCAGGATCCGCATCGCATGGTGCAGTGCGCGGCTTCGCCCGAGCATCTGTGGGTGCAGCATCACAACGGCGTGTTCCGCAGCGTAGACGGCGGAATGAACTGGACCGAAGTGAACATGCCGCCGTCGGTGTTCGGCTTCGCCGTCGCGGTGCATCCACGCGATCCGGAGACCGCATGGTTCGTGCCTGCGGTGAAGGACGAGAAGCGAGTGCCGGTCGATGGCAAGCTGGCGGTCGCGCGCACGCGCGACGGCGGCGCGAGTTTCGAGGTACTGCGCGAAGGACTGCCGCAGCGCGATGCCTATGACCTCATATATCGCCACGGCCTCGCGGTCGATGCGAGCGGCGAGCGTCTCGCCTTCGGTTCGACCACGGGCAATCTCTGGCTCAGCGACGATGCTGGCGCGCATTGGCACCTCATCAACGGCCATCTGCCGCCGATCCATGCCGTCAGTTTTGAATAAATCCTCACTACTGGCACGCACCGAGAAGCAACAAAAAAAACCGCGCGGATCGCTCCGCGCGGCTTGCTGGGCGCTGCTTGTATACCGCTAGAACTTCACCGTGATCTTGGCGAAGTAGAAACGACCGATCGGGTCATAGGTGTTCACATCCGTGTTCGCATTGGCGACGTTCTGTTGATAGAAGATCGGCGGCTTCTTGTCGCCGACGTTGTCGACACCGAACTGCACCATCGTGTTGAGCTTCTCGATGTTGTAGCCGAACGAAACGTTGTGATAGACGTACGATCCATAGTGGTAGGGCTGACCCACGTATAGATCCGAGCCGTCTCCCGGATCGGCATTCGCCGTCGGTCCGAGCCTGGGGTTGGCGTAGCCGATCGTCGTATGCCCGATGTAGCGCGCCGTCCAGTTGGCATTGATCGCGCCCCAGTTCCAGTCGAGGCTGCCAGTGCCGCGCCAGCGCTGGATCGCGCCGAACGTGCGGTCGAAATGACCCGCGACGCCCTGCGTCAGCGGGCCGTTCGTCACGTCATAACGCTGGATATAGGTTGCCGCAAAGCCTACGCGGAAGTTGCCGAATGGTGTCTCGGGTAAGCGGTAATGCGCCGCAAAATCGGCGCCCTGGGTCGTCAACGTACCGTTGTTGAACGCCGGCTCGAACAGATATTTGATCTGGCCTTTGCTCGAGCCGACGGAGTTGCGCAGAATGAACGGGCACAGATCCGCGACGCCGTTGAAGCAACCATCGAGGATCGTCTGGGCGGTACCCGCGCCCGAGATAATCAGATTGTTGAGCACGATGCGGTAATAGTCCGCGCTGACCGACAGACCGGGAATCCAGTTCGGATCGTAGACGAAGCCGTAGTCGAACGACTTGCCGTGCTCCGGCGTGAGATGGATGTTCTGGCCGAGCTGGCTGTTCGCGTAATTCGCGCCAGTGGTGATGCCGTTCAACTGGCTCGTGCCGGTGTTTGCGAACGAGTAACCCTTGCATGCCGGATTGCTCGCCACTGCTGCCGAACCGCAGGGATCGGACGCGGTCACCGAGTCGAAACCGGGCCCTGCGAAGAGATCGCTCACCGAGGGTGCTCTGAACACTTTGGAAACCGTTCCGCGCAACAACAGGTCTTCGATCGGCTTGAACTCGATCGCCACCTTCCAATTATTCGTGCTGCCGAAGTTGCTGTACTTCGAATAGCGATCGCCCAAATCGATGTTCAGCGAATGCACGAACGGTTGGTCTTTGAGGATCGGGATGAGCAATTCGGCATCGGCTTCCTTGACATTGAATCCGCCTTGCTGCGGCGACGGGCAGATCGACGTGGGTCCTGCGCACAGCAACTGCAGATCGTCGCCGCTGCCAGTCGTCGTCGTGGTCAAGCCGTGATCCGTCGTGTTGTGCACATATTCCTTGCGGTATGAAGCACCGGCCGCCACTTGTACCGAACCCGCCGGCAGATCGAACACCGACCCGGTCGCACCGAGTTCACCCGAACGCATCTGATAATTGAGCGGCGAGCTGTGGAAGCTCGTCGCCGCGCTCTTCAACAATGCAATCGTGTTCGGGTCGTAGATATTGAAAATGTTGATCGGATCGCAGCTTGGCGTGGTGCAGGCAAAATTTTTCCTGAGCTTGTCGTAGTCGACGAAATTGATATTGTTCAAGCTCTGCGAGACCTTGCCGTAGCTCGCATTAGCGAACCAATTCCATGCTGAATCGGCAAAGGTGCCTTTGAAGCCCGCCGTGACGAGATCGTGCGTCGTCGAGAAATCTGCGGTACGGTTGCCAAGCGAAGTCAGGCGCGTCTTGAACTCATTGTCGATCGGACCAAAGGCGACGCCGAACGGGTTGTAATACTGATTCGACGGAATAAATAGGCCGTCTACCTGCGCATCCAGCGGCAACGGTGCGATGCGCGCCTGCGACACGGTCTTGTTGTGAAAAATTTCGGCAAACGCCTCGACGTTGTCGGTGAGCTTGTAATTGCTCAACGCGAACAGGCCAGTGCGCTCGGCCGGAGTCAGATCGTAGTTGCCTACCGCCTGATAGTTGAACGCGTCGGCGGATTTATAGCAGCGATAGTCGGATAGACTACGACCGCTCGCACCATCCTTGCGGATCACGCGGTTGCGCCCGCCGCAGCCACCGTACACCGAGTCGACCAAGCTTTGTGGCAGCGAGATCGCGCCGTTCGGCGTGCGGCTCGAGCCACCATGCACCACATAGCCGGTGCTGTACCTGTAGAGCGCGT